>JBPCJT010000079.1:0-4623 GCA_051005015.1 Gemmatimonadaceae bacterium | reverse complement strand
CTGTCGATGGTGGCGATAGCTATGACCCGGTCTCCGATCGCGGGCGCGCCAACGGTGCCTCGTCCCGCAATCGCACGCCACGCGACGCGAGGATCGCCGGAGATTGGCGCTGGCAAAGGACCGCTGTCCGAGCGCTGGCCAGGATAGCCGCGCACATCGTTTACGCCATCGCGCGGAACGTGCCGCTTCACGCCACTGCATCCGAGAACGTTGACAGTGATTAGCAGCGCCCATAGCTTGCCCGCCCAGCCACGTAACCCTAGATCAATCAATGACATTCTCATCTGTGAGCATCAGCGGTCTGCAAGGTGTTGTCGGGCAGACCGCTACTGTCCGTGGCTGGGTGACGCATATCCGCTCGTCAGGCAAAGTTGCCTTCGTGGTCGTGCGTGATGGAAGTGGTGTTCTTCAATGCGTTATCGTGAAGAGCACGGTGCCGGCCGAATGTTGGGAGACGTTCGGGCAATTGACGGTTGAAGCTTCGATCAGCGTGGCCGGAGAAATTCGCGCAGACGCGCGCGCGCCCGGCGGCGTAGAGATGGGTGTCTCCGACCTCCGCCTCATCGGCGAAAGTCCGCTCGACTACCCCATTCAGAACAAGGAACACGGAATCGATTTTCTTCTGGATCACCGGCATTTGTGGTTGAGGAGCCGAAAACAGGTCGCCATCGCGCGCGTCCGCCACGAAATCGAGCAGGCGATCCATGACTTCTTCTACGAGCGTCAGTTCGTCCGCGTTGATACCCCGATCCTGACAGCCGCGATCGGCGAGCGATCCGGACTTTTTGCGACGGAATACTTCGATGAAGGCAATGCGTATCTGGCGCAGACGGGACAGCTTTACGGTGAGGCTGCCGCAGCCGCACTAGGCAAGATATATACTTTCGGACCCACCTTTCGCGCCGAAAAATCGAAAACTCGCCGGCATCTCACCGAGTTCTGGATGATCGAGCCGGAAGTTGCCTGGAATGATTCAGACGCGAACATGGCGCTGCAGGAAGATTTCGTGTCGTATATCGTTCGGCGTGCTCTGGATCGAGCGGCGAACGAGCTGAATGAGCTGGAGCGCGTTACGAGTGCCCTGGAACGCGTGAAGCCCCCCTTTCCGCGAATCAATTACAGCGATGCCGTGATCACGCTCCAGAAAAAAGGAAGCACGGTGCAATGGGGCGACGATCTGGGGGCCGAGGACGAAACGTTACTGGCCGCGGACTACGATCTCCCGATCTTCGTTTTCAACTACCCCAAGGAGGCGAAGGCCTTCTACATGAAGGAAAATCCGGACGATCCGCGCACAGTCCTGTGCAACGATTGCCTGGGGCCCGAAGGTTATGGTGAGATCATTGGCGGAAGCCAGCGTGAAGACAACTATGACAGGCTTCTCGCGCGAATCACGGAAGAGGGACTGCCTCTGGATGCATACGGTTGGTACCTGGATCTACGGAAATACGGCACATTCACGCACGCGGGATTCGGGTTGGGGCTCGAGCGAACCGTTGCGTGGATTTGCGGTTTGCCGCATCTGAGGGAGACGATCGCATTTCCGAGGCTGATGAACAGATTGAGGCCCTGAGGCTCACTCCGCTTCCTTGGCCTCTTCCCACAGCGCGTCCAGCGCCTCAAGACCCGCCGAGTTTACGTCCAGCCCACGCTGGAGCGCCAGGAGCTCTATCGCCCCGAAGCGGCGCGCGAATTTGGCGTTCGCCCTGTCCAGCGCGAGCGAGGCATGAACGCCGGCTTTCCGGCAGAGATTCACCACCGCGAACAGGAGGTCACCCAGTTCGCTCTCGAGTCTAGCATGCCGGCCATCGTGCACGGGACCGTCGTGCAAAACTTTCCCAACTGGTTGCAGGTCCAGTTGCTCGCGCACTTCGGAAAGCTCCTCTTCTACTTTCGCCGCGGGCCCGGTTACATCGGGCCAGTCGAATCCCACCCCTGCGGCGCGGTCTTGCAGGCGGTGAGCGCGATGCAACGAAGGCAATCCAGCCGGTAAACCTTCCTCGATGGAATTCCGGGCCTCTGCTTTCATCCGTTCCCATGGCTCGCGTGCACCGTCAGAAAAAAGGTGGGGATGGCGCGTTTTCATTTTGGAGATGAGCGATGCGGCAACGTCGTGTATGTCAAACGCGCCGCGCTCCTCAGCCACCACCGCATGGAAGAGAACCTGCAAGAGGAGATCCCCGAGCTCCTCGCGAATCTGCCGGTCATCCCCTGTGCGGAGGGAATCGTCCAGCTCGTGCGCCTCCTCTATAAGATATGGTCGCAGAGACGCGTGGGTCTGGGCGGCATCCCACTCGCAACGCTTCCTAAGGTCGCGCATCAAAGCAAGCGTATCTTCAAGCGTGAGTTTGTCTTGCATTATCATCTCCCGTGGCGGTATACTACCAGCCACTTGAATGACGCGTCAATTGCCGAAGGATACCACGCGCGCCTGGGTCGAAATCGACCTCGGCGCGTTACAGCACAATGGAGCCACTCTCGCCAGACTGGCAGGGGTACCGCTCCTGCCCATGGTGAAGGCGGACGCGTACGGCCTTGGTGCGGTTCCGGTCGCGTGCGCGCTCGAACGACTGCATCCCTGGGGCTATGGCGTGGCTACTACTGAAGAGGGAGCGGAACTGCGCGATGCCGGCATCGAGCGTCCCATCCTGGTGTTTCCACCATTATTGGTTGACGATCTCCCCACTGCTCGCAAAGCTCGCCTTACCCCAGTGCTCTCGTCGCGCGCTGCCATTTTGAGATGGATGACCGAAATCTCTCGTGGAGGGGCGCCACCAGCAGCAAGCACCTCCCGCCTCCCGCCTCCCGCCTCAGCCACGCCCTCGAACTACCATCTCGGCATCGATACCGGTATGTCTCGCGCCGGTGCGCGCCCGAGCGACCTGCCGGCGTTGCGTGAGCTGCTCGAGTCCTTTCCCCCCGAAGGAGCCTGTACGCACTTCCACTCATCGGAACGTAACGATGGTTCCTCCGAAGAGCAGGAACGGCGCTTCGACGAGGCTCTCAAGCTGCTCCCCGCCATACCGACACTCCTGCATTGTGAGAACGGAGCCGCGATCGTGCGCCGCCAGCGTAGCCGCTGGAGTCTCGTCAGGCCTGGAATCTTTCTTTACGGCGTGGGGAGCGGCGAAGGGGCGAGTGTTCAACCGCGACCCGTCGTGAGCGTGCTGGCGCGACTTGTAGATCTCCGCTTCGTCGAAAACGGTGAAACTGTCAGTTATGATGCTACTTACCGCGCAGTCGGCCGCCGGCGCATTGCCACGTTCGCGATTGGCTATGCGGATGGGTACCGCCGAGCGCTCAGCAATAGCGGTAGCGCCATTCTCAACGGCAAACGCGCTCCAGTGGCCGGCCTGGTGACGATGGACATGACAATGCTCGACGTAACCGACGTGTCGTGCGAACTGGGGGATGTTGCGATGTTTATCGGAGCCGGTGAGGACGAGCGATATGGTTCCAGTGAGGCGGGAAACCATCCTCTCACGGTAGAAGCTGTAGCGCGGGAAGCCGACATGTCTCCGTACGAGTTACTGACGGGCCTTCGCGCCCGACTTCCTCGCGTGTACCGCGGACGTGACTCTTGAGCCGCCGAGCCGTGATACTCGTGCTCGATGGCGTGGGCATCGGTGAGGCGCCGGATGCGGCGGCTTACGGCGACGTCGGCAGCGATACCCTCGGTAACCTTGCGGCCGCCGTAGGCGGGCTGGATTTGCCAAATCTCGAGGTCGCCGGGCTTGGGTGCATCAGGTCTCTTCAAGGTGCCCGTCGAATTGCCGATCCCGTCGGTGCCTGGGGGATGATGACGCCACGAAGCGCGGGCAAGGACAGCACGGCGGGGCACTGGGAGATCGCCGGAGTGCATCTCACGGCGCCATTTCCAACCTATCCCGACGGTTTTCCAAATGACATCATCGCCGAGTTCGAGCGGCGAACCGGCCGGGCGGTAATTGGAAACATCGCGGGGAGCGGCACCGACGTTATTGGACGCTACGGCGTCGAGCATGTACGGAAGGGAGCGTGGATTGTGTACACGTCCGCCGACTCCGTTTTTCAAGTGGCGGCTCATGAAGATGTCGTGTCAGTCGTTGAGCTCTACACGGCGTGCATCGTTGCGCGCGAGCTGTTGGTGGCACCACACGCTGTTTCGCGTGTTATCGCGCGGCCGTTCGACGGTCGCGAGGGCAATTACTCGCGCACTGCGCGCCGAAAGGATTTCTCAATCGCTCCCCCGGGCGAGACGCTGCTCGACGCGCTCCAGAAGTGCGGCATTCCCCGCAGGGGTGTTGGCAAGGTGGACGATTTGTTCGCAAACCGGGCAATATGTTCGGAGCATGTACCCAGCAACGCGCAGGGCATTACAGCCATCCACCGCGCGCTTTCCGAGATGGACGGTGGGCTCCTCTTTGCCAACCTTGTAGATTTCGACCAGCTCTGGGGGCACCGAAACGACGTCACGGGGTTCTACGAAGGACTCCGCGCCTTCGACCGAGCCATTCCGGCCCTGGAGTCCGCACTCGCCGAGGACGATCTGCTCTTCCTGACCGCTGATCACGGCAACGATCCCACCACGCCGTCGACCGACCATTCGCGCGAACGCGTTCCGCTGCTCGTGCGCGGCGCGCG
>JBPCJT010000078.1:0-15887 GCA_051005015.1 Gemmatimonadaceae bacterium | reverse complement strand
GCTTGTGGGCATGCTCAGCGAGCGCGAGCTAATGCGCCATCTGCTGGGCAGCTATCTGCAGGGCGGGCCATTGTCACGCGCGGCGCCCGGCATCGCGAATGCGCGCCGCTCGGTTCGCGATGCGATGACGCGGCAGGTGCTCTGCGTGGCTCCGGAACAGCCACTTGCAGAAGTCGCGTCAATAATGACCAACAAGGATGTCGAAGGCGTACCCGTTGTGCGCAATGGCCGCGTCGTCGGCTTCCTTACTCGAGGCGACATCATCCGCAAACTCATAGGAACCTGAACATATGCCAGGTACACGTACACTCGCCATCATCAAGCCGGATGCGCTCGAAAGCGGCAAGGCTGGAAAGATCTTAGCGCTCCTGGAGTCGAGCGGCTTCAAGGTCAGGGCCTCACGCATGCTACGCCTCGCTCAGCCGCAGGCGGGCGCCTTCTATGGAGTGCACAGGGAGCGTCCATTCTTCGCGCCTCTCACGGCCTTCATGACTTCCGGCCCGTGCATGCCGCTAGTGCTCGAGAGGGACAACGCGGTGCTTGCGCTTCGCGACGCGATCGGTGCCACCGATCCGAAGGAGGCCAGGGACGGGACGGTTCGAAAGCTGTACGCGGAATCCAAGGAGCGAAACGCGATTCATGCCTCGGATTCGGACGAGAACGCGGAAAGGGAAATCCGCTTCTTTTTTAGCGACGTGGATTTATTGGCGGCGTGGCAAGTAGACGCGATCCAAAATTAACCTTTACAGGGACAGCGAATGCCGGATACCGCCATGGAACAGCTCATTGATGGCCTGAACGAGGATCTCCGCGGTGAGTTCCAGGCTGTAATCATGTACCGGCTGTACGCCAGCATGGTTCAGGGACCCTACAGGCAGGAGCTCCGTACTTTTTTCGCGAACGAGATTCCCGAGGAACTCGCTCACGCGCAGATTCTCGCGGACAAGATTTCCGCTATGGGGGGAACTCCGTCGGGCTCCGCGGCGCCAGTGAAGGTCGTAATGGAGGCCAGGGAGATGCTTGAGACAGCTCTGGAGGCCGAGATTGCCACACTAGCCCGGTATGTAAAGCGTCGCGAGCAGGCGGAAGCCGCAGATGAGCACGGCCTGGCGTCGGAATTCGATAATATCATCGCGGATGAAACCAACCATCGTGACGAACTCAGGCAGATGCTTGCTCGCTGGCCTTACTAATGATCACCAGCATCTCACGTAACTCTCTGGCAGTTTGAGACTTGACCGAACTGTCGCCGAGCGGTAAGTTTCGTGGCTATGCTGTCCTTTGACGTACGGGCGCTGGAAGCGCGGGCCGCCGCTGTGGATGGATGGCTATCGCCAGACGATTCTGTATGGCAGGATGGCGACGATCTGCCCGTAGATTCCGTGCACGTAACGGGACGATTGTCTCGAGCCGGCGCTGATCGCTTCTACTGGAGCGGTCGAATCGAGGGACGCGCCGACGTTCTTTGCCGCCGCTGCCTTGTGCCGCTCAACATGTTGGTTGCAGAAAATGTTAATTTGATCTTCTCGGAGTCGCTGCCAGACGACGAAGATGACCCGGACGTATTTCAGATCGGGCCACGAGCCCGGGATATCGACCTCCGGCCTGCGGTACGTGAGCAATGGCTGCTTGGTGTGCCAACCTACGCAGTCTGCCGGGATGATTGCGCGGGAATCTGTCCGCGCTGCGGAGCGGACGTGAACACCGGTGCGTGCGAATGCCCGCCCGAAAGTGACAGCCGCTTGGGTGCGTTACGTACTTTGTGCTCCGATGGAAACGAGAGGTCTCACCTTTCTAATTGATTGATACTCAGTGGCCGTCCCGAAGCGCCGTACATCAAAGCGGAAAAAGCGCGCCCGTAACACACATAAGATAGCTCCCGCAATAGCCATTCAGCGGTGTCCCCGCTGCCAGAGCATGAAGCGCCCGCACCGCGTGTGCGCTGAGTGCGGATACTACGCCGGAGAGCAGCGGGTAGCAGCCAGGGAGGGCTAGCTTGGCGCGCATCGCGTTGGACGCCATGGGGGGGGACCATGCACCCCAGGCGACGATCGCGGGCGCTCTCTCCGCCCTGAGCGAGCTCAGCCAGGTGCACTCAATTCAGCTCGTCGGCCGCAGCGACGTCATCCGAAAGCAGCTCGACGCGGAGTTGGCTGGTAACTTCGCCAACACCGTCAACGCCCGCGAGCGCCTGGAGATCATCGAAGCGCCCGATGTCATTTCGATGACTGACAAGCCCGCGGCCGTCATTCGCGGAAAGCCGAAAAGCTCCATGATGGTCGGGCTTACGCTGCAGACAACCGGCAAATCGGACGCGTTCGTTTCGGCGGGGAGCACTGGCGCGCAAATGGCCGCGTCGATGGTTCTTTTCAAACTTCACTCGGGATTAACACGGCCGGCTATCGGCACCATACTTCCGACTGCGCGTAACCCCGTCGTAATGCTGGATGCGGGAGCGAACGTCGACTGCTCGCCAGACGAGCTCGTGCAGTTCGCCCGGCTCGGCACCGTATACGCCGAAGATCTGCTCGGAAGGTCCAACCCCGCTGTGGGATTGCTCAGCATCGGGGAAGAACCGGAGAAGGGGAATGCCGCGGTCAAGGAGGCGCATCAACTTCTCAGGAAAGCGGACCTGAATTTTGCGGGAAACGTGGAAGGCCGTGACGTTCTGCAGGGCGAAAACCATCGCGGGCCGGTGGACGTGGTGGTATGCGACGGGTTCGTCGGAAACGTCCTGCTCAAGTTCTATGAATCAGTAGCCCCTCTAATGCTCGCGATTCTGAAAAAAAAGGCGGGCATAGACTGGCGAAAGATCGAGCCTAGCCTTCGGCAATTCGATCCTTCGGAGGTGGGGGGCGCACCTCTGCTAGGCGTGAAAGGCGTGAGCGTCATCTGCCATGGTGCGTCGTCTCCGCGCGCAATCAAGAACGCGATTGTAGTGGCTTTGCGCGCGGTGGAATCACAAATGACCGACCACATCGGGAAACGCCTCATGCAAAACAGCCGAGAAGAGGCGTGAGCCGCCCGTATGCGCAATTTTCCGGTACCGGAAGGTCGGTTCCGTCGAAAATTCTCACGAATCACGACTTCTCGAAGATGGGCCTCGACACCTCGCACGAGTGGATCATCGAGCGAACCGGAATCGCCGAGCGCCACATCGCGCAGGATGGTGAAACGACGTGTGGCATGGCCGCGGGAGCGGCGCGCGAGGCCATGCGGCGCGCGCGAGTGCCGCCGGACGAACTCGATGTCATCATTCTCAGTACGGCCACGCCGGATCGCTTGCTTCCTTCGACGGCGGTAGACATTCAGGCGGAGCTTGGCGCGAAGCGCGCCTCGGCGTTTGATATTTCCGCCGCTTGTTCCGGATGGTTGTACGGCCTCAATGTGGGCGAGGGGTTGATCCTGAACGGATCGGCGGAAACGATACTGGTCATCGGCGCCGAAAAGATGAGTGCGATCGTCGACTGGACCGACCGTTCCACATGTGTCTTGTTCGGCGATGGAGCCGGCGCGGCCATTCTTCAGAAATCCAGAAATAACCGCGGAATCCTGTCCAGCTTCATGCGCAGCGACGGTACGCTCGCCGAATTGCTGTTTCGCCCCGCTGGCGGCGCCAGCCTGCCCATGTCGGAAGCGGTTCTCACCGACAGGAGTCACCTGATGAAAATGGCGGGGCGGGAAGTGTTCAAGGCGGCGGTGCGGTCGATGTCCGAAGCAGCAGACCGGGCTCTCGAGGCCGCGAACCTCACCGGTAATGATATCGACATGATGATCCCGCACCAGGCTAACGTGCGCATCATCGAGGCGACCGCCAGGCACGCCGATATTCCAATGGACAAGGTGTATGTGAATGTGGACCGCTTCGGCAACACATCGTCCGCATCCATCCCGATCGCGCTTGATGAGGCTCTGGAACGCGGACAAATAGGACCGGGAGCGACAGTGCTGATGGTGACCTTTGGCGCAGGCTTCACGTGGGCATCGATGGTAGTTCGATTCTGAGTCATCGGATTCATGGACGTTATTCTCCTGTTCCCAGGGCAGGGATCGCAAAGGCCAGGCATGGGCGCGGACCTCTCAGCGGAGTATCCCGCGGCTCGCGAGGTCTTTCATGCCGTCGACCGCGCGCTCGGCATCGAAATCAGCACGCTCTGCTTCCATGGTCGTGAGGAGGACCTCACTTCAACGCAGAACGCGCAGCCCGCGCTTCTGGCCCATGGCGCGGCCGTGTGGGCGGTCACGCGCGAGAACCTGGCGCCGCACGTGCGCGCGGCGGCGGGACACTCGCTGGGTGAGTTTACGGCGTACCATGCGGCGGGTGCCCTCGAGATCGGAAAAGCGGCCAGACTGGTGCGGCGGCGGGGAGAGCTCATGCTCGAAAGCGGCGTTCGGCGACCGGGTGCGATGGCGGCCATAATCGGACTGAGCGAAGCCGGCGTGGAGGAAGCTTGCAGGCAGGCATCGAGTGCTGACGGTGTCGTTGTTCCCGCCAACTACAATTCACCGGATCAGCTCGTGATCTCTGGCGAGGTAGCAGCGGTCGATCGTGCAATGGCGGCAGCGAAGGAAGCGGGCGCGAAACGTGCGCTACGCCTGAAGGTTAGCGGGGCCTTCCATTCGCCTCTGATGCAAGAGGCAAGCAACGGGTTGCGTGCGGCGCTCGAGAATGCCGCCATGCGCGAAGTCGCGTTTCCGGTCTACACGAATGTCAGCGCGCAGCCCGCGAACGACGCCAGCGACGCATCGAGCTTGCTGCTACAGCAGCTCAGCGCTCCCGTGCGCTGGACATCGCTCGTGCGGAACCTGGCCCACGACTTTCCCGCCTCCCTGTACATCGAGATTGGGCCCGGGAGTGTGCTGACCAATCTCGTCAAGCGCATTATTCCGGGAGCGGAAACCGCGACTTGCGGCACCGTCGCGGATGTCAAGCTCCTGCTCGCGCGCATCTCATGATCTCCATCGACCTGTCCGGACGGTCCGCGCTTGTCACCGGAAGTACCCGCGGTATCGGCAGAGAGATCGCCGCCACGCTTGCGCGCTGCGGTGCGCGCGTCGCTGTCACTGGGCGGGATCAGGCGCGAGCTGACGAGGCGGCGGCAGCCATCGGAGAATCCGCGCGGGGTTTTGCCGCCGATGTGGCTAACTCGAGCGCGGTAGCGCGCCTGGTCGAAGACGTCGGGAGCGCTTTCGGAGCGGTGGACATACTCGTGAACAACGCCGGAATTACGCGCGACAATCTCATGCTGCGGATCAGGGACGATGATTGGGACGCTGTATTGGACGCGAACCTGAAGGGGGCGTTCGCCGCCACCAGAGCGGCCGCCCGCGGCATGATGAAACGGCGCTGGGGACGAATCATAAATATCACAAGCGTCGTTGGCATAACTGGCAACAAGGGTCAGGCCAATTACGCGGCGAGCAAGGCCGGTCTCATCGGACTCACCAAATCAGTGGCGAAAGAGCTGGCCTCGAGGAACGTTCTCTGCAACGCCATCGCGCCGGGATTCATCGATACCGACATGACGGCCGAGCTGGGCGCCGAGGCCCGAAAATCACTGTCGGCCCAGATCCCCCTGGAGCGATTGGGAACTCCCGCCGACATCGCTGGTGTGACGGCGTTTCTTGCATCGGAGTATGCCGGCTACATCACGGGGCAGGTGTTCGTGGTGGACGGCGGCATGGTAATGTAGCTTTAGGAGCGGCGCAGCCTGCGCTTCGCGACAATTAACCCGTTTGAGGACCAAGTCCATGGCTGAACTCGAGGAGAAGGTCAAAAACATCATCGCCAAGGAGCTGGGCGTGGAGATGGAGAAGCTCACGAATGAGGCGAGCTTCATGGAGGATCTGGGAGCGGACAGCCTGGATACGGTCGAGTTGGTGATGGAGTTCGAGAAGGAGTTCAACATCGACATTCCCGACGAAGATGCGGAGAAAATGCGTACTGTCGGTGACGCACTATCGTACTTGCGGGAGAAGACGAGCGCGTGACTGGCCGGCGGGTTGTAGTCACCGGGTTGGGAACGGTGTCGCCCGTCGGCAACGACGTGGCGACGACCTGGCGGGCGCTCCTGGACGGCAGGTCGGGCGCGGGCCCGATCACGAAATTCAATCCCGAGGGGTTCGCGGTGCGCTTCGCCGCGGAAGTCAAGAATTTTGATGCCGGCACATACATGGACCGCAAGGAAGCGAAGCGCGCGGACCATTATGCGCAATATGCAGTCGCCGCCGCGGTTCAGGCCATGCAGGACGCGGGACTCGGCGACGGTTCAGGCTACCCGCAGGAGCGCACCGGCGTAATTGTCGGAAGCGGAATCGGAGGGCTCAAGACCTTCGAGGAGCAGCACGATCAGTACAGCAAGCGTGGACCAAAGGGTGTTTCTCCGTTCTTCATCCCGATGTTCATTGCCGACATCGCCGCGGGCATAGTCTCCATGCGCTTCAACGCCAGGGGGCCGAACTACGCCACGGTCTCGGCATGCGCCACGGGCGCGCACGCCATTGGCGACTCCTTTCGCGCCATCCAGTACGGCGACGCGGACGTAATGATCACGGGCGGGGCGGAGGCCACAGTGACCGCTATGGCCATTGGCGGCTTCGCGAATATGAGAGCGCTGTCAGAACGTAATGACGATCCCGAAGCGGCCTCGCGCCCATTCGACGCAGGCCGCGATGGTTTCGTCATGGGAGAAGGGGCCGGAATAGTGATTCTCGAGGAGCTCGAGCATGCGCGCGAGCGCGGGGCGAGGATCTACGCCGAGGTAGCCGGGTATGGTATGACGGGCGATGCCTATCATCTCACGGCACCGGCGCCAGACGGCGAGGGCGCACAACGCGCGATGCGCCGCGCAATGGAGGATGCTGGACTGACGCCTGCAGACGTGCAGTACATCAATGCTCACGGCACTTCCACGCCGGCCAATGACGTGAACGAGACGAAGGCCATCAAGGCGGTCTTTGGAGAGCACGCCCCGGCTTTGAACGTAAGCTCCACCAAATCCTGCACCGGTCACATGCTTGGTGCCGCCGGGGCGTTGGAGTTTCTCATCACCTCCCTGGCCGTGCAGCAGGGAAGGATTCCGCCTACCATCAACTACACGACACCCGATCCGCAGTGCGACCTCAACTATACCCCTAATGTGGCTATAGACCGGAACGTGACAGCTGCCCTGAGCAACAGCTTTGGTTTCGGCGGGCACAACGTGTCGCTTGCCGTCAAGCGCTTCGTGGAATAGCGCGTGGCATCGCCGCCCGCAAAGCTGAACCTGAACCGGTCGCTGATCTCCGATTCCGCCCTGCGGAAAATCGCTGACAAGCTTGCCGGGGGCGATCGATTGAGTCAGGCTGACGGCGCCACTCTTTTCCGATCACCCGATTTGATAGGCGTCGGCGCGCTCGCCGATGCGGCGAATCAGGCCCGGCACGGCTCGCGCGTGTATTTCGCGGCAAATCAGCACATCAATCCGACTAACGTCTGCATCCTCCGCAAGACCTGCGTCTTCTGCTCCTACGCCAGGCTCCCCAGGGAGGACGGTGCCTACAGATACACCATGGAGCAGGCGTACGCGGAGGCGTCGTCCAATCCGTACGTCCGGGAGTTCCACATTGTCGGGGGACTGGACATGCACGCCGGACTCGCTTACTACGCCGAAATGTTCCGCGGACTGAAGGAGCGGCATCCCAATGTACATATCAAGGCGCTCACGGCTGTCGAGATCGCGCACATAGCGCGAATCGAGAAAATGAGCGTCGAGGACGTCCTGATCGCTCTCCGTGATGCCGGACTCGACACGCTTCCGGGTGGCGGAGCCGAGGTCTTCAGTAGGGGTGTACGCGCCACGATCGCGGACCGAAAGCTCGCGGCGGAGGACTGGATTGCCGTGCACCGCGCCGCGCACACCCTCGGCATCCGGTCCAACTGCACGATGCTGTACGGGCATGTCGAAACCATCGAGGATCGCCTCGGTCATCTCTCAATGCTCCGCGACTTGCAGGATGAGACTGGCGGCTTTCTCACGTACATACCGCTCGCGTACCACCCGGATCACAACGAGCTCGGCGAGCGCCTGGGTCGTACGGGCACGGCCACCACCGGCTACGACGACCTTCGCAACCTGGCCGTTGGACGCCTCTTCCTCGACAACATCGAGAACATCAAGACGCACTGGATCATGGTGACGCCGTATTTGTCGCAGGTGGCTCTCGGCTTCGGCGTCAATGACATCGAGGGAACGGTTGTACGGGAGAAAATCTATCATGAGGCCGGGGCTCACACGCCACAGGCACTCTCCCTCGGCGAGATTCTGAAGCTCATCCGTGGCGCCGGCAAGATTCCGGTCGAGCGCGATTCCCTGTATCGCACCATACGGACGTTCGATTTGTTCGAGACCGGTGTGGAGGCGGCATGACTTCCATGCGCGTCGGACGAATTCCCTACATCAACTGCTATCCCGTTTATGGCGCGATTGACCGGGGAATAGTGCCGCTCGATGGCACGTTGGTCGACGGAGTTCCCACGGCCCTGAACGCGCTCATGGCAAACGGCCTGCTCGATGTGAGCGTGATTTCGGCAATCGAGTACGCTCGAGCATCACACCGCTACCTGCTGCTGCCCAATCTCGCGATTTCATGCGATGGGCCGGTTCGGAGCGTCCTCCTCTTTTCCAGAGTGCCGGCCGATGAACTCGGCGGCCGGCAGGTGATCGTCAGCACGAGCTCCATGACCAGCGTCGCGTTGCTGCAGCTTCTCTTTGACAATGTATGGTGCTGCCGTCCGGAGTTTGTTCCGGGCAACGCGGAGCTGAGCGATGTGCGGGCGGCTTCGCAGGGTGAAGGCGATGCCAGGCTCGTCATCGGGGACGCGGCGCTCTATCTCGGTCAGGCGCAGAGCGCGCCGCGGTTGGGCGGCATCGCGCCACACCCATACGTCTACGATCTCGGAGCGGAATGGAAGCAATGGACCGGGCTGCCATTCGTGTTCGCCGTGTGGGTCGCGAGCCGCTCCGCTCCGGCGGTAAAGGCGCTGGGTGTCCATGCTTCCCTCATTGCCTCGCGCGACTGGGGGCTGGAAAACATACAATTGATAGCAGAGCACGCATCGGAGGTGACCAGCTTTCCAATACCAATATGTGAGCAGTACCTCACCGGCCTGGATTACGCCCTGTCGTATGAGCATTTGGCCGGTCTCACGGATTTCTTTCGCCGCCTGGTGGGAGCGGGCCGGGTTCCCAATGGAACGCTGGCGTTTCTCTCGGCCGCCTGAGGCCTCATGAAAGACATACTGGATTTCTACGCGAACGCGCCATTGCTCGAGCTGGGAGCGGAGGCGGATCGCGTACGCCGCGCAAAGCACCCGCATGACATCGTTACCTACATAGTCGACCGCAACATCAATTACACGAATGTATGCGTTGCCGATTGTGGTTTCTGCGCGTTTTATCGCCGGCCAAAGGATGGCGAGGGCTACACTCTATCATTCGAGCAGATCGGCGCGAAGATCGACGAGGCAAAAGCTCTGGGCGCCGTGCAGATTCTGATGCAGGGGGGACACAATCCGTACATACCCTTCGAGTGGTATCTCGAGCTGCTGCGCTACATCAAGCAGCATCATCCAATCCACATACACGGCTTCAGTCCGAGCGAGATCGACTTTTTTTCCAAGGTATTTCGCATGGACGCACGCGACGTCATCCGCGAGTTGATGCAGGCGGGACTCGATTCGGTGCCTGGCGGCGGTGGTGAGATCCTGGTTCAGAGAGTGCGTGATATCGTCGCGAAGAAGAAGGCCGGCGCCGATCGGTGGCTGGAAGTCATGGAGATCGCTCACAATGAAGGCATGAAGACTTCGGTGACCATGATGTACGGTTTGGGCGAAACGCTGGCCGAGCGAATGGAGCACCTGCAGCGCGTGCGCGAGGTGCAGTCGCGAACCGGCGGATTCACCGCGTTCATTTGCTGGCCGCTCCAGCCGGAGAACACGCCCACGATGTCGCACCAGCCAAAGACCGATGCCGTGGATTATCTGCGAACTGTCGCCATCGCGCGCATTGTTCTCGACAACGTGCCGAATCTTCAGTCGAGCTGGGTGACGATGGGAATGAAGATCGGTCAGATAGCCTTGCGCTTCGGGTGCAACGATTTTGGATCTCTCATGATCGAGGAGAACGTGGTGTCCGCCGCGAACACGACACATCGAACGACAACCGCGGAAATGGAGCGTCTGATACTCGATGCAGGGTTTACCCCAGCCCGCCGCCGCCAGGATTACTCGGTCATCGCGCAAACGGGTGCCGCTGCCTAGCCAAGTGGCTTTGGGCGTCGGACTGCAGGCACTTCTGTCGTGGCCGGATGAGCCAGCGCGCGCCAGCCGATGATACGCACTGGCGTCGGGTACGACTCACATCGCTTTGCTCCCGGAGGCCCAATGCGGCTCGGTGGCGTGACGATCCCGGTCGAGTACCGCCTGTTGGGACATTCCGATGGTGACGCTGTAGCGCACGCGATAACGGATGCTATTCTGGGCGCCGCATCGGCGGGCGACATCGGGGAGATGTTTTCCGACTCCGATCCCGCCAACCGCGGACGCGATTCCATTGAAATGCTGAGGCTGGCGGCGAACCGGGTGAAGGAGCGCGGGTGGAACGTCCTGTTCGTGGACGCGGCCGTTGTCGCCGAGCGTCCCACGATCCTGCCCTTTCGCAACGCAATGCGCGCTGTACTGGCCCTAGCGCTTGGCACCGACGCGGAGGCGGTGAGCGTCAAGGGCAAAAGCAACGAAGGAATGGGATGGATCGGACGCGGTGAAGGACTCGCGTGCATCGCAGTTGCGACCCTCGAGCGTGTTGCGGGAGACAGCTGAGCGTGGATGGCGTTCTAGCCTGGTTTACTTCGTTGCCACCCGTGGCCCTGTATCTCGCCCTCGCTGTGACCGCTGCTCTTGAAAACGTCTTCCCTCCGCTTCCGGCTGATACTATCGTCGCTTTCGGCAGTTTTCTGGCCGCGGGTGGCCATGCAGCTCCTGTCACCGCCTTCCTGGCTACCTGGATCGGGAATATTGCAGGCGCCATGGCAATGTACGCCGCAGGGCGTCGCTTCGGAGCGGAGGGGCTGCGTTCACGTTTTCGCTGGCTTCGTGGCGAGAGGGGCGATGCCCGACTCAAGCAGTTCTACGACCGCAATGGAATGCTGGGTCTTTTTGTAAGCCGTTTCCTACCTGGCGTGCGAGCGCTGGTCCCCCCTTTCGCTGGAGCCCTGCGAATTCCACCGCTGCGAGCCGCCGCGGTCATGGGAACCGCTTCGGGCATCTGGTACGCCGCCATCAGCGTATTCGCATACCGCGTCGGAAGCAACTGGGAGTATCTGCAGGCCAGGGTCGGCGCATTCTCGCGCGGCGCGGCCATTGCCGCCGCCGCTGTGGCGATCCTCGCGGGAGCCGCGTGGCTGATTCTCAGGCGACGCTTGCCCGACAAGCCGTGATCGCCGACGACGTCGCGCGCAGCTTTCTGCTCGAACGGTTTGGCGACTATCTGGCTCTCGAGCGCGGTGCTTCGGAGCGCACCGGTGAGGCGTACGCGCGGGACCTCGCGCGTTTCGCGACGTTCGCCACTGTCAAGGGAGCATCGGGACCCGGCGATGCCACACCGCGGATGCTTCGCGACTATGTGTATCACCTCAAGGATCTTGGACTCGCTCCCGGATCCATCCGGCGCAACGTGTCGGCGGTGCGAAGCTACTTCCGATTTCTTCTGGGTGAAGGATATGTTGGCGGAGATCCCAGCGACCGCCTCGAGACGCCCAAGCGGTGGTTGACGCTGCCAGACGTGCTGACCGTCGAAGAAGCGGAGCGGTTGCTCGCCGCTCCAACTCTGGACGATCCACTGGCCTTTCGTGACCGGGCGATGCTGGAGCTCGCGTACGGAGCAGGCCTGCGGGTGTCGGAATGGGTCACGCTTGGTGTGCGCGACGTGTTGCTGGATGTTTCGCTCGTGCGAGTGATCGGAAAGGGAAGCAAGGAGAGACTGGTTCCCATCGGACGAAGGGCAGTGGCCGCGGTGGCAACGTATCTAAGGGAGTTGCGCCCAAAACTGGAGCGCGGTGCGGGAAAGGGGACGCTGCTGCTCAACGCGCGCGGTATCCCCCTTTCGCGGATGGGAGCCTGGAAGATACTACGCAAGTACGTCACGAAGGCGGAGATTACGAAACGTGTGTCACCCCATACGCTGCGGCACAGCTTCGCCACACACCTGCTCGAGGGAGGCGCGGATCTGCGCGCGGTACAGGAGATGCTCGGTCACGCCGACATATCAACGACGCAGATCTACACACACGTGGATCGCGAGTATCTGCGGGCCGTTCACAGGCAGTTTCACCCGAGGTCCTGAAAGGGGCTACACGATGACATTGAAGACGGTCGCACGACGCGGGGTCCATGTGATTTTCTCCCTTTCGCTGCTGGCGGTGGCCTCTACCTCGCTAACTGCCCAGGAGCAGCGACCGTCCGTACGAATCGGATATGCGGGTCCCGGGCGGCCCACTCAGATCGTGCGTGAGGTACTCAGGCAGCCCTATGACGTGCGCCTCGGGGGGCCGGCAAGGATCACCTTTCCCCGAGATACGGTTCTTTCTCGCTCGCTCATTGTCCTGGGCGGCGACGCGGAGATTGCCGCGGTCGTGCACGGCGACGTGCTGGTGATAGATGGCGATCTCTTCGTGCATCCTGGTGCCACTATCGACGGTCGTGCGATAGCTATCGGCGGTTGTGTCTACCCCTCAGCACTGTCCACCATCCGGAGAGGGCAGGATTGCTTTCGCGATGTGACATTCGATGTTGTGGAGGTGCGCGGTGATTATGTGCTCGACTATCGCGAGATCGAATTAACCGACGCGCGGCGCCTCTACCTGCCGAGCCTTTATGGAGTGCGCATCCCGGAGTACAACCGAGTCGATGGCCTTGCTCTCCCCTTCGGTCCCACATTCAATTTCGACTCGGGCCGGATTACTGGTAATGCCCTCGCGACCTACCGCACCAACCGCGGAGCACTGGATTTTTCCCTGAGCGGGCGGGCGAACCTCAACCGGACGCTTTGGGCCGACGCCGTCGCCGAGCGGTCAACCGTGTCCAACGACCGCTGGATATACTCCAATCTGGTCAATTCCGCGTCGTCGTTCGTGTTTGGCAAAGATACCCGCAACTACTACCGTGCCGACCGCTTTACCGGACGCGCAGGAATGGATTGGGAGACTTCAACGTTGCAAGCGAACGTCTGGGGCGGAGCGCGAACCGAACGAGCATGGTCGGCGGTGGGTGGCGCACCATGGAGCCTTTTCAATAAAACCGATTCGGCAGAGGGAATGCGGCGGCCGAATCCCCCGATCGAGCGCGGGCGAATCAGTTCCGCTCTTGCTGGCGGCCGCGCCGAATGGTCGAATCAAAGAGTGGAAATCACC
This sequence comes from Gemmatimonadaceae bacterium, assembly GCA_051005015.1. Taxonomy (GTDB): domain Bacteria; phylum Gemmatimonadota; class Gemmatimonadetes; order Gemmatimonadales; family Gemmatimonadaceae; genus JACMME01. The sequence continues at coordinate 2,441 of JBPCJT010000078.1, read as the reverse complement.
TTCTCGGTCCAGCTTGAGGTTCCCTTCGACACTCCTGCAGACGGTGATTTCACGCAAACTACGCTGGATGCGACGGCCGACTTCCCTACGTTCGGTGCCCAGAGTTTCGAGCTGGAGTCGCACGGAGTGCTGACTACGGGCGATGACACGCCGCCGCAGCGCTTTGCCTACCTTGGTGGCTCCGGAACACTTCCTACTCTGGATTTACTGGAGATGGGGGGCGATCAGCTCGTTTTCGTCGAGAGTCGCTACAACGTGCCGATTCAGCGAATCACAATACCGTTTGTCGGATCGCCCATCGTCACACTCAGGCACATGATCGGCGCCGCCGGGGTTGATGAGCTTCCAGATCTGGTTCAGAACCTCGGGCTTCGCCTGACGCTACGGCCTTTGCGATTCGACGCCGTAATCAACCCGTCTGCGGAAGGGGACGAGGACAAAAGCAAGTTCAGCGTCGGGGTGTCGTTCGGACGCTGAGGCAACCTTGCTTGACCCTGCCTGACAGAACGATCTGCTGGTGCCGGCCGGAGACATCAAATTCGGGCTCCGGCTCCGAAATCCTTCACGGCCCCTGCCTCATCCAAGGCCGCGTGTGTCATCGCTGCCGCCCGGCACTATGCCCAGTGACGGAACCCATTTGCATTTCCCTGGAGCACTGGATACATTGCATGGCGTGAAACTTGCGTCCCCCCGCGCCTCGCTTCGCTCGTGAGCACCTTGGCGGTCATTCCAGCTCGTTTGGGTGCTACCCGCCTTCCAGGCAAGCCACTCCGCTTACTCGGCGGCGAACCGCTGGGAGCGCAGGTAGGGAGACGCGTTGCTGATAGCGGTATCGCTGATCGCTGCGTCGTCGCGACTGACAGCCACGAGGTAATGCAGGCGCTCAGAGCGGCAGGGGGTGAGGCTGTTATGACGAGTCCCGACCACGCGTCGGGCACCGATCGCGTTGCCGAAGTAGCCACAATGGCGGATTTCCGCGAGTACGACGTCATCGTCAACGTCCAGGGAGACGAGCCTTTCGTCTCGGACTCCGCAATCAGAGGCGCGGCATTCATGGTCAGCAGCGGGCGATTTTCGCTCGGCACGGCCGCTGCCATAGCATCGCCCAGCATTCTCGAGTCGCAGCACGTCGTCAAGGTGGTAACGGCCGATGATGGCCGCGCCCTGTATTTTTCACGCGCGCCAATTCCATTCCTACGGGACAGCTCGGACGCGGCCGAGCGGGATGACTCGGTTCGCCAGCACATCGGCGTGTACGCCTACACGAGAGCGTCGCTGGCGCGCTGGGTGTCACTTCCACCGCACCCCCTCGAACGAATCGAGCGGCTGGAGCAGCTCCGGCCGCTCGCCGCTGGAGTGTCCATGGGCGTCACGGTAATAGAAGAGCCGGCACCTGAAGGCATCGATACTGAGGAAGATCTCGAGCGCGCGAATGCGCGATGGACTCTCTATTTCGCGGGACGGTATTGACATGCAACACAGCTCGGCGAACCAGACTACCAAGTATGTGTTCGTGACCGGGGGCGTGGTGTCATCCCTTGGCAAAGGGATAGCTGCCGCGTCGCTGGGGCGCCTGCTCGTTGAGCGGGGACTTCGCGTCACGATGATGAAATTCGACCCGTACATCAACGTTGATCCGGGAACGATGTCTCCGTTCCAGCACGGCGAGGTGTTCGTCACCGATGACGGTGCCGAGACAGATCTGGATCTCGGGCACTATGAGCGATTCATCGACCGGGCGTTATCGCAGGCTAACAATGTGACGACGGGGCGTATCTACCTCAACGTCATTACCAAGGAGCGGCGCGGTGAGTACCTGGGTTCGACCGTCCAGGTGATACCCCACATCACGGACGAGATAAAGGCTGCAATGAAGCGTATCGCTCCCGACAACGACGTCGTGATTATCGAGGTGGGGGGAACAGTCGGCGATATCGAGTCGCTGCCCTTTTTGGAGGCCATCAGGCAGTTTCGCCAGGAGGTGGGGCGGGACAACGCCCTTTTCGTGCATCTCACGCTCGTGCCCTTCATTTCCGCCGCTGGGGAAGTGAAAACCAAGCCGACGCAGCATTCCGTCCGGGAACTCATGCAGATCGGAATTCAGCCGGACGTTCTCATCTGCCGAACGGAGCGCCCGCTTTCCGAGGATGTGAAGCGCAAGATCGCTCTTTTTTGCAACGTGGATTTCGGTTCTGTGATAGAGAGCCGGGACGTCCCGACCATTTATGAGATTCCGCTCGCCTTTCACGAACAGGGCTTTGACGCGCGAGTGACTCAACGGCTTGGCCTCGAATCGGAAGGACCGGATCTGTCGCGCTGGCGTGAGATAGTTGCTTGCATCACCCACCCTCCCGAACGTGTTCGCATCGCCGTGGTTGGCAAGTACACCGCGCTCGTCGACAGTTACAAGAGCGTGCAGGAGGCGTTGATCCACGGTGGCG
>JBPCJT010000077.1:0-4381 GCA_051005015.1 Gemmatimonadaceae bacterium | reverse complement strand
CGTAGTCCTCGCAGGAGAGGTCGACGCTGGGTGCTCGTTGCGTATTCGCGCCGAAGACCCTGTTCACCCCCCAGCCACCGGCCCAGGTCAGCGTCCCGACGCCAATGACTCCGGCGGCGTCGAGCCGGGCGTACACGGCGCGATTCGCGTCCTGCGGCGGGATTCCTGCGGGTACCAGCGCACGGAAGCGTGCCGTCGCCATGCGCTGGGCCTCGGCGCGGCGCGCGTTGATTCGCGTCACCGTCGCGGGCCGCGCATACCGCTCCAGCTCCTGTGCCGCGCGACACATGATCTCGGGAGCAGAGACGAGCAAGAACTTGCCGCGCACCGTGGTGAGCCATTGCCGCGCGGCCACCGAGTCGGCGAGCTGGGGGATCACCACGACGTTGCCCTCCACCGGACGGTTGCCGGTGCCCGGGCTCCAGGCGAGCAGCTCCACCTCGAGGTTCTGCAGCCGTGGCGCGATCAGCTGCATGTGAACGGTTCCCTGCCGCCAGCCGCGCCAGGTCCCGTAGCGCTCGGAGCGCACGGTTACACCCCAGCCTTTGTAAGTGCGCTCGAGCCAGTACACCGCGGACTGATAGCCCGTAGAGCCCGAAAGCCTCGGGCCGATGGAGTCGACGAGGACCTGGGCCAGTTTTTCGGTTTGTGACTGCTCCATGCCTACCTGCCACATCCGACGGATAACGGAATCGGCGGAGCGGAAGGTCTGCGCTCCGGCGGTTGCCGGAAGCATCGCGAGACTGGCGGCCAGCAGAAGGCGAATCGAGTGGCGCATCCTGACTCGGTTGAGGTTCCTTACAAAAGCCCGTGCCCCAATCCTACGAAACGTGCGCGGCCCGGTTACTCTCCGACAGCAACGTGAGTGACCATTTCCGCCGGCCTCCAGGTAGTCCGGAATGTCTGCACCGGCATGCGCGTGCCTACGAAGACGGTACTACCTGAAAGATCATCGCGCCAACGCGAGCAGTCTATCCTCCCAGGAGAAGTCGGGCTGCGGACGCTGCTGTTGCTGGTACCAGCGATAGGTCTCGCGCAAACCATCTTCCAGCGGAGTCAGGTCGAGGCCAAGCTCGGAGCGCACGCTATCGGCGCGTGCGGTGATCGGCGGAATATCCAGGTAAGCACCGAAATAGTACGGGGGCGCGAGCAGCCCACCGCCAGTTCGCTGGATCATATCGCGCGGAACGTGAGTGACGTGCGCCTGCCTGCCGGCGATCCTCGCCAGCAATTCGACAAACTCGATCTGAGTTATGGGCGGATAGCTCGCGAGATTGTAAGCGCGGCCAATCGCGGCGTCGTTATTCGCGGCGAGGACGGCTGCGCGCGCCACATCGTGCGAATGCACCCACTGCATCGTGCGCAAACCATCTTCCGGTATGACGATCGGACGGCCGGCGAGCAGCCGATCCCAGAAGAATGCTTCGCGATCGAACGGATTGTGCGGCCCGTAGACGAACGCCGGCCGCAGCGTGGCAACAGGAATGCTCTTTTGACGCTGCAGATCGAAAAGCGCTCGTTCAGTATCCGCCTTCTGCGCACTGTATGGATTCGGGTAGTCTGACGGCACGAGGGGACCGCCCTCGTCGTACTCGCCGCCTTCACCGTACACGGCGACGCTCGACATGAAGACATACCGTCGCAGGCCGTCGGCAACCGCGATCGCGGCGGTGCTCACCTGGCCGGCGGTGGTTCCCCGTTGCCAGTCGTAGACGTTGTCATACACGACTTCGAAGCTGGTCCCTTTCAGCGCGCTACGGACCGCCGCACTGTCGTTGCGGTCGCAGCGAATTTCGCCTGTTCGGCTGCCGAAAGGCGTACCTTTTCCGCGGTGCATGATGACTACATCGTCGCCGCGCTCCAGCAGCATATCCACGAGCGCACGGCCAATGAAGAGTGTTCCTCCGATCACGAGTACACGCGCCATAACTTCCTCGCTGACATTTGTTTGGCAGCGGCACCGTTCGGCCCGTCGACGCTCCCAGTCCGGTACACGGGGGAACGTCAGGCGTGCATGGCCCGCTAGCCGGCGGCCAATACCGCGCGACGCACCGACATCGGAAGAGCAATTGATGCGAAGTACGAAGCTGGATAGAGGTAGTCCTCGCCCGATTCGTCGATCACCCGGAGCTGGTCCAGCTCCGCTGCGCCGCGGTCGTGGAGGACCTCATACAACTTCCGAGGCTCGAGCGAGACCTCGTAGCCTTCGTTCCGGAGACAGAGCACGATGCTCCGCGAGCGCGAAGAAGCGGACTTCTTCGAACGCCGAGATTTAGTCGAGGTACCGTCTGATTTTGAACTCATGTCTGCCAATGCCAGCGGCCTCGCACCAGTGAAGTTCTGCTCGGCGAACAGTGCCGTCCTGCAGTCTTACCCTAGCTGTGCCTTTGCGTTTCCGCCAGCGCCGCGACCGTAGACGCGTTGCAGGCGGCGGATTTCCCTGATCCGGGTGCCGACCGCGATGGTCTCTGCGTCCGAGACGCGATCAAGGATTTCGAAGTCCACGAAATAAATCTATTCGCCGCCCGTCCAGTTCGTCCGCGCATTCGAGACTGATCAGTCCCCACCAGGCAATCAGATCTGATCCTGATCCAGTTCTACTCGAACTGCTTTTGGAACTCCGCGAGCTGCGCTCTTAAATCGGCGACCTCGCTGCGCAGCCCGTCCATAGCCTTCTCCAGTTCCGCGATTCTATCGGCGGTAGCTGCAGGAGGAAGCTGGACACCCACATCGTCCACCACATCCGGGACCTCGCCACTGAGCGTTTGCGAGTATCTCACCTCTTTCTGCCCGAGTCGACGAGGCAGCGGGGTCGCTGCGGGCGCAGGCTTGCGGTCGATGAGCGCTTCGAGCGCCGCCTCGATGCTGTCGGGATTGTCTCCCGGCAGCAACCGCGCCGCGCGAGTTCTGACCTCACTCCGCGTCTGCGGTCCGCGGAGCGCAAGCACGCATAGCACCGCAAGCTCCGGCCGGGTCAGTTCGGCTTTGTCCGCCACGAGGTGCTGATACTTCGGTACACGCGATCCGATCGACTGGAACGATCGCACCAGGCCGAGGCGACGAAGGACGTCGACTGCATCCGCTACGGCGCCCTCGTCGAGCAGCATTACCGGCTCCCTATTGGACGACTGATTGCAGGCGCTCGTCAGGGCATTGAGCGAAAGAGGATAGTGATCGGGCGTCGAGAGCTCTTTTTCGATGAGAGCAGCTAAGACCCGCACCTGGACCGGTTCGAGAGTCTGGGAAAGCAAGCTCATCGGGGTGTCGTCGTGCTGTTGAATGTCATGCTGCAGGTGACAGACCGCGAGCCTTCGCACACGGCCAGCAGCACGCAGCTCGTGGTTTTCAGCAGATGGCGGGTGACGGGGTCGGTCGTGAGGTCCCGAGTTCGAAGCGCTTACGTCTGCCGCTGTTTTTCCTTTTTCGCGGGATCGGCGTCCACCTCCGCCCACACGCGCTCCAGATCGCCAGGCGAAACGTGCACGGGCGCGCCGGCGAGAATCCCCGTCACATTCCGGAACGGACGTCCCATCCGCATGCCGCCCTTGTCAATGGTGAATTCGCGAATGGCCTTGTCGTGCGCCGAGCCGCGCATCTTGAGCACGGTGAGCCCGCGCTTCATCTCGCCGAACATCTCGACGTAGCGTAGCAGGATGATTGAATCGGTGAGAGTGGAGATGTGCGTCGCCGTGATGGAGTCACCCCCCATCAGGTTCTCTGTGGTTGAGGTGAAAAGCGTGGTGATCTCCTGGTGTTTGACAAAGGAGGTGAGGCCGATGACGAACTCGCGAAACGCCTTCGGCGAGCCCACGTGTTCCAGCGCCGAGAGGCTGTCGAGGGCGAGACGATGCGGCTTGAAGTCACGAATCGCCGCCTGAATGATTACGAGCCAATCCTCCAGCCCCGACACATCTGGATAATCGCAGACTACGCGGAGTTGACCGTCGCGCTCCATCTGGCCGAAATCGAAACCCCAGCCACTGGCGTTACGCACCAGCTGGTCGCGGCTTTCCTCGAAGGCGAGCAGCAGGCAGCGTTCGCCATTGCTGGCGCCGCCCTGAAGAAACTGGGTAACGGTTAGTGTCTTTCCCGTGCCGGTCGCACCCGAAACGAGAGTCACTGAATCGCGAAATAGCCCTCCCCCGCACATCTCGTCCAGCGCCTGGTTGCCGGACGAGATTCGAACGTCCGACGACCTCATGCTCACGTCCATCGCGGACAGCGGGATGACGATTACCCCGCCCGCGGGCACGATGGTGAAGGGATACTCTCCCTTCTGATGATCGCAGCCGCGGAACTTGAGGATCTCGATCGGCCGGCGACGGCTCTCGTCCTCGAGGACGTTGCGCAGGATCATGACATTGTCGGCGATGAACTCCTC
>JBPCJT010000076.1:0-10123 GCA_051005015.1 Gemmatimonadaceae bacterium | reverse complement strand
GATCGGTAACCCGCTTGGGGCGATCAACGGATCTCCCTACATTCTGCGCACGCGGTCGGGCGGGTCCGGGGAAGTGGACGGCGCGCTGGACGGCATCGAGCGCGAAAGTACACGCATCGATCGAATTGTGCGCGGACTGCTCGATTATGCGCGACCTGCTCCCGGAAGCCTTCATGCCATTGACCTCAGCGAAACGGCTAATCGGGTTGTGGACCTTCTTCGCGGGCAGGGTGCGCTCAGGGATGCGCGTGTCTCGCTGGAGCTTGCTTCCGGGTTGCCGGCGGTGTATGGCGATCGCCACGAGATGGAACAGGCTCTGGTGAATCTGCTGCTCAACGCGGCGGATGCGGCGCCATCCGGCGGCGAGGTAAATATTCTTACCCGTCGCGCTGTCCTCAGCGAGATCGTCGACGACAGGAAGCAGCGTTCTGGCGACTCGAACGGGATCGAGGTGCCGCGTGCGCCGAACGCGCGTTTGCAGATGTGGCTCAGTGCGGCTGGCCACCCTGGGGAAATGCTGCAGATCATCATTTCGGATTCGGGGCCGGGCGTTCCCGACGAGGACAAGGAGCGCATATTCGATCCGTTCTACACTACCAAGGACCCCGGAAAGGGCACCGGCCTCGGTCTGGCGATAGTCGCGCGACTCGTCGAAAATCTCGGTGGGGCCGTCTGGGTACGCCGAGCGCGTGAGGGTGGTGCCGCATTCGTGCTGCTCTTCCCGATTCTCTCCGAGGGTGTTCGTCCCGGGGTTGCCTCGGCGGCACTGGCGCGTTCCGGGGCATGAAGATTCTAATCGTCGATGACGAGCCTGCTCTCCGGCACACGCTTTCCATCATTCTTTCGGACGATGGTCATTCGACGGCCAGCGCTTGCGACGGTGAGGAGGCCCTCGCGGCACTCGCGCCAGGCGGGGTCGACCTCGTTCTCTGTGATCTTCGCATGCCTCGCCTGGGCGGCCTCGAGTTTCTCGAGCGATATACGCAGCAGGAAAACCGAGCGCTGGTCATAGTCATGAGTGCCTACGGCGACGCTGACACGGCTATCACGGCGATGCAACGCGGAGCGTACGACTATATATCCAAACCGTTCAAGGCGGACGAAGTGCGGCTCGTAGTGCGCAAGGCGTCGGAGCGTGAAAACCTGCGTGCGCGCGTCCAGCGGCTGGAGGGAGAGCTCAGCGCTTTGACGGGTGGCGAGATCGTGGGCCGAAGCGTGGTGATGCGCGCCGCCATCGATCTCGCTCGCAAGGTAGCGCCACACTCATCGAGCACTCTTATCACGGGTGAGAGCGGCACCGGCAAGGAACTGATCGCCCGTCTCATACACGGGGCCAGCCCGCGCACCAACCGGCCATTCGTCGCGATCAACTGCGGGGCGCTTCCGGAGGCCCTTCTGGAAAGCGAGCTCTTCGGACACGTCAAAGGCGCCTTCACCGGCGCGGTCGTGGACAGGAAAGGACTGTTCGAAGAGGCGAATCACGGTACGCTCCTGCTCGATGAGCTTGGCGATCTGCCGCTCGCGCTTCAGGTCAAGCTTCTCCGCGCCTTACAGGAAGGGGAAGTACGGCCGCTTGGAGCGACGGCGTCACGAAGCGTTGATGTAAGAGTCGTTGCCGCGACAAATCGAGACCTTGCGGCCGATGTCAGATCGGGACGCTTTCGTGACGATCTCTACTATCGAATCAACGTCGTGACTATCGCCCTCCCGCCTCTCCGGAACAGGCGCGAAGACATCCCGGACCTGGCGCGTCATTTTCTCGCGCGTCATAACCAGCGAATGGGCCTCCGCGTCCAGGAAATCGCCGCGGCGGCGATGCGAGTTCTTGTCGGCTATGCATGGCCCGGCAATGTGCGCGAGCTCGAGAACGTAATCGAACGAGCGCTCGTCCTCACCACGCGTTCGGCCATCGAGCGCGAGCATCTACCCGAAGTGCTCTCCGCAAGCGTACCAGCAACCATCGGACTTTCCGTCAAGAAGGAAACCGCCGTGCTCGAGAAGAGTCTCATCCAGCGCGCCCTCGCGGCCACGGAGGGGAACCGCACCCGCGCGGCGCAACTCCTGGAGCTGTCCCACCGAGCCCTGCTCTACAAGATCCGGGAGTACGGACTGGGACAGTAGTTCCGTGAACGAGCCAGCACGCACCGCAAAAAACTTGCAAAGCTGAACTTGTTTTGCGGGTCATGGCGCCCGGTAAAAAACTAAATCGTTGACCTACAACAAGTTGCTAATGGGCATGGCAGTCGCATTGCAACCGTCAGATTCATAAGGAGATCAAATGCCGTCGCTTCGCAAGAAAGGCTTTACCCTCATAGAGGTTCTCATGGTGCTAGCCATGGTCGGCATCATGACAGCCATAGCTCTGCCGCGTGTCAGCACCGTCATGGGGGCTGGCGCCATGCGCTCGGCCAAGTTGGAGGTCAAGGCTGCGCTCGTACTCGCGCGGACAACCGCGGTTCAGACGGGCGGGTTCGCACAATTCATCAGAGCAGCAAATGTGCTCACCGTGACGACCGATTCATTGGGCCAGCAGGTGCGGCTCGTTCCGGCCAACGACATCTACGCGGAGCACAAGGTGACGCTACCCGCGGGAACGGACACCATTCGATTCGATCCGCGTGGTTTTGCTTTCGGCATCAGCACGAGTCCCTTTTATCGAGTAATTCGTATTCAGCGCGGAAGTCTCGTGGATTCGGTATGCGTGACGCGCTTCGGAAGGATCAACAGCGAAGGAGTTTGCCAGTGAATAATCGCATTTGGTCGGACGCCAGACCGCGAAATGGATTCACGATCATAGAGTTGATTGTCGCAATCGTGATTCTCGCGATCGGTGTGCTAGGGCTCACCGGTACGTCGGCGGTAGTGTCGCGCACTCTTGGACAGGGAACTCAGCACGCCAAAGCCGCTACTCTCGCGCAGACTCGCTTCGAGACAATGCGCAGCTCCAGGTGTCCGGTGAGTAGCGGGAATGCCGTTGCTGGAAAGTTCACCGAGAAGTGGACGACCGTCAGCACGCTTGGTGGCTCGAACCTCAGATTCAGCGAGGTAATCGACTCCGTTTTCTACAGTGTTGGCGGAAAGGCCAAGAAGCAGGCGTTCCGGAGTGTGGTGCAATGTCTCCCATAACGAATGGCACGACTCGCTTCACGCGAAACGGATTTACGCTCATAGAGATCATGGTGTCGCTCACGCTGCTCGGCCTGGTGGTGGGCGGGTTGCTTACCACCGTTATCAACCAGCAGCGGTTCTACACGAGCGCAGCGGACATCATCGAAATGCGCGATAACCTTCGCCAGGCGGGGGACCTTCTTCCAATGGAATTGCGTGGCGTGGCTCCGGCCGCGTCGGGGGAGATAACGGCGATGCTGGATACCGCGATCGAGTTCCGCGCTCCCACGGGTGCATCGGTGCTGTGCACCGTCAACGGAGCGCGCACGACGATCACGATCCCGCCGGTTGCCCTCGCGGTACGTTCCGGGCTCACGGCGTGGATGAGCGCGCCCATTTCGGGCGATTCTCTCTTCATTCTGGATCCGAACGGAGCGCTTCCCGATACGTACAGGGCTCACGCGATCACCGCTAATCCTTCGACCGGAAGCTGCCCTCAGTCGCCGGTTGGCTTTACCAAGTCCGCGGCTGAGGCGGCGGCTGGCGTTCAGCTCACCATTTCTCCGGCGCTCAGCGCGACAATACCGATTGGTGTGCCAATTCGATTGGTCCGCCGGGTGCGATACAGCTTGTACCGCTCGACCGCGGATGAGAAGTGGTACCTCGGATACCGCGACTTCGTTGGTAGCCGCACGCCGCAGTGGACCTCGATCCAGCCCGTGAGCGGACCATTTCTTCCGTACGCCGCCGGCGGCGCCGGCGGACTCAGATTTATTTATCGGGATTCGATAGGCACCGCGCTTACGTCGCTCGCGGACGCGAACCGAGTGCGACGTGTCGACATGACCGTGCGGGCGCAATCGCGCACGCCAGTCCGCACTTCCGGACTGTCCGGAAGCACCAACGGCTACTACAGCGATTCGGTGAATGTGACCATCGCGCTCCGGAACCGGCCATGACCAGTCTCGCAACTATCAGGAGGATTTCAGTGCACGCTTACTCTACCAGAAACCGGCGAGAGGGATTCGCCCTCGCGGTTGCGATCCTCGCGATTGTTGTTATCGGCGGACTGATCGCGGGGGTGTTCTTCGCAACGACCGAGCAGTTCCGCATGGGCCGCAACCAGCAGCTTCAAACGCGCGCCATGGCGGCGGCCGAGTATGGCCAGAACAGGGCTATTGTTTCGGGCCCAATAGGGCAGGGATGGAATGCCGCCATCTCGAACATGGCGATGGGTGGCGTTGACTCGTCAATCTCTCTCACCACACCGGATGGGGGCCGTGCCGATGTGCGAGTGACGCGCATTGGAAACGCCAGTTATCTTGTTGCGTCTCAGGGGACTGCCGGTAGCTCCACGCGGTCGCGAGCGCGTCGCCGCACCAGTCTTCTCGTGTCGGTGGTGTCACCACAAATCAACATGCTCGGTGCGCTTACCACGCAAGGCTCCACCAAGCTCGGAGGGAGCTCGTACATCGACGGCACGGACAGCACGCCATTCAGTGGCTGGAGCTGCCCGAACACTACACCTACCGCATTAGCGGGCATCGCGATCGCGGACTCTACCCAAATCCAAACGAGTGGCTGTGGCGGTCTCAGCTGCGTCGCCGGTTCGCCAAAGATTCAGCAGAACCCTCTGGCGGCCGACACCACAACGTATTTCGATTTCGGTAACGGCATTACCTGGAGTACACTGGTCGCGCAAGCCAACAAGTCTGTAAGCGGTACGATCACCGGCGTCGCCCCGTCCACAGTGGGTGGCACCTGCAACACATCAATCATAAGCAACTGGGGCGATCCCAGCCGTGGCGGCACGCCGACTCCATGCCGGAGCTACTTTCCAATTATTTACGCGCCCGGTGACCTGAACATCTCAGGTGGAGTGGGGCAGGGTATTCTCCTCGTGAACGGCGCTCTAAAGGTGACCGGCGGCTTCCAGTTTTACGGGCCGGTCATTGTGCGAGGTGACCTGGATACATCGGGCACGGGCGGCCACTTCAACGGTGGGGTGATGGCCGCCAATGTAAACCTTGCCCAAAACGCGATTCTAGGTAACGCTGTAGTGACGTACTCGAGCTGTGTGCTTGCCGAAGTCATGAACGGACTGGCTCAACCGCGTCCCCTCGCTGAGCGCCCCTGGGCGGAGCTGTTCTAGGAACGGGAACCAGGACTTGGAACCAGGACGGGGCGATCTGCTGGCTGCAGCATTTTGAGACCCAACAAGCGAATTCGATGCAAGGACCGCCAGCATACGCAAGCAGTTTGCATACGCCGGCGGTCGTTTCCCCCGCTCCGGTTCCTGGTTCCTCGTTTCTGGTTCCTCGTCCCTGATTTCCCTCCGTTACGTTCTGTTCCGCCAGTCGTGTATCCGTTAGAAAACCGTGGCACACTGCCGCATGCACGCCTCACCACTACTAACTCTCCGTACCCATGGCGCTCTTCGGACGCAAGAAGGTTACGATCGGTCTTGATATCGGCTCGGGTCTCGTCAAGGTCGCGGTCATTGAGCATGGCAAGGGCGAGCCCGAGCTCGTAAGAGTAGCCATAAGCCCCCTCGCCGCCGACGCGATCGTAGAGGGTGAAGTAATGGATCCCGGCATCGTCGCCGGCGCCATCCGTGATGCCCTGGCGGCGGCGGGTGTCAAAGTCAGAAGCGTCGTTACGGCAGTCGGCGGACGCGACGTGATAATCAAGAAAATCCAGATCGCTCGCGCCAAGGAACATGACGCACGCGACCTCATTCGGTGGGAAGCGGAGCAGCACGTCCCCTTCGACATGGAGTCGGTAGAGCTGGACTTTCAGATCCTCGATCCCGATGGTGACGGCCAGGAGATGAGCGTGCTGCTCGTCGCGGCCAAGCGCGATCTGATCGAGAACAAGATTCGCCTCCTCACCGACGCGGATGTGTCGCCGGCCGCCGTCGATGTGGACGCTTTCGCGTTGCACAACGCTTTCGAGGTGAATTACCCCGACGCAATGCGCGGCGTGGTTTGCCTCGTGAACATCGGCCACGAAGTGACCAACGTAAATATTCTGGAAGATGGCGTGCCCCTTCTGACCCGGGACATCGCGGTCGGTACGCGCCGTATCCGTGAGGATCTGCAGCGCGAGCGCGGTCTCACAAACGAGCAGGCCGACGCGTTGCTGCAAGGCTACGACAAATCGCCACACCTCGACTCCGTTCTATCGGTTCGCGGCGAAGAAATCGCGGTGGGCATCGAGCGGGCGGCTGCGTTTCTCGCCACGTCCTCCCGCGCCCAGAGCCTGATCAAGGTTGTCTACACCTGCGGCGGTGGGGCGCGCGTTCCGGGCCTCAACGAAGCGCTGGCGAGCAGGCTCCGCCTGACAGTTGAGCTAGCCAATCCGCTCCAGCGGCTCCGCGTGCGTGACGGTGCTTTTGATACACTCGTCATCGACGAGGTCGCGCCACTCCTAATGCTTCCGATCGGGCTGGCGCTGCGCCAGGTCGCCTGAGCCCTCACACAAGGCCACTTCGCAAATGATCGAAATCAATCTGCTGCCGGGTGCCGGCAAGAAGAACCGGAATCGCGGCGGATCTTCAATGAATTTCGGGGCGCTTGCCTCGAACACGATGGCGCGTATTCGCGATCCGTACATGATCGCGGCCGTGATCGGCGCGACGCTCTCCCTGGTAGCGGTCTTCGGAATGTACAAATACCAGGGCAGCCAGATGCGGTCGGTCGATGCTTCCCTTCAGACAGCCGAGCAGGACTCCATCCGTTTCGCCGCGATCATCAAGGAGAAACGAAAGGCCGAGTCGCAGCGCGACTCTGTACTTACCCAGCTAACGCTTATTCGCTCCATTGATGGCAAGCGATTCGTGTGGCCGCACATAATGGATGAGGTGAGCCGCGCGCTCCCGCAGTACACGTGGATCACGCAGGTAACGCAAACAAACTCTGCGGATCCGGCCACCGCAGCGCAGCCGACTGCCCCTGCATCAGACACGTCCAAGAAGAAGGGCACGTCCCCCCAGGCACTGTCCGACAGCCTCGAAGCCGCGGACCGCACCAGCTTCCGCGTCGTCGGGAACACCGTCGATATCCAGGCGCTTACGCGCTTCATGAAGATGCTCGAGGCGTCACCATTCATCGAGAACGTACAGCTCGTCAAGTCAGCGATGATTATCGCTGAGGGAAAGGAAATCACCGAGTTTCAGCTCGATGCGGCGTATCAGAAGCCCGATTCGTCCGAGATTCGCACTGTCCCCGTTACTCTGTCGGTGAGGTAAGTCATGGCGCTCATGCCCAAAACACAGCGCGAGCAGATCCTGGTTTTCGTCGCGTTCCTCGCGGTTCTCGCGACCGGAGCCTACTGGTACTTCATCTTCCAGGATAAATCGGCCGCGATTGCGGAAAAGAACGCGCGACTCGAGGCCGTAGTATCGCTCAACCAGAAGGCGCGAACGGAGCTCGCCCGCGGCACCGTCAAACAGCTCCGCGCACAGCTTGCAGGTTATCGCGAAAACCTCGAGCTGATCCGCACGCTCGTCCCGACATCCAACGAAGTACCCTCGCTCCTGGAGCAGGTCTCCTCCGCCGCGCGGCGCGAGGGACTCGAGATTGCCGCCGTCGATCCCCAGCCGGTCGTCGAAGGAGAGCAGTACGACACATATCGTTACGACATTGGCGTCGTGGGCGGCTATCATGCGCTGGCTGCTTTCCTGTCGAACGTAGGCTCCCTGCAGCGAATTGTCGCGCCGGTGAACCTGAAGCTCATTCAGCCGACCAATCGGTCGGCCGCCCAGCTGAAAAAGAAGAACAACCTCGCGCCGATCGAGGCGCGCTTCCAGATCCAGACGTTCGTCGCCCGCAAGGCCGCGACGGACGAGGACGCACCAGTGAGTCTGACCGACTCGGGAGCCAGATAAATGTTCATACTGTCACTATTTCGTGCCGCTCTCGCGGGTCTGGCCCTCTGCCTATGCGCCACAGCCGCTGGAGCGCAGGCGCGCAACGTTGCGGGCGGAGAGGTAGCCAAACCGGCACCAGCCAAGAGCAACGAAATCTCGCTCTATCGCGAAGTGTACGCGTACTCGGCGGAAGGCCGTCGCGATCCGTTCCTTTCGCTCATGAGCAGCGAGGAGCTGCGCCCGATGATCTCCGATCTGCAACTCGTGGTCGTGCTTTTCGATCGCGGCGGGGACTCACGCGCGGTTCTGCGTGACCTCAATACCAAGGAGCAGTACAACGCGAAGGTTGGCCAGACACTCGGCCGTATGCGCGTGTCCCGGATCACGCCCAAGAGCGTGACCTTCACGATTCTCGAGTTTGGCGAAAGCCGCCAGGAAACTCTGGCGCTCAACGATTCAACGTATGCGAGGAAGCCATGAAGCGGTTTTGGTTGCTAGTTACCTCAACGGTTGGTGCCCTCGGTCTGGCCGGCTCAGCCGCGCATGCCGCGGCGACAGAGCGGCCGCGGCCGGCCGAAGTGACGTCGCTGAGCGTCGTCTCGGCATCGGGACGCGCCGAAGTTGTTATCGCCGTGGATGGCTCCATTGACGTGCAAGATTTCGTGCTTACGTCGCCCGCCCGCGTCGTACTCGACCTCAAGGGCGCGCGTCTGGTCATGCCTCCGAGGCCATACGATAAGGTAGCGCGCGGTGGCATCAACAACGTTCGCCTTGCGCAGTACAAGGATGATGTCGTTCGCGTGGTCATCGATCTCGATGCCGAGCACGATTACACCGTGGCGCGTAATGCGCGTGGAGTGCAGGTCTCGATCAGCGGAGGCCCGGCTGAGTTCACCGCATGGCACGCTGCACCCCCGGCTGAAGCCGAAGTCGCGGAGGCGCCCCTACCGCGGCGCGACATGCGTCCCGTCTCCGAACGGCTCGCCCTGAATCAACAGCAATCGCAGCAGCCGCGCATTACCGTCACCTACCAGGACGCGGATATTCGCGACGTACTCTCCGCTTTCGCAGCCTTCTCGGGACGCACGATTGTCGTCGGCAAGGGTGTGACCGGGACGGTGACCGCTGAAGTACGTGACCAGCCCTGGGATGTCGCCTTGCGCGCCATTCTCCAGAGCCAGGGTTTCGCCGCGCAGGAAGAGGCGAGCGGCATAATCTCGGTCGACAGCTACGCCAATATCGCTTCGCAGCAGGCCCTGGAGCCGATAGCCACGCAGATCATCCCGGTGAACTACGCGCGGGCCAGCTCACTTGTCGAAACGATAAAAAACCTGCTCGCCAAGGATTGCACGACCTCCCAGGGCGCAGCTCCCGGCGCGCAAACAATCTCCAGTCAGAGCGCCTGCATAACGCGTGGGTCGGTTACCGCCGACACCGCGACTAATCGCCTCGTTATATCCGATGTGCCTTCGAGGCTGCAGGACATTCTCTCGTACATACGCGAGCTCGATGTTCGCACGCCACAGGTCGCGATCAAGGCGAAGATCATCTTCGTCAATCGGACTGATATTGAGGACATAGGCATCAGCTACGATCTCGGTAGCGGGGACCAATTCTTCAACCGTCTCGTCCAGCGCACCGATCCGAGCACGTTCAAACCGATCGACACCAACGGCGACGGCGTGCCGGATGCGACTGGCGGCGGTACTCCCTACAATTCCAACACCAACGTCATCAATCTCGGCGGCAACGCTCTATCGGCCATTGCCAACGCTAACCAGCGGGTTGTGCAGCCGGCGCTCGAGCTCGTTTTCTCCGCCGCAATCGGCAGGTTCAGCCTCACGACCTTCCTCGATGCGCTCCAGGAAGTCCGACTGGCGGACATTCAGGCCGAGCCAAGCATTGTCACGCTCGACAATCGCAAGGCCGAGATACTTGTCGGTGAAGAAACCCCTATCCGAATCATCGACGCAGGGTCGGCTCAGGGCGGAACCGGCGTTCAGCAGGCCCGCGCTACCGTCACATTCAAGGAGACAGGCATAATCCTCTCCGTGACGCCGCACATCACGAACAACCGTCAGATTCTCATGACGCTGCACTCCGAGCGGTCCAACCTTCAGGCCGCCGCGTCGGACCTGGGCTACA
>JBPCJT010000075.1:0-15052 GCA_051005015.1 Gemmatimonadaceae bacterium | reverse complement strand
CGCAACAAGCGCGCGGTGGCGATGGATTCCGGCTGCGCGCACCACGTGTGGAACGACAAGCCCAACGAAGCCGACTAGACCAGCCGCGGCTACCGTAGCCGCGGCCAATAGCGAGCTCAACAGGTAGATCCGGCGAGCCGCGCGGTCGACGTCCAGCCCAAGCGCCGCAGCGGGTTCCTCGCCCAGCGCGAGAACATCGATGTCACGAGCGAACCAGAGGAGGGAACCCCCACCGGCGACCGTGTAAAGTGCAAGCCATGCTACGTGGGTCCAGTTTGCATCGGCCACTGACCCCATCATCCACCAAAGGGCGCCGCGAACCGTATTGGGAGGCGCACCGGCCAGCGCCACCATGATCGCCGCATTGGCGAAGGCGCCCACGATCACTCCCGCCATGAGAAGGGCGCGCGGCTCCGCGCCTCCAGTCGCGGCCCGCGAGACGACGAGCGCGAGCCCGACCGCTGCGGCGGCTCCAGCGAATGCCGCCAGGGGCAGGAATCCAGCGCCTGAAACACCCGAAGCCACCGCGATTACCGCGCCCACGGCCGCGCCGCCGGACACGCCCAGCAGGTATGGTTCGGCGAGCGCGTTACGGAGAGAGCCCTGCAGCGCGGCCCCCGCCATTCCCAGCGCGGCCCCCACGAGTAAAGCGAGAATCGCCCGCGGCAGTCGCAACGTCCGTACGATCGCAATGTTGGTTGCGTCACCGGTTCCCGCTAGTGCGTGCCCGACCTCGGAAATCGTCAGGTGCACCGAACCGAATGCCACGGCAGCCAGAAGCATGAACACGATTGCCAATGCCATCGCAGGCCAGAAGAATGCAGGTCGCATCTATAGACCGAGACGCGGATGCAGCAGCCGGGCTAGCGAGAGTGCGGCGTCACCCAGGCTGATGGAAGGACGGCCCACAAGAGCGGTGTCCACAACGAGTATGCGGCCCTCTTTTACTGCGCGAACTACTTGCCATCTGGGGTCGGAAGCGAGAAGCTGCGCGCCGACCGGACCCGCGAGAATGAACTCCGGATTGCGGCGCGCAATATCTTCCAGAGCAACCTGTGGCGACGGTTCGCGCAGATCCGAGTAGACATTCTTCGCGCCCGCAATTTCGACCAGCTCGTCCAGGTAGCTTCCCTGTCCAATCGTGATGATGGGTGCGTCCCAGACATGCCAGAATACCGTTGGACGGCCGTATGTGGCGGTCGCGGCGCGAACACGCCGTAGCGCAATGTCGACAGAATCGACCAGCGCCGAGGCGACAGTGCCGAGCCCGGTCACCTTGCCGAGCAACCGCACAGCGCCGCGGAAATCACTCAGACGATCCACTTTCAGGGCGATCGTGGCCACCCCCGCGACGCGCAACCGGCCAGCGGCAGCGCGATTGTCCGCGCTCGCGTACAGCACTACCAGGTCAGGATTGCGCGAGAGTACGGCTTCCAGGTTCGGCCGCAGTCCCGGTCCAACCGAGGTGACGCTTCGCGCGCCGCTCGGCCATTGATCCCATTCGCTACGACCCACCAGGCGATCTCCCGCGCCCAGGGCGAACAGAATCTCAGTGGTAGTAGGGTTCAGCGAGACGATTCGGCGGAAAGTTCGAGTCTCCGGGGGAATCGCTACACCGAAATCATCCAGCTCGCGCGACGCGGTAGCAGCCTTGTCGCTCGCCTGGCAGGCGATGAGAAGGACACCCAGAAATGCAGCAGGGGCTCGAAGCAGAGTCAACAACAGGCATCCAACCGGAACGGCTGCTGCCCGCGGCGTGGCTCAGGGTGTGAGTTGGCGCGGCCACCAGCCCTTCCACCGAGGGACTGTTTGTCGTGGCGCGGACGCGAGGCGTCTCCTGGCTTCGGGTGTGCGCTCAGCCTTCCCAACCGTTAGGTCAGTGGCACATAGAGAGCACGTGATACCCCGTTACAGTGGCGGGACCGCGCCGGACTCGCACCGGCTTCCGTGACTCCCGTCCGCACGTGAATTGTAAATCGCAATCTATCGCTGGTTTCGCCGCGCAGCAAGCGCGGCTTGCAGTCGCTGCTTGAGCATGCCGCGCTCATGCTGGTACGCGTCGCGAGCCTCCAAACCTCGGTCGCCACGGCGCTCGAACTCTTCGTCGAGCGACGCGATTACTTTCGCGATGCGCTCTGGATCGTCTGGCGGGGGCGTCCGCTCGATCGCATTCAGCGATACCGGGTCTGGCTTCCGCGAGAACACCCTGGCCAGCGAAAGAAGCATGGCTGCCCCGATTGCGAGCGCGAGTCCGGCAACGTAAAGCGCCGTTCGCCGCCCGGGCATCGAAGCCACGGCAATCCGGATCACAGCAGTCGCTGGAACATCGCTCGCCAGGAATCTGCGGAAGGCGCGTCCTTCGACGGTTACGTCTGCGGTTGGCGAAAGCTTCGCGCCATGGACGCTTGCAGTGCTATCCTCCAGCAGTACTTCGAGCACTTGAGTGGCGCGCTCGAGCGGAACGCTCCACGGGAAACTCGACGCCGGAAGCCGGTACGAAAAGGAGATCTGCTTGAGTCCGGGGGCAAAGGGCGCAATAACGCTGACGCGGCCGTCCCGCAATCGCATGGACTCCCGGGATATGTCACTCTGTCCGGCGCGAAAGTTACCTGCCTCGGATGGGACGATGGCGGTCCACGTGGGCCGGGCGTCGTCGGGACTTACCAGGGTCACCGACGTGTCATTCGAGATCTCGTATACCTCGACGATCTCGCGTGCGCCGTTGACATCGGAAGCGCCCACGACGATGTGCCGCCCGCGCACGTGAAGCGGAACAGGCGCCGATGTCGTGTCGAATACGGTAATCTCGGCAGCCTCCCCCGAGACGACTGCCGCGCGAAGCGGCGGCGAAAAATACGCAATGCCGCCGTACTGGGCCGACACGAAGTAGATCGCGTCCGGACTTCCTGTCGCGCGATAGCGCATGCGGAAGGTGCCAGCAGGCGACGAGCGGACGGAGTCGAGCGGGGCGGCCCCGTCGGTGCCGACGCGATGCAGCACGACCCAGACGCCAGGTACTCCGCTCACCTCCCTGCCCCTGGGGCGGGTTATCCGCCCCTCCACCGCACGCGCTCCGGCTGTTGAATCTGAAGGTGTTTGCGCGTGAGCGCTGGCGAACAGCGAAAGACCCGCGGCAACGAAAAAGCGGCCGCTCCAGGCGGCCGCCAATCGCACGCGTACAGCGCAACAAGACCACATCACGGATTGAACTTCCCGAAATCCTCTGGCCGGAGCCGCCTGAGATGCTCCTGCAGCTCCTCGCCTGTCATTTCCGTGCTTTCAGGGCGCCCACTCAGGTCCGGACCGGGGGTTCCAAACTCCGGCTCCTCCGCTCCGCCATCACCTTCGCCCGATTCTTCTACCGCGATAACAGACAGCAGTGACTCCTGGGCAAAAATGGGTGCGGACAGGCGAAGCGCGATCGCTATGCTGTCCGAAGGCCTCGCGTCCACTTGAATCACGTCTTCACGCAAGCTGATATGCAACTCGGCGAAGTACGTATTCTCCTTGACTTTCGTGATCTGGACGCGCCTGAGCGATCCTCCCAATCCCGTGATGAGCCGTTTGCACAAGTCGTGCGTGAGTGGACGGGGCGGATGCACGCCTTTCATTTCCATCAGGATCGATTCCGCCTCGGTCTGGCCGATCCAGATGGGGAGCAGACGATCACCTTCCTTTTCCTGCAGAATCACGACGAAGGCGTTTGTGGAGCTATCCCTTCCGAGTTTGGCCACAGTAACTTCGATCATACGTCTCTCCTGCCGCAGCCAGTCACGCCGCGCCGTTCATGTGCCCATATCCCACGAAGCCAGATACTTCCGCTGCTCGTCAGTCAGATTGTCGACGTGCGCGCCCATCGCGGCCAGCTTGAGTCGCGCGATCTCGCGGTCCAGAGCTTCCGGCACACGATGCACATCCTTGGCCAGCGAGCCGCCCTTTTCAACGAGATACTCCGCCCCAAGCGATTGGTTCGCGAAACTCATGTCCATGACTGATGCCGGGTGACCTTCCGCCGACGCGAGATTGATGAGCCGGCCTTCGCCGAGTACGAAGACGCGTTTCCCTGATACGACGAATTCCTCCACGAAATCGCGCACGGGCCGCCGGTTTCCTCCAGCGAGCACGGCGAGCGACTCGAGGTCGAGCTCGACGTTGAAGTGTCCCGAGTTGCACACCACGGCGCCATCTTTCATCGCCTTGAAGTGCTCGGCGCGAATTACATGGATGTTACCCGTGAGCGTGCAGAAGACATCGCCAATTGGTGCCGCTTCCTCCATCGTCATGACGCGGAAGCCGTCCATGAGCGCTTCGAGCGCCTTGAGCGGATCGACCTCGGTCACAATGACATTGGCGCCGGCACCGCGAGCGCGCATCGCCACACCGCGGCCGCACCACCCATAGCCGGCGACCACCATCGTCGAGCCGGCCAGCAGGATATTGGTTGCGCGAATGATGCCGTCAATCGTGGACTGGCCGGTGCCGTAGCGGTTATCGAACAAATGCTTCGTGAAGGAATCGTTCACCGAAATTACCGGGAACCGCAGAATCCCATCTTTCGCCATCGCCTTGAGTCGAATGACGCCGGTCGTTGTCTCCTCGGTGCTCCCGATGACCTTTCCAAGCAGAGCGGTGCGCCGGTCGGCGCTGAGAGTCTCGACCCACTGCCGCACGGGGGGCGCGAGATCATCGAGGCGGTTCAGCGCGATCATGTGAAGCGCACTTACCACGTCGGCACCGTCATCCATGGTGATGTCGGCCTCGTGCGCAAGCGCATCTCGAACGTGTTCGTAATACGTCTGCTCGTTTTCCCCCTTGATCGCGAACACCTTGATACCGTGATCACGTACCAGGTGAGCGGCAACATCGTCCTGCGTGGAAAGCGGGTTGGAGGCGCAGAGTGCGATGTCGGCGCCACCGGCCTTGAGTGTCACCATGAGGTTCGCGGTCTCGCTGGTAACGTGCAGGCAAGCCGCCACCTTTTTGCCGGCGAGCGGGCGTTCCGCCGCAAAGCGGTCCTTTATCTGTCGCAGCACGGGCATGGAACGCTCGGCCCACTCGGTGCGCCGAAGCCCCTGATCAGCAAGGCTGAGGTCCTTCACATCGGAGCGCGTACGCGGCGCGGCGCGCCCGGTCTCAGTCTTTACTCCAGTCGTCATTATTTCCTCTCAAGCTTAGCGAACCGCGCGCTTGAGCGCATCGGCACGATCGGTTTTTTCCCACGAAAAGAAAGTCATGTCACCCTTGCCATTGCTGCTGACGCAAACATCGCGGCCAAAATGACCATACGCTGCCGTCGCCTTGTAGATCGGCTTGCGAAGATCGAGCGCCTCGATAATGGCACGCGGCTTCAGATCGAAGACCTCGAGCACCGCGGCTCCAATCGCCGCCTCATCCACGGTGTTGGTGCCGAACGTCTCTACCATTACGGACACAGGCTCCGCCACGCCGATAGCATACGCAAGCTGCACCTCACACCGCGTCGCCAGACCGGCCGCAACGATATTCTTGGCAACCCACCGGGCGGCGTAGGCTCCGGAACGATCGACCTTCGACGGGTCCTTTCCGCTGAACGCCCCGCCACCATGGCGCCCCATGCCGCCGTACGTGTCCACGATAATCTTTCGGCCGGTAAGTCCCGCGTCTCCCTGAGGACCGCCTATTACAAACCGGCCCGTCGGATTTATGTAGAATTTGACGCTGTCGCGATGGTACAGCTCCGGAGGCAGTACCGGCTCGATGATATCCGCGATGATCGACTTGCGAATGTGATCGTTTGAAACACTTTCGGCGTGCTGCGTGGATACCACCACGGTGTCGATCCGCGCTGGGCGTCCCTTCTCGTACGCGATTGTGACTTGCGCCTTTCCATCGGGACGCAGCCATGGAAGCTGGCCCGACTTCCTGGCCTCGGCCAACGTCCGCGTCAAACGATGCGCGAGAAGGATCGGCATTGGCATCAGCTCTGGCGTCTCGTCAGTCGCGTAGCCGAACATCATGCCCTGATCACCAGCGCCTCCGGTATCCACACCCTGTGCGATGTCAACGGACTGTTTATCGATCGTACTGATAACCGCGCACGTTTTGCTGTCGAAGCCGAAAGTGGCGTCGTTGTATCCGATTTCTGCGATAGTCTTGCGGACTACCTCCGGAAGGTCGACATACGTGGTGGTAGTAATCTCACCAGCAATACAGGCGAGCCCGGTGGTTACCATGGTTTCGCATGCGACGCGCGCGTTGGGATCCTCGCTTAGTATCGAGTCGAGAATAGCGTCGGAAATCTGATCGGCGATCTTGTCAGGATGGCCTTCCGTGACTGATTCTGACGTAAAGAAAAACGTATCGGGCACGCAACAGTCCTGGGCCGCCGCGTAAACGGCGACTAAATGGTGTAAATGGTGTGAGCCTTTGAAGTTAGCCCGGTCGGGCGGGGTGGGCAAGCGCGACTTGGCGAGTTGCCGCTATTCTGTCCAGGCTGGCTTGCAAGATAACGGCCGCAGTAACGGCGCTGCCTGACTTCAAAGCCTCGGCCATGGAAGCTTCCGCATCTTTCGCGCTCATCTCCCGAACCAGCCGCTTGATGAGCGGCACCGCACGTGGGGCGACGCTGAGATGCGTAATACCGAGTCCGACAAGCGCATAGGCCGTAAGCGGATCCGACGCCATTTCTCCGCAAACGCAAACCTCTAGATCGCGCGCACGTCCGATGTCCGCAGTCCGCTTGATGAGGTGAAGTACAGCCGGGTGCAGCGGCGTAAAGCGTTCGGCAAGATTCACGTTTCCCCGATCGACCGCCAGGGTGTACTGCACCAGATCATTACTGCCAATGCTGAAAAACTCCACCTCCCCGGCTATGGCATCCACTGTAAGCGCAGCGGCGGGCGTCTCCACCATCACGCCCAACGGAACCGAATGCCTGTGAGGTATGCTTCTCGAGGCCAGCTCCGAAGCGGCTTCCCGGAGAAGCGTTCGGGTTGCCAAAACCTCGTCGATGGAGACGATCAGCGGCAGGAGAATTCGCAGATCACCGTGCTCGGCCGCGCGCAGCATGGCGCGAAGCTGTGTCTTGAACATTTCGGGCTGATCCAGGCACATCCTGATCGCCCGCCAGCCAAGAAAAGGATTTGCTTCGTGCGGGTAGCCACCCACCGGAAGCTTGTCTCCTCCCAGGTCGAATGTCCGGATTATGACAGCCTGGCCCGGAAAGCACCGTACGACACGGCTGTAAGCATCGTACTGTTCGTCCTCGTCGGGCATCGTCGTTCGGCTGAGTACCAGAAATTCTGTGCGCATCAGCCCAACGCCGTCGGCGCCGCTGTGCGAAGCAAGCTCCGCTTCCTCCGGAAGATCGAGATTCACCCGGAGCGTGAGCCGCACACCGTCGAGCGTTACGGCCTCCAAATCGAGAAGCGATGACAGCTCGCTTTCACGGATCGCTTCCTCCGCCGCGCGCTCTCGATACCGCTGAATTTCCTCCGCGGTCGGATTCACGTTCAGTGTTCCCGCAGTGCCGTCGAGTATCACCAGTTCGTCGCCGCGAAGCCTGGCGGTCGCATCGCGCAAACCGACCACCGCTGGAATGCCGAGTGAGCGCGTGAGAATCGCTATGTGTGAAGTGCGCGTCCCCGCGTCGGTAGCGATTCCGGCGATCGCCTCCCGATCCAGCTGAACGGTAAGACTGGGAGTCAAATCATGAGTCACGAGGACGGCGTTCGCGCCCTTTGGCACATCAACCGGATCGTGATCCGGTAGGCCCAGCAGAAGCGAGAGTACACGAATCTCGACGTCCAGGATGTCACCGACACGCTCACGCAACTCCGCGCTGGCGTGGCGCGCGAACGCCTGCCGCCAATCGGACATGTGCTGGTGAAAGGCCTGCTCCGCCCCCAGGCTGTGACGGATAAGCGATTCCACGTGCCTCAACATTTCGGGATCGTCGAGCATCAACTCCTGCATCTCGAAAATGCGCGCTTCTTCCGGTCCCGCACGTTTCGCGGCGCGGTCGCGCACATGATGCAGCCGCTCGCGCGCTCGTTCCCGAGCCTCGTGAAAACGCCGTATCTCGTCCTCGACAGCGTCATCCGCAAGGATGTGAAGGGGAATGTCCGGCACTTCCCAGCGCAGCAAGTGTACGGGTCCAACAACAATCCCAGGGGACGCCGACACGCCCTGGAGCGTGCGCTCCATCAGGCTTCCCCGAACTTGCGAGCCACAAGATCCGCGATCGCGGCTACGGCCGCTTCAGCATCGGGCCCGGCCGCTCGTACGAGAAGAGTGGATCCGTACTCGGCCGCGAGCATCATCACGCCCATTATGCTCTTGCCATTCACCTCGAGATCGTCGCGGATCATGGTGATATCGCTCTGGTATTTAGCGGCCACTTTCACGATCTCCGCCGCGGGGCGCGCGTGAAGCCCGTTTCTGTTGACGATCTGCAACTCACGTTCGGTTACCACGGGATTACCGAGTAACCAGCGAGAAGGGCGAGACCGACCAATGCGAGACGCGAACCCTCCACCCGTCCGTGAAGCTTCACCAGGGCGGCCGCGACTATCAAGGCGGCGAACGTCGTAAGGCCTATCAGCGGTCGCGACTCCTCCAAAACCCGGTGCAACAGCAGTGGAAGCGCGACACCCGCCAGAACAGCCGCCGCTCGCGTCACATGAACCGGACCGTGACGCAACGCTGGATGGCCCAGAGCCGAAGCGACACGCATACCCTGAGTCCAGCCAACGTCAAGGGCCCAAATCCGCAAGCCGAAATGTCCCACATTGTATAGCACCAGAAAGACCAGCAACGTAGTCAGCGGGGTTGCGCCCAGTGCAAATATTACGAGGCTCAGAACTGAACACAAAGGCAGCCAGCCGGCCCAGACAAGCCTGTCTCCTATGCTTCCAAGCGGACCGCACAATGCAGTTCTGAAGCGCTCGATCTGGTCCGGTGGTTCGCGATCCAGCTCCGCGCGGACTAGTGCGCCCACAGCAATGGCAGCGAGATAGGGATGCGAGTTGAAATAGCGAGCCTGCCGGGCAAGCGCTTCGCGGTACGCGACTCCCTGGATGCCACCCGGAAGCAGCCTTAAAGCGGGCTCGGTGCAAAAGCCGATTCCCGTGCCCAGGAGAATTTCGTAGTTCCATGATCCCTGCACAGCGAGTAGCCGGGAGAGCATGGCGACGCGCGTTCGGAGCGGGAGCCGCTCGATTCGGTTCCCGGTCATCGGAGCGTGGCCAGTGCTGTGCCCGCCGCGGCACCGCCGAGAAAGAGCCACCGTGCACCAGCCGCAGCGTGAAACAGCCGCCACCCGGCCGCGCCAGCGGTGGCCACAGCCAACGTCAGAACCACTGCCTCCGATCGCGCACTTTCGAAGGCCCATTCGCGGGCGGCATACCGGGCTGCCGGCACGAAGACCATTAGTGCGAGCAGCGTAAGCACGCCTCCACGAACAACGTCCGCTGTCAGCCCCGTTATCTGCAGGCCCAGCACGGCAGACCGTGAACCAGCATCCAGCTCTCCAAGCCGCCGTCGTGCAAGCACCCCGTTCACCCGGCGGAGGAGATACATCGACCAGCCGCCGAGCCAGGCCGTAAGCAGTGCTGCTGCGATGGCTGCGGGGAGCGCCCCAGTCCAGCCAGCTGGTTCCATCCCGGCGAATAGCGCACCCCCGACAACGGATGCGCTTCCCCACTCGGGATACCGAGATGCCCCAACGGCAAGCATTTCCAGGGCAAAAAGCTCGAGCAGGGCGCCGGCCAGCAGTCCGGCTGTCGCGCTACCGGCGAGGGTTCCGGCAAGCGTTGACGCGACTATCGGCCGCGAGATCATGGCTTGCGGAAAGCTCACGACGTCGAGTCCAAGCACGGCGCCAAGGAGCGCCAGCGGCAGCAGTTCCACAACACTCATCTCGCGCTCTCTGTGGTTAGCAAATCATCGAGTGGAACCGGGCGAGCAGATGGAACGTCCTGCGCCGTCACCGTGACCCCCCGGTGCTGCAACGATCGAAGCGCTGCCTCCTCTTCCGGGGTGAGATATACATAACGCAGTCTGAGCTCGCGCCCCGCACGGTAGTGTATGCCCCCGAGGTTGACCGAGCGCACGGCGGGCGCCAACTCCACAAGACGGTGCATGGTGTCAATATCGCCAGTCAGCAGAATTCCGGGTCGTTCATCCGCGGCCCAATCCGGAAGCCCGTTTGCAGCGTCTGCAACCGTGTTGAAATACACATCCATCTCGGGGGGTACGCCCATGCGGTAAAGCTCCTGCTCCCACTCGCTGGCAGCCACCTCGTCATCTACCAGCGCGATAAATCCCAGTCCCATTGACTGCCCCCAACCCACGACGACCTGTCCGTGAATGAGGCGATCGTCGATGCGAAAGAGATCAATTCCCATCAGGCGTCCCCACCACCAGCACAGAAGCTTTCGCGCGTTCGGCGGCGCTGGACGCGGCCTCATAGGCCGTACCAGCGTCGTGCGACGCGAAATGCAGGAGCGCAGCCAGATTGGCCCCCGTAACCAGGGTTACATCCGGGTGATCCCGAACAACCCTTCGGGCCGCTATTGTGCAGCTCCCGGCCGGGAGATCGGTAAAGATTACGTGCACGCCGCGAGAGTCAACCAACTCGCGCATCAGCCGCTCAATCTCGTCCGCCCCGAGATTCCTATTCGACATTGTGACGAACGCACTGATCTCTCCGATAATTTCTGCCGCCGCCGAGACCAGGCCGGTCGCGTAGTCTCCGTGGCCCGCGACAAGAGCGAGACCGGCGCTACTCATCGTCCTCGCGCAAGTACTGCCGGACTTCGGCCGCGGCGCGCATGCGGCTTATCAGGCGTTCGTTGAAAGCCTGGGCCGGATCAACGCCACTGTAGCGCAGGAGATGATTCATGGCTACGACTTCGGCCACAACCGTCAGGTTTTTTCCGGGATTCAGAGGGATAACCACCTTGGGAATCGGGATGTCGAGTATCATCGCGGTCTGGCCGTCCAGACCCGTCCGGTCGATCACAGCAGCTTTGTCCCATTCCTCGAGCTGAACCACCACCTCGAGGCGCTTCTGTTGCCGAACGGCGCGGATGCCAAAGATGGATTGCACGTCGATGACGCCGACGCCGCGGATCTCCATGTGGTGTCTTTGCAACTCGTGGCCACGACCAATGATGATGTCGTTTCCCCGCCTCGTGGCGATAACCAGATCGTCCGCAACAAGCCGGTGCCCGCGTTCGACAAGGTCCAGCACGCACTCGGACTTTCCAATACCGCTCTGCCCCGTGAAAAAAAGCCCAACTCCGTAAACATCGGCAAGCGACCCATGGAGTGTAACACTCGGCGCGAACTCCTCCTCGATCGCCGGCTTCATACGCCTGTAGAACTCGTTGGTCTTGAGCGCTGATCTGAGAATCGGAACTCCATTGCTGCCGGCGATCTCCTCCAATCCTTCGGGAAGCTCCTGTGCCTTCGTCACGAAAAGGCACGGCACCGGATACGATAGATACCGCGTGAGTACCTCACGCCGCCGGTCGAGAGTGATTGAGCACAGGTAGGAAATCTCGGTCTCACCAAGAACCTGAATGCGCTGTGCGACGAACCGGTCGGTATAGCCGGCCAGGACCAGCCCGGGACTGGCCACCTCGTTGCTGGTAATCTCGCGAGTCATCCCGGTGTCACTTCCAACGAGCTCGAGCTGCAGCGTATCGTGCATCAGCTCGAACAGCCAGCCTACGGTGAACCGCTTCGTTTTCACGCGTTCACGCGCGTTGCAGGGTTTTCGCTCGCGCCTTGGGCGTCCTCTTCACGTGGCGCAGCTGAGATTCCATGCGGTCGATGGCCTCGCCAAGCGCGGGCCCGTAGTTCCGCCCTACACCCTCGGCGACCAGCGGCCGCTTTCCCGAAGCATGCAGCATTACTTCCACCCGCCTCACGGGCCCGTCCTGCTCGAACCGCACGATAGCATCCACGGCGCGAGCGATCCGCCGTGAGAGCTTCCTGACTGTGCGCTCCGCACGGCGCCGCATGTTGTCAGAGATTACCGCATTGTGTGCCTGAAAAATTATTTCCACGAACTCATCCCCCCCGTGCCTCGGTTACTCTTCTCTCCACTTGCAATTTCCACCAAGTGCTCTTCCGTCTGTTGCGCGGCCGCATCCCAGGTGAACCGTTCGGCAAATACTCGTGCGGCCGCACCCATCGCACTCACCATCCCGGGCGATGCGGCAAACCTGTCAAGCGCTTCCGCCATGGCTGAAGTGTCGCCATGGCGAACAAGCACTCCAGTCTCTCCGTCGAGGACGGACTCCCGCAGCCCGGGTGAATCCGACACCACAGCCGGGGTTCCGCACGCCGCAGCCTCCAGATTGGCAAGTCCCCAGCCTTCTTTTGGCGAAGCATACACAAGCGCCCATGCGCGCCGCAGGAGCGTCAGCTTTTCCGCTTCGGTGATGAATCCAAGAAACCGCACTCGCTCGCCGAGGTCAAGCGAACCGGCGATTCTTTCGAGGCGGGAGCGGTGGTCGCCGCTTCCGGCAATAACGAGTGAGGCTGCCGGGTGCGCGAGTTGGGCGAATGCTCGCAAGACCTGCTCCACCCCCTTGTACTTCTTGAGCCGGCCCAGGTATGCGAACAGCGGTGTTGGAGAGCGCTGACTCGCATCAGGTGTATAGTGGTCTGTTTCAATTCCGTTGTAGATAACGCGAATCGCGTCACGAGGCACGCCACGCGTCACGAGGTCCGCGGCGGTGCTCTCGCTCACAGCTTCGAAAGGTATGCCCCGATAGACGCGTGCAAGCGGCCGTTCCGCCAGCCATACGGCAGCAGCCACCGGGAGTGAGGCCTCACGAAAAACGGTGGCTCCGAACAGGTGGTGCACCAGCGCCACGACGCGCGGCGCCTTCCAGCGCGGGGTAAAGAGAGGAATCTTGTTGACGTCCTCGACAAGAACGTCAAACCCCGTGGTAGCCAGGCTAGCGTTGTAGTAGCGGTGGGCGACGAGCGGGAACGTGTATCTCGTGCCGGCGCGGCGAACGCTGATTCCATCGAGCGTTACTCGGCGCCGGCATCCTTTCCATCCGCTGCAGAGAAGCGTGACGTCGTGACCGCGAGCAGCAATGCGGCCGAAAATCTGGTGCAGGTGCAGCTCGGCACCACCGGCGTGCGGATTCTCGCGATCGTTCCAGTTGACGATGAGGAGCCGCACTAACTGCTTGAAGATGTTCGACGTGAGAGCAGCAGTTGGATTTCTCCTCCTTCGGCTGCTCGGGGGTTATCGCTTCGTCGACTCACTCCAACAGGGGGATGATCGGAACCAGAGACGCGGCTCATGCCGAAAGATACCCCGATCATTGCCCATCGGAGTAGGGAGTGGAGGATGAGGCGTAGGCACTGCATCCCCACTTGTCCTAATGCCGCAGTGCTCTGAGTCTGCTCTACTTTGCCCGCAATAGCTCCTCGAATAGTGCGAGTGCGCGCGGGTCGCCCGACTCACCCAGCCAGAAAATGGCGCGCTTGCGGATAAGAGCGTCACGGTGCGTGCGAGCGACCTGTAAAAGCTCGGGCACGCCATCGTTATCGGACAGTTGAGACAACGCGAAGACGGCTTGCGTGCGGACCGAAGTCGCGTCGTCTTCCGCATCTTCATCGAGCGCAGTGTCTGGCTGTCCGGTGGCAGCGACGGCAGCCGCACGCCCCAGCCAGAAGGTCGCAGCCTCCTGTGTCGCACGAGGAATACTCGAGTCACGTGCAAGGGTGAGCAGCGTAGGCCAGATGACCGTGCTGTCGGCGATCGCCGCCGCGAGAATGGCGCGGCTGCCCGCACTGCCGGGCAAGCGAGGAGCGAGTGCAAGCAGATAGTCCGTCGCTTCCTTCACCGCGACCAAGCCGAGATCGGTCCCCCGGTCCGAGCCTGGGCTCCCAACGTATGCGCGAAGACTTGTGGTTTCGCCCTCGCGCCGCGTCAGCACTACGTAAACGGGGCCGTGTATGCAGACATCGCGCGAGCTGTTGCGCCAGGAACCGAATGAGCTTTTTCCAATGCGTATGACGTCCGGCCCGCCACCGCACACACCGGGTCGAGCAGCGAAGTTGAATTGAACAGGCCCGTCCGGCGCGGTGCTCACTTGTCGGCCGAAGGACTGGCTGCTTACTATCGTCGTCGGGCCGAAAACAAGAATCGCGGCGCCAAAAAGGGCGTGTCTCATCGCTTTAGTATCAGCTGCTGAAGGAACTGCGCTACGCGGGGATCATCGGTTTGTCCGAGCCAGAAGAGTGCTTTCTTTCGAATTTCCGGATCGTCGTCGTTACGCGCGATATCCATCAATTTGTCGATTGCCTGACGCTCGTCGCGTTGCGAGAGCACAAAAACGTGGTGCTCCTTGAGCTGTGGCTCGGTGGCACGGCCGTATGCCTGTATCAGATCTTCGACTGAAGTCTGATCGGATTGGCCAGCCCAGAACAGCGCGTCCTTCCTGAGCTCGATCGTTTCCGACTCATTGGCCGCAAGGGTGAGTAGCCAGCGCCCGCCGTCACCGGCTTGCTTCTCTCCCTGAGCCACCGATTGAATGATTTTCTTCTTGAGCGCCTCGCTGGTGCCACCGTAGAGGGAGCGCAGGAATACGCCATCCTCATCAGTCTGAGCGTGATGTCCAAGCGCGAAGATGACGTGGCCACGTTCCTCCTCGGGAATGTCGTTCGACGACGCCATCTGCCGCAGCGTTCTGCGCGCTCCCACATCGTCCGCCTGGCTGAGCCAAAAAATTCCCTTCTCCCGGAGCTTCCTGTCGGGTGAGGAACGTGCGATACGGATCAACGACGGCACGCCTTCTCCATCGGGCAGGAATGCCAGGCCCATTAGCGCGTGCTCGCGAATACTTATTTCCTGTTCGCCGTTACCGGCCAGGTCGTACAGCACAGCCAAGGCTCCATCTTCGGCCAACTCCCCTATCCAGCGAATCGCCTGATGGCGCGTCTCCTTGGGGCGATTGGCATCGCGTCCAATTCGTGACAGCGCCGGCAAGATCTTCACATCTTCGGCGAGCACGGCTGGAATAATGGCGTCCTTGCCAGC
>JBPCJT010000074.1:0-4222 GCA_051005015.1 Gemmatimonadaceae bacterium | reverse complement strand
GGCGGGGGCTGATTACGTCATTCTCGGGCACAGCGAGCGCCGCCGGCTGTTCCACGAGACCGATGAGACCGTCAACCGCAAGCTGGTCGCAAGCCTGGGGGCTGAGCTCACGCCTATCGTGTGCATCGGGGAGACGCTCGAGGAGCGTGAAAGCGGTGCGACGTTCGCGGTCCTCGATCGGCAGATCAAGAAGGGGCTCGACGGGTTGACCGGTGACCAGGTCGCATCATTGGTTATCGCCTATGAGCCGGTGTGGGCGATCGGTACGGGCCGCAATGCCACCGCCCAGCAGGCGGGCGAGGCCCATGCGCACATCCGCAGCCGTCTTCGGCAGTGGTTTGGCGCGGCGGCGGGGGACCAGGGACATGTCATCTACGGCGGCAGCGTGAAGCCTGACAATATCCACGAATTGATTGCGCTCCCGGACGTGGATGGCGCGCTCGTCGGCGGCGCGAGCCTCGAAGTCGGCGCGTTTTCGGAGATTGTGGCGCGGAGCCGTCAGGGCGGGCTATAATCGGACGTTATGCTCTACTACCTGGCCGCAACCTTGTACGTCGTGTCGTGTCTTCTGCTCCTGCTGTCGGTGCTCTTGCAGCAGGGCAAGGGTGGCGACATGGCGAGCGCGTTCGGTGGCGGCGGGAGCCAGACGGCGTTCGGCGCTCGCGCCGGGTCCACCGTGCTCACGCGCGCCAGCAGCATCCTTGGGGCCCTGTTCATGATCGGCGCGATCGTGCTCGGCATCATGGGGCAGCGCGGGCCGTCGTCGCTCCTCCGTGGGGTCAATACCCCGGCGGCCCCGGCGCCCGTTGAGCAGCAGGCGCCGCAGCCGCCGAAGTAAGCACTTCTACCCTCTTCGCGAAAGTGGCGGAATTGGCAGACGCACCAGCTTGAGGGGCTGGCGGCCGCAAGGTCGTGGGGGTTCGAGTCCCCCCTTTCGCACCAATATTCGATCGGCGGGGCCCCCTGCACCCCGCCTTGGCGGCCTCCACTCGCTTCCGCTCCGTTCCGGCCGCTCCTTTGTTGGATCGGCGGGGCCTGAGCGCCTGTCACGCCCGCTCAACCCGCCTGATGCCAAACCGAGGCAGCAGCACGCCTGCGTGCCGGCGATATTCCGGATACTCCTCCGCTGCGGGGCCGTGCAGCATCTGGCGTTCCTCACGATACGCAGCCACAAGATAGAACCCTCCCATGATGGCCGGCGTCAGCAAGAGACGCCAGTCGGCAAGCGCCACGACGGCCGCCACCCACGCGAGCATGTAGGACAGGTAGAACGGGTGGCGTACCCAGCGATACGGCCCGCCGCGGAAGATAGCCGATGGAGCGCAGCAGACATAGGCCAGCCTGAAGTTGCGGCCGCGCACGCTCTGCGCGGTCCACGAAAAGAGCGCGGACGCGAGCAGGTAGAGACCACCCCCGAGTCCGGTGCCTCCGGCATCCAGGGGGGCCGTTCCGAGCAGACACACGTGCACACCGCTGAACACGAGGCCGACGGCCACGAGGAGCTTCGTTGGAAGCGGCGCCCCCTCGCTTCTCACGAACACCACTCGGAGGGCCGCTCCAAACAGGCCGAACGTGAACAGGGCCAGCAGAACGATCGTCAGTCGCATCATGAGTGAGACGATACGACGCGCCCGCATCAGAAGTCGTGAGGAACGCCTGAATTACCCTGAACGCCACCCGCGACGTCGGCTATGATGTCGACTCATCACATCTGCACGGCCCGCGTCGGGCCAGGAGCTCTCATGACACGAATGGTCTCGGCTATTCTCCTCATCGCGCTCGCCGCCAACGGGGTGGTGTTCGCACTCGACAAGAAAAAGGCGGAATACGTGGGCGGCACGGTTCCGAATCTCAAGGAGAAGTCGGAGGGGCGGCTCGACACGACCGACGACAAACACCTGATGTTCAACACGGAGGCGAGTCCCACGGTCCGCATCCCGTACAAAGCCATTACGGAACTGGAGTACGGCCAGAAGGCCGGCCGGCGTGTGGGCATGGCGATCCTGATCAGCCCGGTGGCGCTGTTCTCCAAGAAGCGGAAACACTACCTGTCGATCGGGTACAGAGACGACAAGGGGCAGGATCAGGCAGCCATCTTCGAGCTCGGCAAGGACATCGTTCGCGCCACGCTGAAGATCATCGAGACCCGCTCGGGGCAGAAGCTGGTTTACCAGGACGACGAGGCGCGTAAGTCGGGCGTGGGCGGCGGCAACTGATCCAGCCTGTGCGTCACCGCGGGAATTCGAACGCTTCCGCGCACCGCGTGCACCGGAACTGCTGGCGTGCCTCGCGCTCGCCGAGCAGCTCCGTGTCATGGATCCCGCAGGCCGGACACTGGCGAGTCAGCGACGGATCGATGGCGTGCCCGTTCTGGCACTGATACGCCGCCTGACCGGCTTCGCCGGCCTTCCACGCATTCTGCGTCCACAGCATGCCGGCGCCGCACTCGGGACATGGCAACGAGCGGAACAGCGTGTTTTCCATACCTCTAGCCTAGCAAACCGCTGCGCCGCAATGCGAAATGGGAAATGGGACATGGGAAAGAACCGCTAAACACTGGCATTTCCCATGTCGCATTTCCCCTACCCCCGGATCCGCCCCAGCCGCGCCAGGATCGTCGCCTTCAGGTCCCGCTCGGACCGCGCGCTCGTGAGGTCGACGTCGCCATCGGCCACCGCATCCACCAGCGCGCGAATGAGCTGCGCACGACTGATGGCGGCGCCGCTCTGGGCGCGGATGCTGGCAGCCAGGCGGTCGAGAAAGACAATCTGCCGGTTGAACAGCACGACGGTCACCTTCGTCCAGGCCTCGTCGTGCACGGGCGGTCGGCCCGGACCCCGCCTGGCGGCTGCCGTCGTGGTGGCCCGGGTCGGGGCAAAGATATCCGCGGGCGGTTTGGGGGTCTTCGACTTCGCACGCCGAGCCATCAACAGGTCTCCGCTCCGAAAGTGCCTACGTCGACGATTAAGTCCACCCTTAATAAGTGCGTCGAGACTCATCAGATGAGTCGGCGCTATTCAACACTAGCAGAGCAGTTTAGTTCAAGCTCTACCGTAATGGGGGAGGACACCGGACCAGATTGTTCCACCCCCAACGGGAGCCGGCGCGATCCCGAACATCAACCGCGTCTAATGGCGGGGTCGGAGCCGTTCGAGGACTTCGCCGGCGAGACGCTTGAACGCATCCGCGGCGCGCGTGCGGGGGGCGAACTGAAAAATCGACTTGCAGCTCGCCGGTGCGTCCTCCAACGAACGGCAGAAGGAGATCTCGGTGTGCAGCACGCGCTCGCGGTGCTGTGCGCGCAGGCGCTCACGCACCTCTGTCACGGCGCGTCCCGTCCGGACCATGGTCATGAGAACCCCGAGCAATCTGACGCGCGAGCCAAGCCGGGTCTTCACCTGATCCACCGATCCCAGAAGACTGACCAGGCCTTCCACCGCGAGAAATTGCGGAGCCACCGGGACGAGCAACGCGTCGGCCGCCAGCAGCGCGTTCACCCCGAGCAGCGACAGGCTTGGGGGGCAATTGAGGACGATCACGTCATACCGCTGTCGAACACTCTGCAGCGCGGCCTTCAGCGTGACCTCCCGCCCGACGACATCACACAGCCTCAGATCGGCATTCGCGAGCTCGGCCGACGCGGTAATCAGATCGAGGTTGGGCGTCGAGGTTTGTCTGATCGCTTCGGTGACAGGGACCTGGTCCAGCAGGCAGGACGCCGAGGAAGGGACGAGCTGCGCCCGTGGGACCCCGCACCAGAGTGACGCCGACGCCTGGCTGTCGAGATCAACGAGCAGCACACGGCGCTTTGGCGATGCGAGGGCCGCGCCGAGATTCACGGAGGTAGTGGTCTTTCCCACGCCCCCCTTGTTGTTCAGCACAGCAAGTATCACGGGGTTCAGTCCGTCATTCTATCCCGAATATCCGTCGTGATGGGCCTTTCTCCCCGCGGTGGGGGATGGCAAGCGCGGCAGAAATGCAATGTGATCGCCAACGCTCGGTGCCGTGCAGCGCGAGAAGTACCACCTTGAATGCGACGTGGTTCAAAACTCGACAGTGATGGCCTGAGTCGCCTTTCGAGTCAGCACGTCCGCCGGCGCGCGTGCCGCGCGCGCTATAATTTGCCTCCATGCCCGCGAGCGCGTCGGTCTCCGCCGTCACCCTTGGTATTGATCGTCTGCTGTCGGGCGACCGCCGGCTGGTCGAAGGCCAACGGCTCGGC
>JBPCJT010000073.1:0-10292 GCA_051005015.1 Gemmatimonadaceae bacterium | reverse complement strand
TTCCGTGAGCTCCTTCGCGGCCCAGCCGCCGGAGATCCCAGACCCTACCACAATCGCATCGCATGCCGGAGATTGCACAGTTCACTCCTCTGGTTGCTGAAGACGCCGTACATCCTGCGATCACCGTGCCGGAATACATAGCATTTACGCCGGTATTTTACGAATATGCGATGCTGCCGTCAGCTTGGCGAGTGGGGGGTTGTCAGGCGGTAGATAGAGCGGCTCAGCCTCATCGGTCCTGCATCGGCCGCCTGGATTGTCGTGCGCAAACCGTTGTTGGCCGAATTTTGACAGGATGACAGGATTGGCAGGATGAGGATCCTCACGATGGGGCGAGTGAGCGACTGTTTTTCATCTTGCTCATCCCGTCAATCCTGTACATCCTGTCGTGCTGTTGCGACAGCAGCGGTGTTCCGCTTGCGATACTCCCGTTGCGGCGAGTCCGTAATGCCCAGCAGATCCACCAGCCGCTTTCGTCATCGTGTTTGCGAACTTGCTTACCAGAGTACTCTCATGCACCTCCGAATGATGGTGCTCCTGCTGCTCACGACCATTGCCAGCGCGCCGGCACAATCATCCGGCGCGCGTACCTACGCGAATCCGATAGACATCGATTACAAGTACAACTGGGAGCAGCTCAACCAGGGGATCTCGTACCGCTCCGGCGCAGACCCGGTGATTGTTAACCACGGCGGCGAGTACTTTTTGTTCGTCACCGTCTCAGGTGGCTACTGGCATTCGGCGGACCTGATCAGGTGGCGTTTCGTGACGCCAAGCCGGTGGCCATTCGAGGACAACGTGGCGCCGGCGGCGATCTCGGTGGGCGACACGCTGCTCCTGATGCAGTCCGCGAACTCGCCGCGGCCGATCCTTTTCTCGACCGCCCCGGCGACAGGACGACTGGAATTCTACAACCGCATGCTCCCCCCACTGCCGTTCGCCGTTCGCGAGGGGAGCGAGCGAATGGGTGGGCTCGTGCATCGCGACTCGGTCCAGCCCGGCCCGTGGGACCCGGCGCTGTTCCGCGACGACGACGGGCGCTGGTATCTGTACTGGGGCTCGTCGAACGTCTACCCACTTTACGTTATCGAGCTCGATCCGGCGCGACGACTCGCGTACAGGAACGGGACGCGGCCCGTGAGGCTCCTCAACTTGCACCCGGAGCGGAACGGGTGGGAGCGCTTCGGGCAGGACCACCGCGACACCATTCGGCCGTACACGGAAGGCGCGTGGATGACGAAGCATGGCGGCCGCTACTATCTGCAGTATGGTGCGCCGGGCACGGAGTACAACGTCTACGCGAACGGAAGCTACGTCGGGGACTCGCCGCTCGGACCCTTCACGTACGCGCCGTATAACCCGGTGGCGTACAAGCCGGGCGGCTTCGTGACTGGTGCCGGACACGGGAACACCTTCAAAGACAACCACGGCAACTACTGGAATACAGGTACACCGTGGATCGGCGTCAACTGGAACTTCGAGCGACGCATCGCGATGTTCCCCGCCGGCTTCGATGCTGACGGGCACATGTTCGCGAGCACGCGCTTCGGCGACTTCCCACAATTTGCGCCTGTGAAAAAGTGGCAGTACCCCCACGAGCTCTTCACCGGGTGGATGCTGCTCTCGTACAAAAAGCCGGTGGTCGCCTCGTCCGCGCGCGATTCGTTTCCCGCGTCGAACGTAACGGACGAGAATCCGCGCACTTTCTGGGTGGCACGTGACACGGCGCCAGGGCAGACGCTGACGCTCGATCTCGGAGGCGAGCGCGAGCTCCGTGCACTCCAGGTGAATTACGCCGATTACAAGTCCAACCTGTACGCGAGCGACTCGTCGGTGTACACGCAGTTTCGCGCGCACGCCTCGCGCGAGGGGCAACAGTGGTCAGTGATCGCCGATCTCACGAATGAGCGGGGCGACCGGCCTAATGCGTACGTCGAGCTGCCGACGCCGGTGCGCGCGCGCTACGTCCGATGGCAGCACGTGCATGTTGGTGCGGCCAACCTCGCGGTAAGCGACGTGCGAGTTTTCGGCACGGCTGGCGGGCGGCCGCCGGCAACGCCGGGCCGCCTGACAGCCATCCGCGATGCCGATCCCCGTAACGCTTTCGTGTCATGGCGGCCGGTGGCGGGAGCGGTCGGCTACAATGTGCGGTGGGGTATCGCGCCTGCCAAGCTGTATCAAACCTGCCAGCTGTGGGCTGATCATGGCACGCGAGCCGAGATCCGTGCGCTTACCGTCGGCCAGGAGTAC
This sequence comes from Gemmatimonadaceae bacterium, assembly GCA_051005015.1. Taxonomy (GTDB): domain Bacteria; phylum Gemmatimonadota; class Gemmatimonadetes; order Gemmatimonadales; family Gemmatimonadaceae; genus JACMME01. The sequence goes on along the minus strand of JBPCJT010000073.1, from coordinate 8,042 downwards.
TGGTTTGCGGTCGAGGCATTTGACGAAAACGGCGTTTCGAAACTCGGCGCCCCGGTGAGAGTGCCGCCATGAGTGCTGTCGCCGCAGGCATTGAACCGACGGGTAAGCAGACGCGAGGACTCGTTCCATGACTACACTTTCCGCATTGACCCGGCGCGACTTTTTTCGCGCGGGAATGGCGTCCACCGCCGCGACGATTGGATGCGCGAGCGCGCCGAGATCTGGCCGACCCGGCGTCGCGCCATCGCTGCGGACAGATCTGTGCGACCGGTTCGGAATCGAGTACCCAGTCTTCCAGGCTGGCATGGCGCCGGTCGCGGGCCCTGAGCTCGCCGCCGCGGTTTCAGCCGCGGGCGGCCTCGGGATCCTCGGCGTCGCGCATACCGCGCCTGACGAGGTGCGCAGACGCATCCGCCGCGTCCGGGAGCTTACCGACAAACCGTTCGGCGTTAACCTTCTGCTCCACTCGGAAGTCTGGCCCCCGGTCGACTCCGGTCGGTTTCCTGATTCGGCCGTGCGTGCCATACAGACCGTGCTGAATCGTTTTCGCGAACGCTACAACCTCCCGCCGACGTTTGCGCGGCCGGCTACGCGCCCGGATTACGTCGCCTCCGTGATCGAAGTCATGCTCGAGGAGCGTGTACCTGTTTTCAGCGTCGGACTCGGCAATCCGCCGAGAGCTGTCGTTGAACGATTCCATGCGCAGGGTGCGAAAGTCATAGCGATGGTGTGCACCGTCGAGGACGCGCGCACTGTTGCGGAGTCCGGAGTCGATGCAGTTGTCGCTCAGGGCTATGAAGCGGGGGGACACCGCTCGACATGGGTGAAGCGTCCCACGCCGCAGCAGGCCGCGATCGGGACGCTCGCCCTTGTTCCTCAAGTCGCGGAAGCGGTCCGCGTGCCCGTCATTGCCGCAGGCGGCATTGCGACAGGTCGCGGTGTAATCGCGGCCCTCGCACTCGGCGCCGAGGGAGTGCTTGTTGGGACGCGCTTCGTTGCGACCCGCGAGTCAGGCGCGACCGACTTCTACAAAGAGGCCCTGCGGACCCGCGACAGCGACTCGACCACGATCACTGATGCGTTCAGTGGGTTGTACGCGCGCGTGATTCGCAACACATTCGTCACCGAGTACGAGAAGTCGCAAGCGCCGGTGCTCACTGGCTACCTCCAGTCGTCCGTCGTGCGCGATGTCGTCGCTTCCGCCGCGGAGCGGCACGATGGCGAGTTCTATCCGATGTGGGCCGGCCAGGGTATCGGAATGATACGGAATCTGCCCGCTGCGGCCGATGTACTGGCGGCGCTCGTTCGTGAGTCGGATGAGGCGCTTGCGAGCATGAACTCACGCTTACGCAGGAGTTAGCGATTATGTGGACGGCGGCACAACCGGGCAAGCAAAAGGGGTGTCACATCCGTCGATCCCGGGTGGGCTCACACACGCTGGCAGCTCTCACAGTCACGGCGATGCTGGTGCGTCCGTCCGCCGTGCAGGCCCAGGGTACCGGCGAGGGATTCGTCATCACCGGCGCTCGCGTCTTCGACGGCGAGCGGAGCCACTCGGGCAAGAGCATCGTGGTTACCGGCGGAATCATCCGGGCTCTAGTCGATGATCCCAGCGAGTGGCGTCATCTGCCGACCGTGGACGGAACGGGCGCGACCTTGATGCCGGGTTTGATAGATGCGCATACGCATACGAGGAACGTGACCCAACTTCAGCAGGCTCTGAGGTTCGGCGTGACGACAGTACTCGACATGTTCACCGTTCCTGCTGCTGATTTCGTACTCCGCGCCGCAGCGGCCGCGAGGGTGGACATAGCGGATTTTCGTTCCGCGGGCATCCTCGCGACGGCCCCTGGAGGGCACGGAACGGAGTACGGAGTCGTCATTCCGACCGTGGCTAGTGCGGCTGACGCCGAGGCTTTCGTTCGCTCGCGGAAGGAAGCCGGTGCGGACTACCTCAAAATTGTCCTGAACGGCGTGCGTGCCGCCCGCGACGGCACGCCGACGATGAACAAGGCGACCACCGAAGCGCTGGTTCGCGCTGCGCACTCGCGCGGAATGCTGGTGGTTGCTCACATCGAGAGCACCGATGATGTGCGTATCGCTGTTGGCAGCGGAGTGGATGGCCTGGTCCACATATGGCGGCAGGGCGGCGCAGCGCCGGCAGTCGCCGAACTGGTGGCTCAACGGAAGGTGTTCGTCATTCCGACGGTCGCGACGCCGGACGGCTTCGTGAAAGGCTCGGGAGTGCCGCTTGCGACCGATCCAAGGCTACGCCCCTTCCTTTCGGATTCGATCACAAAACGCCTCGCAAGCCGCGCACAGGGCCCGGTGCTCGAGAATATCGAGCCATTTCTGGCGGCCGTCAGCAGCCTGCATGCAGCCGGCGCGCGGATTCTGGCGGGTTCCGACGTCCCCAACGCAATCACGGTTCACGGCGTCAGCCTCCATCGCGAACTCGAGCTGTTGGTCCGCGCGGGCCTCAGCCCAACGGAGGCTCTGATGTCGGCCACCGCAAGTGTCGCTGTGGCGTTTCGCTTGCTGGATCGGGGCAGAATCGCTCCAGGCTGTCGCGCTGACCTGCTGTTGGTACGGGGTGATCCGACGAATGACATTACCACAACCCGTGACATCCTCCGGGTGTGGAGGGCTGGTATCGAGTTTGACCGGCGACTTGAGTCCCCGACCCCAGCTCATGATGGCCGGTCGCCGCTCAACCACGCGATGAAGGCGGCGCCGGCAGGCGATCTCACCGCCGGCGCCCTGGCGCACTGTGGTTAAGCAGTACCGTTGGGCCTTAAGGAACGCGCGATGCGTTGCGGCGCGCGTCTCGCCTGGGTTAGCTCTTCCGCCTCGCTCGCATCCATACCTCAGTGCTCATCCCCCGGGCCCGGAATCCAATGGCACGCCCGGCTTTCATCTCGAAGAGCACCGGCGAATCCGCCTCCACGTCAAAGACCTTTCCGTCCTTGAGAAAGGCTGGAAGAAACTCGTGCAGCTGTCCTGTGGGAATGAACTGCATGACCCATGGCTCGGGGCCATCCACAACGCCATTTAGAGCGCCTTTCGCGTTGACCAGCTCCAACCGTCTTTCAGGAAACGGACCCCGTTCACCATAAAAGACAAGCAGATAACTGCCGAGGTATGGCGCTATCTCTGCCTCCGTCATGACGACGCTCGGCGATCGGCTGGGCTGAATCAGGATTTCCAGCGACACCACCGTCGTCCCCCAACGCATGCGCAAGGTTGCTCCGTCCTGGCCCACCCGGGGAAAGTCGAATGTCAAAACCTCCACGTGCTCGCCCTGCCCGGGTTTTACCGGTAAGGAGAGAAGCATCTGGTCCAGCTTGGGTCGCTGACTGTGAAAGAGTCGGGGGTTCTTGTGCAGGTTGAAGGTCCATTCCGCCAGTGCAGTGACTATCCACACCGAGTATGCACCGGCAGGGACCTCATGGCCGTTCAGCCGCACGTTCCGCGAGAACTGAATCGTAGTAGCCCAGTTCGCGCCGGGCGTCCAGATCTCCCCAACGTGCACTACGCCGCCGAAGATTTTTGCGCGTCCCGCGACTTGCGGGCGGGCATAGTCCACGGTGATGACCGTGCCGTCCACGGTCTGGGACACTGTCGCGCGCTCGCTGGCGCGGATCTGGGCTCGAGCGGATGTCGCGACCGCGAGAATCAACGGAAGGGCGGATGCTATTCGTGTCTTGCGGAAGGCCATGGAACACTCTCGGACAGAGATTGCGGGAAGGGGTGTCAAGGCGTTTTCGCGACTACGAGGAACTGGCAAACGCGGCGTCAATGGACGCACGAATCCCGTTCAGTGACCAACCGTCGGCATGGAGCTTGTAAGCGAGGCGGGCCTCACCCTGGCAGATCAGGCAGTGTTGGGCCATGCCTTCCTCCTCGTAACATGTGAGGAGGGAGTAGGAGCCCTCCAGGTCGGCGCATCCGCAATAGCAGCGGATTCCATCGATCACCTGCGGGATCTTGCGAACCATGGCATACACGGGTGCAGCGGCCCGGTTCTTCAGGCGTTTGGCGGTGAGGACCCGCGAAGCGGTGATACCGGGGCGAGGAGTGGGATGCTTACCCGAGACAAGGAGTCGGCGTAAGGCATCACGCACGTGCACGCCGTCAGCCGCCCAAGGATACAGCGCGATGGGCATGAGTGTAAAGAAACGCCTGCGGCTAATGGAGGGTTCTATCACAATGATCCTGGAAAGACGCGCCTGGATGTACCCGGCGAGCATCGTCTATCCGGCGAGAGGATCGCGATGCCGATCCAGCCAAGGTGTCGCACTCCAAACTCCGATTTGAGTGGAACGAAGAACAGAGCGGGAAACTCTCGCTGGTGGCGTGAAGAAGTGTCATGCCACCTACTCGCATTTGGAAGCTGCCGGGGCTTTCCTTGGTCAAAATGATCGCAACCACGCCGATCTGCAACGGCGGCAACGCCAGGAGCAACATCCTGGATAGCGTTCCAGGTAGAAATCTGGACGGTGGCTATTTGCAGCGTCCGCCTCGCCCAAGCTCACAAGTAAAGAAGATTACGGAGCCTCGAACCTGCGTTAAAGGCAGGGTTTTTCTGGCCGCAGCCCCCTTTTTGCAAACCTCGGCGAAAAAAGGCTCTTGACAAAATCGAGCTGTCGCGCACCCTGGGAGAGGACATCGACGACTTCGTGTCGGGCACGCTGGGCATTCGGGAGAGGCGATACTGCGCTCCCGATGAATCCACCGCGGACATGGCCGTCACCGCCGGGCAGCACGCGCTGGAAGTCGCCGGCCTGGGTCGAAGTTTCTCGACCATCACGACAATAAGACATCCACGTCTTCGCGGATGGAGCCGGAGCCGTCGTGCTCGAGCTGTCGAACGAGGAAGGCATCCTGGCATCGGAGCTTCAAGCGGATGGCCGGCTGGCTGGAGGAATTGGCGTATTCGTGGGCGGGGCCGCCGAGCCCATCACCGAGGAAGTGTTGAAAAAGGGCTATGGCAACAAGCTCCGCTTCGTGACGAAGTATCCGGCCGAGGTCAACGAGGTGAGGTGGCCGAGGATCGTGCGCTCCGTGCTGAGCCGCCGGAGCGAAACGTGGAGGATGTGGACCTGTGGCTCTGGACCCAGGTGAACCTCTCGACGATAAGGATGGTTATGATCAGGCTCGATCTGCCGATGGACAGGGCCCACACCATCATGCACAGGTGGGGTTATACCGGATCCGCGTGTCTGCCGATGGCTCTGGATGATGCCGTGCGTTTGGGGAAGCTGAGTGAAGGCAATCTGGTAATGCTCACTGAATCGGGCGCCGGGCTCGCCATGGGCTGCGTGGCGCTCGAGTGGCGGCCTGGCGAGAAAGCATCCAGCCGGCTAAAAGCAACTCATGCGAGCGCCAAAGCATGATCGGGGAATCACGACAGCCGGTGCGCGAAAATCTCACCAGGCGTATCGCGAAGTTGACGCTGGTCCTCGGGACGTGCGCGATTGCGATTGGCTACGCCTCGGCCTTCATGAAGGGAGGCGCGCCGTCGTGGGCGGCGTGGTTTCTGGCTTTTGGCATTCCCGCCACTCTGGCGGGAATAATGGTGATGGGGGCATCCCGGGAGGGCGGAGGCGTTGGAAAGCTTGCCGCACCTTTTGGTTTCGTGACGTTGGTACTCGCCGCGGGATTCTGTCTCGCCCTGGCCCTCCCCGCGAGCGAAAGACCATCCAGCCAACTTTTTCTCGGGCTGCCGTTACGAGCGGCGATAATCCTGTATGGCGTAGGGCTGCTTCCCATAATTGTGCTGCCCATCGCGTACGCGCTCACCTTCGACACGCAAACATTGAACTCCGAAGATGTCGATCGCGTGCGACGGCTGGGTGCCGAATTCGCGAAATCCGAAAAGGAACGCAATGAAGCGCCTGAGCCCGCCGGGGAGACGCGGGAATGATGGGCAGCGTGGGTGGAGGCGGCTTTGTCCTGGCGATTCTCCAGACGTCGCTGCCGAGGATAGCCCACCCGTCGGTAGTGGCGGTGGGCGTCGCCTACTTTTCGGTAATCGTTGCGATAAGCGTGTGGGCGTCGCGAAGAACCAAAACCGCGAGCGATTTTTTCGTCGCGGGACACGGCATCGGCCTCATCGCCCTGACCGTTGCATCGGTATCCACCTCCGTCTCCGGTTTTGCGTTCATCGGCGGTCCGGGTCTGATCTACTCAGTAGGCCTAGGCGCGCTGTTCATCGTTTTACCCGCGTCGGTGACGAATGTCATGGGCGCGTGGGTGTTGGCGAAGCGGATGCGTCTTCTCGGCGAGGCACGCGGCCTAATGACGGTTCCCGATGCCATCGGGGCCCGGTATCGCTCCCGTGCCGCTCAGGGTCTATCGGGGATCGCCATTCTCGTTGGCATAGTTGGTTACATGGCGACGAATGCCCTCGCCATGGGAGTGGTGATAAGCGCGATCTTCGGCGTGAAAATCGGGTGGGGGATCTGGCTGGGCATGGGGGTCACCCTGGCGTATTCGGTGGCCGGTGGCATTCTCGCCGGGATCTACAACGACGTTTTTCAGGGGATGCTGATGGCGGTCTCATCGGTGCTGGTGTTCCTCTTCGTGCTGGGCGCCGGCGGTGGGCTGGGTGAGATCTCGCGCACCATCCTCGCCCACGATCCGCAGTTTCTCGCACCATGGGGCAAGCTGACACCTCTTGCGGCGCTGTCCTTCTTTTTCGTGTTCGGAATGGGGTCTCTGGGTCAGCCGCAGGGAGTGCACAAGTACTACATGCTACGCGATCCGATGCAGCTCAAATGGTATCCGTTGCTCAAGACGCTCGGACTCGTGCTCGTTTTGCTGCTGTATTTCGGCGTGGGTGTGGGAGTGAAGGCGTTCGTGGCCAGCGGCAGGATGGCGCCCCTGGCGGCACCTGACCAGGCGACTCCGAGCCTGCTTTTGAGCGTAACACCGCTGCTCCTTGCGGCGCTCGTCTTCTCGGGTGTCGCGGCGGCGACCATGAGTGCCGTGAACTCCTTTATCAACATCGGGGCGGCGGTTGTTACGCATGACCTCCCGGTGGCGTTGGGCCGCCGACTGAAAAATGAACTTTTCTGGGGACGCGCGGCGACGGTACTGATCGCGATCGCCGCCGCGCTCATAGCGCAGCATTCGGGGACGATGGTGGCCTTTCTGGGAATCTTCGGATGGGGACTCTTTGCCTCCACGCTGGTTCCGGCGCTCGCTGTGGGACTGAACTGGAGGGGGGCGACACCCACGGGAGCACTCGCATCCATTACAGCGGGGCTGGTTGTGACCCTCTCTCTGGAAATCGTGGCCTACTTTCGTGTCTTCACCTTTCCTTCGGGCGTGACCGCATCAGCGGTGGCGCTCGTGGTCTCAATGCTCACGTTCTTTGGTGTTTCGTGGCTCACGCGCCGGAGCGCGGCGGGCGCGATCGACCCGGACGTTCGCCTCATCATGGAGATGTAGGATGCGCCTGGAGGAAATCTCTGTTGGCCAGACAGCGGAGTTCGCGAAGACCATCACCGAGGCGGATGTTACGCTCTTCGCGGGCGTCACCGGGGATTTCAACCCCGTGCACATCGACGAAGTGGCTGCATCCAAATCACGCTTCGGTGGACGTATAGCACACGGCATGCTGTCCGCCGGCCTTATCTCCGCTGTTATTGCCAATCGCCTCCCGGGGGCTGGGACGATCTATCTCTCCCAAACGCTCAGGTTCACGGCGCCGGTACGGATAGGCGATACGGTTACAGCGTCGGTCCGCGTGCTGGAGATAATGCCCAGGATGCGTGTGAGACTGGCTACGATCTGTCGAAACCAGTCCGGCGCTACGGTCCTCGAAGGCGAGGCGGTCGTTCTCCTCCCGGAAACCGAATGATACCCGCTCCTCCTCCGCCTCCAGCCCCGCCGCCCGTTGTCGCCGTTGCGCGGGCCCATATGCCTCTCCGGCGTCCTGAGGCAAAAGCGTGCTGGGGGAAGTGACTACCAGGAGCGGCCAACTGCGTCACAACGTCTACATCCCCAGCGGTTACGACGGGTCGACGCCGCGGCCC
>JBPCJT010000072.1:0-8804 GCA_051005015.1 Gemmatimonadaceae bacterium | reverse complement strand
ATTGTGATGTTGCCGCTGTGGGTCTGAGCGGAAATACGAGCGCCGCCCTTGCCAATCTTGAACGCCATTTGCCGCCGGCCGCGATTCTGATTGCCCGGTTCGAGGATCATCTGAAAATCGCTCTCGATCTCCCCGCTGAAAGTCTCGAGGTCCAGCGTTGCCGCGGCAGAAGCTGGAAGCATCAGCTGCAAGTTTCCGGAATGCGTGCCAAGCTCGTACCGGCCGGAGGGATCGATCGCACCCGAGAAGCTGACGCTACCGCTGTGGGAGCTGGCGTGCACGTATTTCGACCTCGCGCCGTCGATCGTGATCTCCCCACTGACGGTCGATGCATCCACGTCGCCCCTTATGCGCTCCAGCTCGAGATCTCCGCTTACTGCTTCGGCCTCCACCTTCCCGTCGACTCCGACAATTCGCGCCGATCCGGAGACCGTCGTAACTTCGAGGCGGGAACCCATGTCCGCGATGTCGACATCGCCGCTTACGGTGTGGGCGGTAGACTCCCCCCTGATGCCCCGGAGCGAGATTTCGCCCGAGATGCTTTGCGTCAGCACGCGGGCGCCCTCCGGCACGGTCACCTCGTAGCGGGTGTCGCCGGACCGGCCGCGCGTCCGAACGCTCATATCGACCCTCGAGCGTGACGCCTCGAAAAGGATCTGGCCGCGCTCGCTGTGCGCCCTGACCTTCACCTCCGGCCGATTCCAGGACGTCACCACGATATCGCCAGACATGGCAGATAGTGCGACAGTTCCATCGCGATCGAAGGCAAACGTGGTGTCGATGCGCGTAACATATTCTTCATCGTCGCGATCCCGATCGCGCCCTTTATCGCGCTTCCGCTGAGCATCCACGGAAGGGGCCAGCACCACGGCCAGCGCCGCGGCCGTTATCCAGGCTGAGTATCGCATTCCAAAAATCCTCATTAGGTGCGGGCCGGTAGCATTGCAACGGTCCGGAGCAACTCCACTTTCTTGTGGAGCGAAGTCATGAGATGATCGTTCAGGAACCCGCTGTTGGGGTCCCGCGAGAGCGCAGCCCGGCTCTCCGCGATGGCGCGATCGATGATCGCAAGATTGCGCTCAATCTCCGCCACGACAGCGGAATCGAGCTCGGCCCGGCGCTCACGCACAATTGCGCGAAGGTTGCCGATCTCCGTCTCGTAAGTAGTCTGGTAACCGGGTGAAGCTGACGCGTTCCTGGTGACGCCTCCTTCAACGGCATTCGTGATCCCGGAACTCTGTGCGCCGCGTGTGGCGAAACGCTTCTCCATTGCCTCGCGAGTGGCTACGTAGGTTATTCCGCTGGCCGTCAATACCAGACCAGCAGCAGCAGCCATGAGCCACGGGACGAGACTGAGCCGTCGGGCGCGCCGCAGCGAGAACATGTCGGCGCCAACCACTGGTGCTTCGATACGATGGGAGATGCCGCTCCAGAGATCGCGCGAGGGGGCGAGCGCCGGCAGCGTCCGGGCATCACGAGCGAGCGCACGAATATCGCTGAGAAGCGCACCGCAAGGCGCGCACATTTTCGCATGCGCCTCAATGGCATGCCGCGTCCCCAGGTCGAGCGTCTCCTCCATATACTCGGACAGCCGCTCGGCGAGAACATCGCAATTCAATGTAGGCCCTGTCATCGGTTCAATCTCTCCCTCAAGAGAAGTCGGGCGCGGTGCAGCTGCGCCTTGCTCCCACCGCTCGTAACGCCGAGCATGCCGGCGATCTCCTCGTGCTTGTAGCCTTCCACGTCGTGCAGAACGAAAACCTTCCGTGCGCCCGGCGGCAGCACAGCGATGGCTGCCTCGAGGTCCATCCGTTCGGCATGATGCTCACGCCGGACGGACGCAAGTGAATCGATATCATCACCGTCATCGTCCCGACTGCCGCGAGCGCGCTCCCGTCCCTGAGTCTTCCGATCGTTGAGAACGACGTTCACCGCGAGCCGGTGCAGCCATGTAGAGAACTCGCTCTCGCCGCGAAACAGCGGCAGCTTTTCCCACGCGCGCACAAACACATCCTGCGTAAGCTCTTCAGCTCGAGCGCGGTCCGCACACATGCGAGCGCAGAGCGAGAAGACGCGATTCACGTTGGCCCGGTACAGCCGCTCGAACGCCACGCGGTCGCCAGCCGCCGCCTGGGACACCATATCTCGTCCGGTGCCGGCGGTAGGGTAAGCCGCATCGAGTGTCATCGCGTGCATTCTCTCCGAGTTCCGCTCTCGTTCAGGTGGCATATCAGATAACTGAAGGGCCCAAAAGGTTTGAACGGGACTACGGCAGGGGGTGGGCGGCGGATTCGGTCTAGTGGGGAAACGTTAGTGGATGAGCATGGAGGGACATCAGGATAGCGTATCCTCCGGGTCGCAACCCGCAACATTCCGGCATCCTCCTGCGTAAGTGTAACTGTGGCACGTCGTGAGGCATGTCCACGTTCCTGCGCTTGCTTGCGCACCGAACGACGCCTCCACGATCGACCTCGCCAACCGGCAAGGGCTACCACTTAGCGGCTGCCGTGGGCCGGCAGTCAATGTTTTTCGTATTCTTTCCAAATCTCCCATTGCTGCGTCTTCACAGTGTTCCGGCGCTCCTGTTCCTAGGCGCTGCTCCCATAGTACACGCACAACGTCCGGCGTCCGCCGACTCAGCCGCAACCGGCTCTTCCCCGATGGCTCCGTCCGCTACGCTTGGCCGCGCCGTACGCGCCGAGCAGGCACCGGTACTCGATGGTCGTGACGACGATGCGGTGTGGCGCAACGCGCCAGTCATGCATCAGTTCCGCCAGTTCGAGCCCGCGGAGGATGGCGAGCCCTCTCTGGGAACAGAGGTGAAAGTCGCCTACGACGACCGGAATCTCTACGTACTGGTTCGCGCTCTGGATCCGAATCCGGACAGCATTGTGAGCTTGCTCAGCCGGCGCGACGTTCGCACGAATTCCGACCAGATCAAGATCATCATCGACGCATACCATGACAGGCGTACGGGAGCCGAGTTCGCGGTAAGCCCCGGTGGTGTCAAGCGGGATGCTTCCATCTACAATGATTTTGTTGAGGACATGTCGTGGGACGGCGTCTGGGACGCCGGAACCCGTATAGACTCACTCGGATGGATAGCGGAGTTCCGAATTCCCTTCAGCCAGCTCCGCTTCACCGCGGCGGCTTCCCACACATTCGGCTTTGGCGTGTGGCGGGATATAGCGCGCAAGAACGAGCGGGTGAGCTGGCCGCTCTTCCGGACGTCACGCAATGCACTCGCGTCGCAGCTTGGCGAGGTGTCCGGATTCGATGGTCTCTCGCGTTCCGGGCGACTGGAGCTGCTGCCATATGTTGTCACGAAGAACGTGACCGAACGCCGGGATGCCGGCTGGGATCACAAGCAAAAGGTCACCCTCGGCGGCGACGTCAAGTACGGTGTCACTTCCAGCATGACGCTCGATGCCACGGTGAACCCGGACTTCGGGCAGGTCGAGGCAGATCCTGCAGTTCTCAATCTCACGGCGTTCGAGGTGCGATTCGACGAGCGTCGCCCGTTCTTCCAGGAAGGCGTGGGCCTCTTCAAGTGCGGGGGACCCTGCGAAGGAATTTTCTATACCCGCCGTGTTGGACGCACCCCGCAGCTTCGCTCGGAGGAGGGTGATCCCATATTCAGCACCATCCTGGGCGCCGCAAAGCTGACTGGACGATTCAGCAACGGTCTGTCTCTGGGTCTCGTGGAAGCGGTGACGCAGCGTGAAGAGGGTGTGGGCGGCACAACCATCGAGCCGCAAACCAACTATCTCGTGGGCCGAGCGTTCAAGGAACTGCGCGCGGGCCGTTCGGGGGTTGGCACCATGGTAACCGCGGTGAACCGGGATCTCGATGAAACAACGGCAAACTTTCTTCGGCGGGATGCGTACACCGCGCTGGTACAGGCATTTCACCGCTTCGGAGGTGACCAGTACGAGCTGATGTCGTATGCCGGCTTCAACCGCGTGTCGGGAAGCGATTCCGCGATCGCGCGCACGCAGAGGAACAGCGTGCACCTCTTTCAGCGTCCCGATCACGAGGAAAGGTATGATCCGGCGCGCGACCATCTCAAGGGAATGATCACGGCGGTCGGCCTCCAAAAGATTGGAGGGCTGGCGCGATACGGGACTTTCATACGGCGCGCGACGCCCGGTGTCGAGCTCAACGATCTCGGTTTCGTTCCCCTGGTGAACGACATCCAGATTCGCAACAACGCGTCGGTTCAGTCCGCCAGGCCAGGATCGTTTTATCGGCGGCTCCACGGAGGGGCCGAGACGGAAACGCACTGGACAACGGAAGGGCTTCTCACCGGCAATGGGGCGGAGGTCGGAGCATTCAGCGAGCTCAGCAACAGCTGGGAGGTGAGGGCCAACTATGAGGTGTCGAATCTGGCTGGCACGCACTGTGTGGCGTGCGCGCGTGGCGGGCCGGCTCTTCGCTTATCGCCAAGTCACGCGGCAACTCTGGAAGTGGGGGGTGACCGGCGCGGAGTGCTGATTCCCGCTGTCGCGGTCAGCTATCAGCGAGGCGATGGCGGACGATCGAGCACGCGAAGCGCCTTTGCTTCAATGAGTGCGCGGGTCGCAAGTCGTTTCTCGATGGAAGTTGGGCCGAATTTCGAGAAGCGCATCGACGACGCCCAGTGGATATCCAACTTTGGCGCCATCACCAGCGACACGACGCACTTCACCTTCGCCCGGTTGGATCAGACAACGCTCGGCCTTGTCGCGCGGGCAAACTTCACGGCGACACCGACGCTGTCGTTGCAGATGTACGCCGAGCCGTTCGTGAGCAGTGGATCGTTCTCGCGGTGGCGCGAGCTCGATGAGCCGCGCGCATCGGCGTACGAGCAGCGCTTCAAGCCGTACGGCGGCGGACAAAATCCCGGTGGGTTCAACGTCAAGCAATTCAACTCGAATGCCGTCGTGCGGTGGGAATACCGTCCGGGCTCCACGCTCTTTCTCGTATGGCAGCAGGGACGCGGACAGGACGAACTGGATGCGGGTAGCTTCGATGCCCGACGGGATTACAGGAATCTGTTTCGCGCGCATCCGGACAACACGTTTCTGATCAAGGCGTCGTACTGGTTCAACCCGTGAGGCGGAGCTCAGGAACCAGTGACCGGCTATTCTCTAATTACCAGAATTAGCATCGCGACCAATTCGGTGGAGTCACTGGAACGCGTGACATTCTCTTTCGGTGCATGGTCGTCGCCAAAGGAGCACATGGCGCGAAGCCAGTCTTCGTCCGGCAGTGGGGAAGCGGTCAACCGGGCCAAAATCTGCTCGGCACCGATGCCGTACCGCGCAGCCGCGATTTGTCTGGCTTGTGCGGACAGCGGCGCCATGGCTGGCCGAAGATGATGCGGCACGCGATCGAGAGCAGATGACGCGCGGCGTATCGCGCTGCGCCGGAATGATCCCGGAATCGTATGCGACACCTCCGCCGCGCGGGTTCCGCACACCCGCGCGATCCAATTTCCCATGCGCTCTCGCTCGTATTCCACGCGTTCCGCCTCGCACTCCGTGTCCATCCCATTGGCGGCACTGGCTACCTCGGTGAGCGCGCTGCGGTCATCGGTAAGAGTATCGTCGAACCCACCCACGATCCGATGACAGTCGCCGACGCGTATTAGGGCTAGCAGGCCATCCCGGGGGGCCGTAACGACAGCAACGGGGACACGTCCAGTGATGCTCGGTGCCTCGCTTCTGGAATTGGCCGCCTTTTCATGGGTGGGATCAGTACCCACCTCGTGCTCCCACTCGGCGAGCAAGGATCGGAGCCGCTCGGTGATCTGCGGCGGCTCCGCGCCGCGCTTGGCGCCAGGCGTGAACGCGAGGAGATTGTTTGTTTCGCCAACATCCGCACCAGCAGCTCGCAGCTTTTCCTGGAGCCGGCGGAGCACCTCCATCCACGCCTCAGCGCTCGCTGGAGGTGAAATTGCGTATACAGCGGTTCTTGCGTGCCGCGCGCCGATGCGGCGCGAACGCCCCACGCGCTGCTCCAGTCGTGCGGGCGTCCATGGAAGGTCGAGGTGCACCACCACCGACGCGTCCTGCAGATTCACTCCCTCGCTAAGAATGTCCGTGGTCAGGAGGAAGTCGATTTGCTCCGCGGCACCAGGTGGCGATTTACCTGCCGACAATGGTGCGAAGTGCTCCAGCACCTCACGCCTGGTGAGACATCCGCCGGCTACCCTCCCGCCCTTGGCTGTGAGCGCGGCCACGCCGGCGTCCGCACGGAGGAACTTGAAGAGCGCTGTCACCGAATCCGCGAATTGCGAAAAGGCGATGATCTTTTCGCCAGGATGCCTGGCGCGAATTGAGCGCAGCAGCCGGACACGCTCGTGGTCCAGATCGGGTATAAGCATCAGGCGATTACTGAGCGATCGCAGCTCCCGCTCATGATTCCGAACGGCGTCCAGCAGCGAGCCACCTTGGCAAGTCGCAAAGACCAGAAGCTCCGTGAAAGCGAGCTGAATCGACTCGCCATCCCAACACCATGACCGGAGCTCGCGGCGTGTGGGATAGCGACCGGCTTCGAGCGCCGCGAGAAGCGCTGCCGCCCGTGCCAGCCGGCGGCGCAGGGCGCTCACCAACGCGCCGTGAGTGGATGCCCACTGGCGCACCAGGGACCAGACAAGCAGCAAGCCCCCATCACCAGCATCCTTGGGTGGAACCGATGGCGGGAGGGCCAGAAGCGCGCGCAGTACCTCCTCCTGGTCGCCCGCGACGAGCCACTCAGGCGCAGCCAGGGAAGGAAGTGAGACGGCATCGCGCACATCGTCGAGCTCCCTGCGGACGATGCAGCGCGCAACCGTTTCAGCATCGATGTGCCTTGCACGCTCGCCGAGAAAAAAGGCCAGCAGAGCACGCAGATCACCGCGGGAGTTGTGAATTGGCGTCGCGGAGAGGAGCAACACACGAGCGGCCGAGGTCAGCTCGGCAATGCGGCGATAGCGGCGAGTTGCCGGATTGCGCGCATGATGCGCTTCGTCGAGGATTACCAGGTCATACGGCGGTGGGTCGCTGTCAGGCACTGACCGCCGCCGGCTCAGCGATTCGTATGACACGAATTCGGCGTGTGCGCCCGCCCGCCGAAGCGCATCGGTCCACATGGGCCGGAGGGCCGCGGGCGCAACAACCAGCGGGCGCAAAGCCTTCCGTGCGAGAGCGGCAGCCACGTAGGTCTTTCCCAGCCCGGCCTCATCTGCCAATAGCGCGCCCCCCATTTCGGAGAGCGCGGAGCGCAAGCGTCCGACCGCCGATATCTGATGCGGGCGGAGCGAGATTTCCCCGAGCGCGCTCGCCTCATGAAGGTCGCCAAGCCATTTCCGCGCGATCACGGCGCGCACCTGAGCGGCTGGGAGGAGCGCTAGCGGTTTGACCACTCGATGAGCGGCGCGACATCCGCCGAGCGAAGGCGATAGGCGCGCATCGTCGCCGCGAGCAGCTCGGCTGGGCGCGGACGTTCCAGCGCGCTCCCGAACGGCGCAAGAACGTCCCGCGCATACGTCCAGTCACGCGGAATGGGCAGGAGTGCGACTGTCCAGGCCAGGTACCGGTGGTACCCTCCCCGCGCGGGCTCGGCGAGTGTATTGAGCCAGGCAGCCGCGAGCGGCGAATTGAGCAATGTCATGACTGCGTACGCGTCGATGGCATCGCGACAGCACAGCACGTAGCAACTGTTGATCGCGACTGCCGGATCACCCGCCGGCAGCACTCGCGCTCGCGGCACGCGACCGAAGTCCGACCATACGACGCGAGCCGCGGACGACGAAGCCGAAGCGGTGCGGAAGAGCGACCACCACCGCATGCCGCCGCGGACATCACTTCGTGCCTTAAGTTGACGCTGCCAGGGATCGAGCCAGCGTTCGGCATGCGGCGGCAATCGATCGAGTGGCGCGCCGTCCGGCGAGTGCGTCCAGAGGATGAAGTCACCAGTATCACCCCCTGCCGCTCCTCCACGGATGAGCGGGCGCAGCATGTTCGCTTCCACCATGCCCTCGCGGCCGCCGCCTGTCACGCGCGTCAGCCCCGCCTCCTTGCCCGTTACGGAGAGTATGAAAGCGTCGTTGCAGCCGCACTTGACACCGAGCGAGGGCCGGCCCAGGTGGCTTTCCGCGAGTGGAAGGCCCGAGCGTTGAAGGCGATCGAACGCCACGCGGACATCAGTGGGCACAATTAGCCAGGGCGCCGCCGAATCGCCCCCAAGCGGGAGCTGGTGTGCGGGAATTGTCCACCGCAGCGCCCCCTCCCGTCTGCAAAGCGCGGCTGCGATGGATGGACCGGGGGGGGGAGTCTGGGATTGGGAATGGAGCGTGCTTGAACGAGGCCCTTGGTCGGCGGTAGGGTTGGCCTTCTTTCGAGCGATCACGACTGAGGGATAGACGACCGCATCAAATGCGGCGACGGATTCCGACCAGTCTTCGAGTGCGAGAATCTCTGTTCGGTCGGCGAGCAGCCGGCGCACGCCCCCTCCCGACAGGGCGCGCCAGAATTTGGCCGGAAGCAGGAGCGCGAGCGTTCCACCGTTCGTGAGCAGAGCCACCGAGCGCTCCACAAAGAGCGCGGACAAGTCTACCTGGCCTGCGAAGCCCGAGCCCGCACCGGCGAGGAGTGCTCCGCGTTGCCAGGCCGCCTGTCCGAATACGCTGTAGCGTGCACGTAGCGAGGCTCGGTCTTCCGCGGGGATCCGGTGCAGACGAACCCAGGGAGGATTTCCTATTACGAGATCGAACCCGCCGCGCGCTATGACGTCTGGAAACCGCGTGCTCCATGCGAAGGGGAGAGCGCCGCCATCAGCCA
>JBPCJT010000071.1:0-6474 GCA_051005015.1 Gemmatimonadaceae bacterium | reverse complement strand
GTGCAGGATGGCCTTTCGAGAGAGGAGATTGCCGCCGGAAAGAGTCAGCTCAAGGGCCAGATCACGCTCTCACTGGAAAGTGTGACGACACGGATGTACCGTGCCGCCGCCGTAGATTTGTATGACGAGTCGTTCAAGTCACTCGATCAGCTTCTGTCCTTGGTCGATGAAATAACCGACGAGCAAGTGACTGAGGTATGCCGGAAATTTTTTTCTCCGGCAGACCAAATGGTCCTCAGCCTCGGACCGATCGCCGCGGCATGACTCCGTGGCTGTGCATTGGGGTGGGCTTGCTCCACTAGCCTCTTTCAGCACTTCTTGATGCGACATACTACCGGTTTTCGGCACCACCCTCTCACCTGACGCGAACCATGCAAATCGGCGTGCCAAAAGAGATCAAGACCAATGAGAATCGTATTGCTCTTGTACCGGCAGGTGCGGAAGCCCTCGTGGGCAACGGGCACTCTGTAACCATTGAAAAAGGCGCGGGAGAGGGGAGCGGTTTTCCGGACGATCTTTTCGTTCGTGCGGGTGCCACCATTCTGCCAGATGCGGATGCGGTGTGGGCGTCAGCCGACATGATCATGAAGGTGAAGGAGCCAATCGCGCCTGAGTGGCCGAGGATGCGAAAGGGCCAGGTGATTTTTACGTACTTTCATTTCGCGGCGGACGAAAAACTGACACGCGCGCACCTGGACAGCGGCGCCACTTGCATTGCATACGAGACTGTTGAGCTTCCGAATGGCGAGCTGCCGCTCTTGACCCCAATGTCCGAAGTCGCGGGACGCATGGCGGTGCAGGAAGGCGCAAAGTATCTGGAAAAGCTGCACGGCGGACGGGGAGTTCTGCTTGGTGGCGTTCCAGGCGTGCCTCCCGGCAAGGTGGTTATCCTCGGCGGCGGAGTGGTGGGGACGAATGCGGCGAAAATGGCCGCTGGCCTGGGCGCCAAGGTAACTATACTCGACATCTCGCTCGAGCGCCTCCGGTATCTGTCTGACGTGATGCCCGCGAACGTGACGCTGGTCTACTCGAACCGATTTACGATACTCGAGCAGATCGCTACCGCGGACCTCGTTATCGGAGGCGTTTTGGTAACGGGCGCAAAGGCGCCCCGGCTCATCCGGCGCGAAGATCTCAGGGGAATGCAGCCGGGTTCCGTGATCGTGGATGTGGCTATCGACCAGGGGGGCTGCGTTGAGACCATCAAGGCAACTACCCACGAGAATCCGGTCTACGTAGTGGATGGTGTGATCCACTACGGGGTCGCGAACATGCCTGGCGGCGTGCCACGCACTTCCACCCTCGCGCTTACCAATGCAACGCTTCCATACGCCCTGCTGTTAGCGAACAAGGGTTGGAAGCAGTCGCTGCGCGACAATGCAGCCCTCCTCAAGGGGCTGAACATCGTTGATGGAGCCGTAACCTATCCCGGCGTGGCGGAAGCATTCGGGCTCCGGTTCGAAGCGCCGGATAAATTTCTGGCGTAAGCTTGTCCTGTAATGCCTGGTCTGCCACCGATCCTCTGTTACCATAAGATCGAAAGGCGCTTCGAGCTTGGCGTGACGCGACTGTCGCCACTGCGCTTCCAGCGGCAGATCGAGCGCCTGGCGCGCGATGGATGGAGTGCGCTCGGGCTGCGCGACCTGGTCGCGTGCGCGCGAGGCGAGCGCTCCCTCGGAGAAAAGGAAATCGGCATCACTTTTGATGACGGCTACCGCGGCCTCCGCACGCATGCTTTCCCGGTGCTTCAAGCGCACGGCTTCGCGGCCACCTGCTTCGTCATCACTGATTATGCGGGCAAGCTCAATAAGTGGGACGTGGCATATGGTGGGCGTCGCTTCGCACATCTCGCGTGGCGGGATATGCGCGCATGGCAGGAGCGGGGAATAGAGTTCGCATCCCACACCGCCACTCACCCCAGGCTTACGTGGCTCAGTGAACGGGGCGCCGAGATTGAGCTTGC
Source organism: Gemmatimonadaceae bacterium (assembly GCA_051005015.1). Taxonomy (GTDB): domain Bacteria; phylum Gemmatimonadota; class Gemmatimonadetes; order Gemmatimonadales; family Gemmatimonadaceae; genus JACMME01. The sequence continues at coordinate 4,511 of JBPCJT010000071.1, read as the reverse complement.
CACATCACATGATGCGATTACGCGGGCGCTCGATGTTCCTCCCATGGCTGTGAGCTATCCGTTCGGCGCGGCGCGGAAGCGTGAAACGGATCTGGCAAGGGGCGCGGGATATGCTGCGGGGTTCACTCTTGCCGGAGCCTGGAATGGAAACGCAATGGCGATTTCACGGCTGCCGGTGTATGTGTGGTCGCCTCCCCTTCCTGGAGTGGGGATGCTTGCTCCGTTCGAGAAAGCCGGGGCGGTGGGAGCGAATCGGTGCGCGGTTGGGACGAGCTTGTGGAAGCTGCTAAGCAATCAGTGAACCTGTGCGATTTGTGCCGGCGCAGTGAACCACGGTTCCACTCGCCGCCTCCAATTTCAAACGAAGTACTTCGCAATCACCGGAAGCAGTAGCGGATGTTTTGCAAGCGCATGCGCAAAGATTCTGCCGAGAGTTCGACGCTGCTCCGGAATGCGCCCCACGGTTCGCGCGAGGGAGTTGAAAAAGGAATCGTCCAGCTTGTTCAGCGCTTCCTTCACGCGGTAGAATCGCAGATGGTCGTCTCCCATGAGCGACATCCAGGCTTCGTGATAGCGCTGCAGCCGCGCTTCGCTTGTATCGCCGGCCGCCAGCGCGTCTACGGCCGTGCGCGCTGCGAGCCGCCCGGCCTTCATTGCATTGACGATTCCGCCACCTGACAGCGGATTGATCATGTGCGCGGCGTCGCCACAGATCAGGATGCCGTCTGCGACGGTGCGCTTGATGGTGGGATGCACTATCACACCCCCAACGGTGTAACTGGTCTTTACCCCGGCTGGAAACATCCTGAAGACATAATCATCGAGGTACCCGCGGGCAGGCCGCCCATCAGCTCTGAGAGCGACGATGCCAAGTCCGACGTTGGCCACCCCTACGCCCTTCGGAAAGACCCACGCGTACCCACCGGGCGCGATGGACTGACCGAAGTGCAGGTAGATGGCGTCCGGGTCGAAGTCGATGCCTGATACCACGTACTGCGCGCAGCTCTCCATGTCACGCGAGGGAACCCTGGTATCGAGTCCAGCCCACCTTCCCGCCATCGCCTCTACGCCATCCGCGGCGATGACTATACGCGCAGCGATTGTCAGGTCACCGGCCGGACCACGCGCTGAGACACGCCAGTTACCGTTCCCTCGAATCATGCCGATAGCTTCGGTTCCGACACGCAATTCAGCACCCTCGCGTCCCGCCTCGGTCGCGAGCGCTCGCTCGAAACGCGTGCGATCCAGCACGTACCCGACATCCCCCTCGGCAACGCGAACTTCAGTACCGTCGGGGGCCCAGAATATCACGCGAGTGATGCGACGCGAAATGAAATCAGCGCCCGGACCGCTGGCGCTGATGAATTCCTCCAGTCCCTTGCTGCCGACCCCCTCCCCGCATCGCACCGGCGCGCCGATCGCGCGGTCGCGCTCGAGGACCACTACTTCGAGTGACGGATTAGCTTGTGCGGTCTCCCTCGCCGCGACAAGCCCCGCTGGCCCTCCGCCAATGATAAGTACGTCGCAAGCGATGCCGGTCACGCCACGGCGGCCGCTCGCGACACCAGCATGAGCGCCCCAACCGGGCATGGCGCTATGCATTTGTTACATCCGGTACATGCTCGGTCGTCTATGAGCAGGCCCTCCCTACGCATGTGAATAGCGGCTGGGGGGCAGAGCGGCATGCAGAGACCGCAGGCGTCGCAAAGTTGCAGGTCAACCACCGCCACATCGCGGAACCGGGTAAGAGGCATGAGCGCAGAAATACTAACGGAGCCTAGGTTGTGTCAAGACAACGCCTTGCCGGTGCATACCGCACCGACTAACTTAGGCGGTTACCGTGACAACCCCGCCGCCCAGCCCACTTCATTCCGACCGGAACACCCGCGCCAGCGGCACCCCTTGATGCGCTGGCCCCTGTTCAAGAAAGCTTCGCTCTTTCCCGCGAACGCCATCGCCGTCGATTTGGGAACGGCCAACACCCTGATTTACGTGAAAGGCGAAGGGATTGTTCTCAACGAACCATCCGTCGTGGCGCTCGAGCGTGGTACCAACAAGATCAAGGGCGTCGGACTGGAAGCCAAGCGGATGCTCGGCCGCACGCCCGAAGGAATCATAGCGGTGCGCCCCATGAAGGACGGCGTAATCGCGGATTTTGATGTCACCGAGAAAATGCTGCGATTCTTTCTCGAGGCGATCATCCAGAAGCACGTCTTCAAGGTAAAACCGCGCGTCATCGTATGCGTCCCGTCGGGAATCACAGAGGTAGAGCGGCGAGCAGTGCGTGATTCGGCGATCGGCGCGGGTGCCAAGGAAGTGTTCATGGTGCCGGAGCCGATGGCGGCCGCGATCGGAGTCGGCTTGCCGGTGGAGACGCCCACCGGGAACATGGTAATCGACATTGGCGGAGGTACGACTGAAATCGCCGTCATCGCACTCTCGGGGATCGTGAGCGACACCTCGATCCGCACAGGCGGGGATGAGATCGACACCGCGATCGTTCAGTTCATGCGGAAGAACTACAACCTTCTCATCGGCGAGCCAACCGCGGAGATCATCAAGATCACGATTGGTTCGGCCGCCCCCATGCTCGAGGAACGGGAGATGGAGGTGAAGGGACGCGATCTCGTATCCGGGATTCCAAAAACCGTGCGGGTGCATTCGAGCGAGATTCGCGAGGCGATTCAGGAGCCAATACAGCAGATCGTGGATGCAGTGCGCCGCGCGCTGGAGATAACGCCCCCGGAACTCGCGAGCGACATCGTTGACCGCGGGATCGTGATGACTGGCGGTGGCGCGCTGATTCGGGGGCTCGACCTCCTGCTGAGTCACGAAACCAGCCTTCCGATCCACGTCGATGATGATCCTCTCACGTGCGTAGTGCGTGGCACCGGACGTATCTTGGACGACGAGGAGAAGTATTGGTCCGTCCTGTCAACGTGAGGTAATTCGTTGGCGTCGCAAGCCCGGTCGTTCACGCGGCGAGATTCTGTGTTGCTCGGTTCCTGCGTCGCACTGTCGGTCCTAGCTCGCGCACTACCAGAGCGAATGCGCGATCCCCTGGCCGCTTCGCTTCGCCAAAGCCTGGTGGCGCCCCTGGTTGCGCTCCAGAATGACGCCGAGCTCACACGGCGTGCCTGGCTCGCCAGAGACGAAGTCATATTGGCGCGGGACAGTTCAGCTCTTCGCGGGATGCTGACACCCGTTCTCCAGCGCGAGAATCAGGAGCTGCGCCAGCTTCTGGGACTGGCGCAACGCCTCCGCTGGGGGTTCGTTCCCGCGGAAGTGTTGCACGGCCGAAACGCGGGCGAGGACTACACCGTCATGCTGTCGGCGGGTTCCAACGCCGGCGTACAGCCATTCAGCCCCGTGGTCGGCAGCGAGGGTCTTGTCGGCATGGTTAAGACCGTCGATCCGACGATGAGCATAGCTATCTTCTCATCGCATCCCGATTTCCGCGTAAGCGCGATGGCATCGGACGGAAGCGCATTCGGGATTGTGGCGGCCCATCTGGGGACTGGCGCCGACCGGTATCTGCTGGAGCTGCGCGGCGTGCCCGTGAGGAGTTCACTCAAGCCCGGCACTCTCGTCTGGAGCTCCGGGTTTGGAGGCGTCTATCCGCGCGGAATTCCAATAGGCACAGTGATCGGTGAGGACAAAAAGCCCGCTGAAGGCTGGGCACGAACGTATCTCTTGCGTCCCGCGGTGGTACCGGCATCGGTAGACGCGGTCATGATTCTGCGCAGAGACCAGCGGCCCGAGGGCGTCGAAGGTGTTTGGGCTGCGCCGCAAAGCATTGACTCGGCGGTCAAGCGCATTGCAGGCGCTGTTGATTCTGCTGCCCGCTCCACCGCCTCTCCACCGGCGGCAGTGAGGCGTGACAGTGCTCCTCCCCGCAGAAGAGTGGCGCGTGTTCGTCTCGACACACCTGCTGTGCGACCGGATAGCGCTCTGCGGCGCGATTCCGCGCGCGCCGACACCGCCCGGCCGACTCCCCCATGAAATGGTCCACCGGGGTACGCACGGCGCTGGCATTTCTCATTCTCGTCGTGCTGCACTATACGCTCGGGCCCGTGCTGGACTGGCGCGCGGAGCCCAATTTTCTTCTTATCGCGCTGCTTCTCGTCGCGATTCGCGTTCGCCCCGGATCCGCCGCCGTGCTGGGATTCACCATTGGACTGATCGCAGATTCCGTTGCGCTTCACGCGTTCGGCTCCGCCGCGTTCGCAATGAGCGTCGTCGCCTTTTCCGCGTCCTGGCTGAAGGCGGTCTTCTTCGCCGATAACATGGCGCTTAACGCATGTTTCTTTTTCGCGGGAAACTGGCTGTTCAACGCCTTGTACCTTCTGGCGGAACGTCGGCTCGGCGGCGGTGAGCTAGTGATGCAGATACTCGTATGGTCGTCGCTTTCGGCGGCGGTGACGGCGATTGCCGGCCTGGTTGCGCTACTGATTCTCCGCCCGATTCTCAGGACGTCACTCACTTGAGCTTTCATCCGAATGACGTTGCGC
>JBPCJT010000070.1:0-14304 GCA_051005015.1 Gemmatimonadaceae bacterium | reverse complement strand
GGGCGGTACAGCCGCGACATGCGGGCGCACGAAGTGAATATCGTTAAAGGCTCCCGGTTGTATGGCCTGCTCGGCCGCGAAGCGATCACGGTAAACAGCATGCACCACCAGGGAATCAAGACGCTCGCACCCGGACTCATTCCCAATGCCCACGCTCCCGACGGCCTTGTGGAGGGCGCTGAGGCCACGAACGGCCACTTCATGATCGGCGTGCAGTGGCACCCGGAAGATCTCACGGATTGCGAGCCGTGTATGCGGAAGCTGTTTGAATCCTTCATTGCAGCCTCCACGGGCTTCCATCAGAGCCAGGCCCTGGGCGCGTCCGTGGTATAAACAACTCCCGTGGCGTATCTTTCACCCCGCTCGCACCCACGTGTGCGCGGGGTTTTTGCTTACCGAGCTGGAGGGAATCCGAATGGATGCCAAGGTAGTAGGTGCAGCCCGTGCGGCTTTTCCTTCATCGACGAGCAGAGTCACACTCGGTGCTGTGCTGCATGACGGAGTGAGCCATCCCGAACCGCTGGTCTCCATTCCGCTGGCGATGATGAACCGCCACGGTCTCATCGCCGGAGCGACGGGTACCGGAAAAACTAAAACCCTTCAGCTCCTCGCCGAGCAGCTTTCCGCGGCTGGCGTTCCGGTCTTCCTGGCCGATATCAAGGGTGACGTCTCCGGGATCGCCGCGCCGGGCGAGACAAATGAGCGCGTAACGACGCGCGCGCGAGACACGGGTTACGACTGGAAGCCCGCGGCATCGCCCGTGGAGTTCCTGAGCCTGAGCGGCGCCAATGGTGCCCAGCTCAGGGCGACGGTTTCGTCGTTCGGGCCGCTGCTTCTCGCAAAGGTTCTGGATCTCAACAGCACCCAGACGAGCGTGCTTTCACTCGTCTTCAAATACTGCGATGACAGGGGGCTACTGCTGCTCGACTTCGCCGATCTCCGCTCTGTGCTGCAGTATCTCACGGAGTCGGGAGCGTCGGAGCTCAGAGAATACGGCGGCATGTCCAAGGTGACCGTTGGCGTCCTGCTCCGCAAAATGGTGGAGCTGGAGCAGCAGGGGGCGAAAACGTTCTTTGGCGAGCCCGAGTTCGATCTCAACGACCTGATGCAGATTGATCGCGACGGCCGAGGTCTGATCAGCGTGCTCGAGCTGCAGGACGTGCAGGAAAAACCGGCTCTCTTCAGCACGTTCATGCTCTGGATGCTCGCCACGCTGTACAATGATCTGCCGGAAGTGGGCGACATCGCCAAACCGAAGCTGGTCTTCTTTTTTGATGAAGCTCACCTGCTCTTCGACGACGCGAGCGAAGCGCTGGTGGAACAGATCGAGCAGGTGGTGCGGCTCATCCGCTCCAAGGGCGTCGGCATCTTTTTCGTCACGCAGAGCCCGAAAGACGTCCCTGCTTCCGTGCTCGGCCAACTCGGCCACCGCGTGCAACACGCGCTACGGGCCTTCACGCCGGATGACGACAAGGCGCTCAAGGCCGCCGCGCGCACCTTTCCGAAGAGCTCTTTTTACGATATTGAGGAGACGATGACGACATTGGGCATCGGAGAGGCGCTCATAACGGTGCTCTCGCCAAACGGGGTTCCGACGACGCCCTTCGCAACGCGGCTCATTCCGCCGGCGTCGCGAATGGGACCGCTGACGACCGCCGAGTTGGCGCAGCGACTGTCGTCATCCGCGCAAGTGCGGGAGTATGCGCAGGCGGTGGACAGGGACAGCGCGCGCGAGGCACTGGCGGAGCGGGTGGCAGCTCCGGAGACGGGGCGCGGCGCGTCCGATGAAGCAAAGGCGCGCGCCGGTACTGGATCGGGCCCAGGCCGGCCGGCGAAAGAGCCACCCACCACATTCGAGAAAATTCTGAAATCACCCGTATCGCGGACCGTGGCTGGCGCTGTCACGCGCGGACTTATGGGAGCGTTATTCGGAGCGCCACGAAGGCGGCGGCGTTCACCGGGCGGGTGGCTGGCGGCGATCCTTTTCACGCTCGGCTGCATCGCGGGCGGCATGTAGTCACTCAGCACGCATACGCCCGAGCCGCTCGCTATCGCAGTGAGCTCAGGACCCGTTAACCGCGTAGTACCAACCGGGCACCGGGCACCGGGCACCGAGCACCGGACTCGTGGCGGACAAGGCTCAGGGCCCCCTCACGACAACGCCCCCCTTCATCACAAACCTGACCCGCCGTACCGCCGAGATGTCGCGAGTGGGATCGCCTTCTACAGCGACCAGATCGGCCAGCAGTCCCGCCTTAACTTGTCCGATGCTTTTCTCGAGGTGCAGCACTTTGGCCGTCACTGAAGTTGCAGTGCGCAGAGCGGCCGTCGGCGTCATACCGTAATCCACAAGCATCTCGAGCTCGCGCGCGTTGTCTCCGTGAGCGAACACACCGACGTCGCTTCCATTGCAGATGGTCACTCCAGCGTCGAGCGCAGCCTTGAAGCTCGCCCGCTTCTCCCTGATCGCGGTGGGCTCAGAATCAACGCCCTTTTTCCAGCCGCGATATTGCAACACGGCATCACCAGCTGCGAGCGTGGGGCAGAGCGCGACGCCATTCTGTTTCATCAGCTTCCAGATCTCGGGAGTGCCGGAATCACCGTGGTCGATAGTCTCGATGCCGGCCAGCGCGGCTCGCCGCATGCCCTCGGGGGTGCTTGCGTGCGCGACGACGGACCGCCCGCTGCTGCGAGCTGTCTCGGCAATGAGTTTGAGCTCTTCGAGTGAGAAAGTCGGAAGCGCCTCGCCCTTCGGTCCCCAGCTGTAGTCGGCGTACACCTTGATCCAGTCGGCGCCCTTGCCGATCTGGTCGCGAACCACACGCGTGAGGTCGTCCACTCCGTCGGCTTCCTCCGCGCCCTGGGGAACAGCGAATGAAGGGTCAAATCCCCTTGGCGCGTAACTGCCCGTCGCAACGATGGCACGCGTTGTGGTTAGCACTCGAGGTCCGGGAATGATCCCCTCGTCGATCGCCTGCCTGATGCCAACATCAGCGTAACCGGCTCCTTCGGTGCCCAGGTCACGCAGTGTGGTGAAGCCGGCGAGGAGAGTGTTTCGGGCGTGAACTGTCGCGCGCGCAACGCGGAGCGCGAAAGGCTCGCGGAGCACCTGGTTCTCCCATGATGCCTCGTTGTAGGGGTGCAACAGCAGGTGGGAGTGTGCGTCGATCAAGCCGGGCAGAAGCGTGCTGCCTGGAAGATCTATCTGCGTTGTGCCTGTCGGCGACGTGACAGACGAGGATGGCCCAGCCGCCGCGATGCGGTCGCCGGTCACCAAAACAACCCACCCCTCGTGCGGTTGGGCGGAGACGCCGTCGAAGACCCGCTGTGGGCGCAGAAGGTAGCTCCTCGGGGACTGCTGTGCGTCGCAGGGAGCAGGAAGGAGTGACCCAATCGCTATCAACAGCGTTGGACGCAGCCAGGATCGGGTCATTCGTCTGTCTGCACCTCCGTAACGGATTGCTTCGAAGCTGCGACGAGGGACCATGGACCGCGCCAGTGAAAAGGGACTAGGAACCAGGAACCAGGAACGCGAGACTGCTTAACGCGTGGTTGACCGTCATGCGAGCCGCTGTCAATGGAACCAACCGCCGAGCGCCCATCGCATCAATCCAAGCAATACCGCCGGTGCTGCAGTACATCCCAGCACGACAGCGACCGCCCGTACAGCACGTAGCGGCAGGCGCTGCCAACCAACCTTGCCGCGGCCGAGCGCGCGATCCGCCAGTCCCCATCCTCCGTACGCGGCCAAGGTCACGAAGCCAGCGGCCAACCACCAGAGCGCAGGCTCTGTACTGGCGATCGTTATTGCGCCTCCCGTTCCGACCAGGACTGTAGCGCCGAGCGCAGCGAGCGACGACTCACGCGCGTGCGCCGCCAGCACGCTGAAGACCGTGGGTTTCAGTGGCGAGGGCGCGTTGCCGCGAGGCAACTCCGGTGCGCTACTCTGGGTGCGGCTCGACATTCCGGCCTCCTGGTTCATCCACCTGGTCCACCGTCGTCCCCGCCCCGTTCCAACGGCGTTTATAGACCATGTTCGGACGGCTGTTGAGTCCCGCTGCAATCGCGACGTAAAAGGCGACTGGCATTCGGCGAGGAGATGTCTACGCCGACGCCACTACCAAGCTAAAGTACAGAGAAGCATTCGGGTACTCCGGTGAGTGCTCCCATGCCGCATTGGCCTCTGCCATGGAGCGGCGGGCGGCTTCGGCGGCCGGTTCGGCTTCCATGGGCAGCGCAAACGAGCCGGGGTGCGCGAGCGAGTGGGTACGCGAGCCTCCCGGCATCTGGACCCACCCTTCCCACGCCTCGATGCGGCCGCCACTACGCGCGATATGGTCCACCGCGCGCACGGCGTCCTCGTAGCCGAGCATGATCTCATCCCGGGACAGTGACTTTGCAGCCAGGTCTGGCGGGAGATTGGAGACGTCAGAGCTTGCCATTCAGTGATCCTTGTGTGCGCCTTATTTCGAAAGATGCCTGGCGCGGTTGTTGTGCGCTTCACTCTCTCCTAATCGGACGGCGGAGCGGGATATCTGGCTGCCAGCTTTCTGACGGTTGTGACGTTGCGCATGGTCATCGGCATCCCGATCGTCCTCTCGAATCGCGACCCCGAAAACCTCAAATCGCTCATCTTCTTGCGAAACAGGCAGAAAATCTCGCGCCCTCTCAGGCAAAACTCGCTTTCCGCCGTTCTCGACGCCAAAATCCCTTTTAGCGCCTCCGCGCCGGGCGCAGCCGCGAGGAATGCGACATTCAGCGAGGTTCCTTGGAGATCATCGGATGCGAACGGATTGTTGGCAAGGGTGTTCGCCAATTCTAGTGGTGTCCGGACAAAAGTTGGCACGGCATAACCGAGGGACTGTTTCAGGTCCCGTTCGATCTGCCGCTCCAGTGTTGTGGCATCTCTCCTGGATTCAAAGATGACATTACCGCTCGCGATGAAGGTCTCGATGTTGGAAAACCCCATCTCTTCAAAACGTTTGCGGAGGAAGTCCATCTTCACTATATGGCCTCCTACATTAATGGCGCGGAGAAAAGCTATGTATCGCTGCATTGGTACGCTTTGATCAGGGTCACCGTTGGCGGGAATGCGGTACTTTTGCGCCGATGGGGCTAGTCACGTGTCGCGCATCTATTGTCAGGAACCGCGTCATCGCCCAATACTGTGTGCCCGCCCGCGAGTTGAACAACGACTTTCTTGCAAAGGAGTTGTGTTATGGCACTGCACATCGACGGCCGTGGCTGGACTTGCGCTGTTGCCGCTGCAACGACATTAGGGGCAAACACGCTGACTGCTCAACCCGCCTTTGAGGGCGTAGTGACCATGAAGCTGGCCGGGATGGAAAGCGGCGGCCCGCGGACAATGAAGTACTACGTCAAAGGCGGCGTCTTGCGCATGGAGATGGAGGGAAAAGACGGCGGACAAGGGTATACCATCACGGACCCTCGCAGGCAGATCTCCTATATGGTAATGCCAGGCCAGCGGATGTACATGGAAATGAGCGTGGCGCCGAAGACCGCAAAAAGGATCGGCAAAAGCGAGCCGAAAATCACGAAGACGGGCCGGACGGAGACGATAGCCGGTCATACATGCGAGCACTGGATCATCAAGGTCGAAGCCGAAGAGTCCGACGTATGCGTGGCGAAAGGGCTCGGAAGGTTTTTCGGCATGTCAGGTGGACGGCAGGGCGAACCCGCATGGATAAGCAAGCTCGGCGCGGACTTCTTTCCACTCCGGTACTCCAAGGTTGGCCAGACCAGGGCGTCGCTGGAAGTTACCAGGATCGAGAAGCGGTCTCTCGACGCAGCGCTCTTCGTGCCACCAGCCGGCTTCCGAAAAATGACGATGCCTCCGGGTGCCGTCCCGCAAAGGCCGTAGCTTTACGCGCTTCTAGGTTCGGGTTCGCGGCACAACCCGGCTTACGATTATCGTGATGTTGTCCTTGCCACCGCCGTCGAGCGCGTCCTGCAGCAATGCCTCACATGCCTGGCGGGCGGATGTCATTGACGCCAACCGCTCGCGGATGCGGTCGTCGGATACGTGTCGCGTGAGTCCGTCGCTGCACACAAGTCCAATCGCGTCCCAGGCCTGCTGCAGCCGTCTCACAACTGGTGCCGCCTGCGGACCACCAATGGCGCTGGATAGAATATGCGCCAGCCCGCTGTGCGCGGCGTCGTCTGTGGTGAAAACCCCGCGATCCACGAGCTCCTGGGCAACCGTTTGATCGCGGGAGATCTGAATGAGATCACCCTTGCTCAATACGTAGCAGCGGCTGTCACCAACCTGCAGCAGATATGCTGCGGGCCACACGCCAATCCACAGCGTTAGCGTAGTGGCCATGCCGCGAAGGGTGATGTCTTCCGTAGCGGCGGCCGCGAGCTCGTTATGCACCTTGAGAGCCGCGTCCTCCAGGGCTTGCATGAAGCCGGCATCGTTGGAAACGTCGCTCGTGTAGTAACAGTGCAGAGCCTGGGACACGTACCGCGTGACCCCTTCTAGAGCCATACGGCTGGCTTCCTCACCTGCCGCGGCGCCACCCACGCCGTCGGCTACCATCGAGATAAAGGCAAGGCGCTCCACGCCCGCGAGGTTGGACAGATGCGGCAGACTGGTGTGGTAAACCTCCATACGCTTCTGGAGAGCGCAGACGAGAAAGTGATCCTCGTTGTTCGTCCGCACTCGACCCGGATGCGTGAGGCCGAAGACATCAAGCTCGGTATCGGCCGGGTGCCGGCCGGCGTCAGATGGCAGCGATACCGAACCGGTACTCGTCACTGATCCCCTGTCGCTACCGTGCACCCAATCTTCCACTCAAGCAACTGCATGCGCGCTCCATCTCCTGTATCGTGGTGGGAGACTCAATGTGCCACCGGCGGTCACAAGTCGCCAGCGTGTGCGTGCGGCAATGTTTTTCGGGGCCGAGCATCAGCTTCGTAATTGTCTACACCGACAGTCGTCCCAGCATCGTGAGCAACCACCCTTGCCGGCGGCTTCTCGTGGGAACATGCTATGAGTTGACGCCTCGATTGGAGAGTCCATGGCACTCGCGAAACTGCATAACGTGACATCTGCCGCGGCTAAAGCTGGCAGACCTGCGGACGAGGATCTGGATTTATTTGGCATCACCCATCAGGGGAAGGTACGCAGCGAAAACCAGGACCAGTTCCTCGTGTGCACGGTTCACCCTCAGGTTGTGATTCACGGAACGAGTCTGACGAATACGAACACGTTACCTTTGCGCGGAACTCGATTGGCTACGATTATGGTCGTAGCGGACGGTGTTGGCGGCGTCGCGGGCGGAAGCGCCGCCGCGCGCATCGCAATGGAGGCGGTCACAAGGTACGCGTCATCCACGTTGCGGTGCTACCATGTCGCGGGCTCGGCGGGGGAAGGGGAATTCCTTGATGCGCTGCGCGCCGCTGCGCTGGAGGCGCACGACGCCGTGCGCGCGAAAGCGGCGGCCAGCACGGATCAGCAGCTAATGGCAACCACGCTCACGGTGGGCATCGCCGTGTGGCCGCGGTTCTACGTCGTTCAGGTGGGCGACAGCCGCTGCTACTTTTGCGCAGACGGCGAGCTGCGCCAAATTACGCGCGACCAGACGCTCGGTCAGGACCTTGTAGACATGGGCGTGCTCCCTGCCGAGCAGCTGGAGCGGTCTCCGCTGAAGAACGTCCTCTCCAGCGCGATCGGGTCGGAGAAGGCGCTTCCGGATGTCACACGAGTCGATATCACGAAGCGCGGCTGTGTACTCCTGCTGTGCAGCGATGGACTCACGAAGCATGTCAGCGACGACGAGATCGCGTCCCACGTCGGCGCAATGACGTCGTCGGAGCAGCTAGCTCGTGACTTGCTCGACCTGGCTCTGTCCCGCGGCGGCTCTGACAACATTACCATCGTAATAGGACGCGCGCCGGCGACGAAACGGAGCGAACAGCCAATGAAGTGAGCGACGCAAAGGGGACGTCACGCGACGAGCGGCATCACCTGTGCCGCGAACCGCTCCATTTCTTCGAGCTGCGGGCTGCACTGAAGCAGCAAAAGGTCGACGCCGATCTCCCTGAACGCAGACACCCGCTCGGCAACCTGGTCCGGCGTGCCGACCAACCCCGCGCGAAGTCCGCGGTTCGATACCGAGTAGTCCTCGAGCGACAGCTTCTGCTCGAGCCTTGAGTTCGCGACGAACTCCTGGTAGTTGCCGTAGCCGGGCGAGCCGGGCGCAACGTCAGTTATCCGCTGCAGCTCCTGGTGCGCTTCGGACTCCGCGTCGCGCACGATCGAGTAGGCAGCCATTCCGAAAGTGAGTGGTGCGAGCGCGAACCCGGTCTCCGCCTCCGCAACGTCTGACGCTTCCGAGCGCCGACGGCGCATGTCGGCAATTTTTGTGGCGATGCGCTCCGGCGGATCGCCGTGCATCACATAGGCGTCGCAGCGCCGCGCGATCAGCGACTTCGCCGTTTCGCTTTCGCCTCCGGCGTAAATCGTCGGGCGAACCCGCTCCGGCGACGTCACCGGCTTGGGTTCGAGTACCGTCTCCTCCGTCTGGTAGTATCGTCCGGCATGGCTGAACCGCGGGTTGCGCCACGCCCCATCGAGCACGTTCAGCCAATCCTCCGTGCGCGCATAGCGGTCGTCATGCTCGTCGAAATGCACGCCGTACCGCCGAGCCTCGTCTCGCCACCAGCTCGAGACAACATTGAGAGACAGCCGGCCGTGTGAGATGCGGTCTATGTTCGCCGCCTGCTTGGCGAGAATGGCTGGCTGGTGGAAGGTGGGGCGCACGGCAACCATGAGCTCGAGCCGCTCCGTTACCGCCGCCAGCGCCGCCGCTGTTGACCACGCCTCGAGCGACGGCGCGTCGATGCCTTGATGTCATTCAGGAAAAGCTCGGCGATCAGTGTCAGAGAATATCCGATATCCTCGCTTCGCCGGGCGAGCCGGCGCGAATATTCCCACGATGCTTCCATACCTTCATCCTGCACGTTTCGAAGCCACCCACCGAACACCGGCATCCAGTAGTCATACCGCATCGTCATACGGCTAGCAATGCCGCGGTGTTGCCCGAGACACGCGGCACCGCCGCTCGCATCCGTGTCTCCAAATAATCGACTAGCCGAGCGAAGGGGTCAAAGCCGATCACGCGCGCCGGGTCGGCCACGAAGTTCGACAGAGCGTTGATGTCGTAGAAATAGTGTCGGCCGTCCCGATCGTCGACGAGATATTCGATTCCCCCCACGTCCAGCCCAACATGCCTTCCTATCCTCTCCACTTCCGCGATTATCGCAGACGCTGGCTTGCTTTCCTCCACGCGCATGCCGTTTTTCTCCGCATCGACTGCGCATGCGGATCGGGAAAGCTCCTCGCCACCGATGGTTTGGCAGACGTCGGCGGGGCAGAGGTTGAACGAATCGCCGGCGGGGTAGACGTCGATTGCGTAGAGAAACTTCCCATTCAGCACCTCCACGCGCGTGATGTGACCGCCGCGGAGAGGCGCCAGCTCCTGCACGAGTGCCGTGTGGTCGAGCCCCAGATCGAGTACGCCACGTTCGGCCGCGGCTGCGAGATCTTCCTTCGTGTCGAACCGCACGATTCCCGCTCCGCTTCCTCCGATGTTCGCCTTTACTACCACGGGAAAGCGAAGCGATTCTGCCGCGACAGAAGCCTGTCGGGAATCGTTTATCGCGATAGCCCGCGGATAGGGCAAGCCCAGCTTGCGGAGCACGTCGAGCTGCGTAGCCTTCGACAGCTCCACCGCGTAGACGGCCGACCCGTTTACCACCGGCACGCCAAGCAGCTCGAGATGCCTGAGCCAGTGCAGCGTGTAGAACGTTGTCTGAGCGTGACCACGGAGATAAGCCGAAGGACTCGCGCGGTTGAAGACCAGCGAGTATGCGCTCTCGCTCTCCGACGGATCATAGGAGTGTGACGCGGCATCGATGCGGACGTGGTCGATCTCTCTCCGCTCGAGCTCGGCGAAGAGGGGCCGGAACCAGTCCGGGTGCTCGTAAAAGATGGCGAGTGGCTTCATGAGTGGCGTGGTCGGCGCTGACTGGAAAAAAAGCGCCTCAATCCGGAATGGGTCGAGGCGCTGAACCGGCTAGGCCGGTGACGTTGCACGAAAGATTCTACGTGCGCGCTCTCTCTCCCTCACCGGCCCAATGGGCGGTGCGGTAACAGGTGTGGCGACACATTCCGGTGGCGAACACTGCGGGATTCATACGCGCAGATTAACGTGCCCGGCTCGCGGCGTCAACGGCTGCGGCCGTTCACGTCAAACCGCGTTGCCAGCCGGCACGCCAAATCCCATCCGGGCTGGCTTTGGTGTCCGGAATCGCGCATTATCGGCCTGCCTTTCTTTATGCTACATCATCTCTGAACGTAGCGGGAGAATCCACCAACCATGGGGACGATTAGCGCCGCGGACACTGCCTGGATGCTGGTAGCGACGGCGATGGTGCTCGTCATGACGCCGGCCCTGGGCTTTTTCTACGGGGGCATGGTGCGGGTAAAAAACACTCTCAACACGCTCATGATGAGTTTTGCCGCGCTCGGCTTCGTCGGCATTGCCTGGGCGCTCATCGGCTACTCGGTCGCGTTCGCCGAGGGTTCCGGCTGGATCGGCGGGCTCCGGTATTCCTTTCTCAGCAACGTGCGCCTCGACGCCCAGGGCTCCATTCCGCACGTCCTGTTCATGGCGTACCAGGGCACATTCGCCGTCATCACGGCCGCATTGATCTCCGGTGCAATCGTGGAGCGTATGCGCTTCGGGGCGTATGTCGGCTTCATCACGCTCTGGTCGGTCTTTGTCTACGCGCCGGTGGCGCACTGGGTGTGGGGTGGCGGATGGCTCGCGAAGCTCGGCGCGCTTGATTTCGCTGGGGGTACCGTAGTTCACATCAACGCAGCCACCGCCGCGCTCGTGATTGCCCTCGTGGTAGGCGCGCGCAAGGATTACGCTCGGCAGGCGATAGTTCCGCAAAACGTCCCCTTCACGTTGCTGGGGACGGGCCTTGTCTGGTTCGGTTGGTTTGGATTCAACGGCGGGAGCGCTCTCGGCGCCAATGCACTGGCGTCCCTCGCCTTCGTGAATACAATGTTCGCACCCATGGCGGCCCTGGTGGTCTGGAGTCTGCTCGACCTGATGCGAACCGGAAAGGCGACGGCCATCGGCGCGGCGACGGGCATTGTCGTCGGCCTGGTCGCTGTCACTCCGGCCGCGGGCTTCGTGAGCCCGCTATCGGCGATCGCGCTTGGAGGCATCGCCGCTGTGCCGAGCTACTATGCGCTGCTCTGGAGAACGCGCACGCGGCTGGACGATTCACTGGACGTGGTAGCAGCCCACGGGGTGGGCGGAATTACTGGTGCCCTGTTGACGGGAGTGCTCGCCGAGCGCAGCTGGAACGGGACCGCGGACGGAGCCCTGTTTGGCAACGTGTCGCAGCTCGCCGTGCAGTGTGCGGCCATTGCGGCGACGATCGCGTACAGCGCGGCCGGAACTTTCGTGATCCTCAAGATCATCGCGCTGATGACCGGGCTGCGCGCCACCTCGAGGGAGGAGGGAGTGGGGCTGGATGTCACTCAGCATGGCGAGGAAGCGTACAGCAGGGGCGAAGGTGCCATTCTTGTTCGCGCTGATGGGAGCTGACAGATGAAGCTCGTCGTGGCGATTGTCCGCCCCGAGAAGGTCAACGAGATCCTCGAGGCGCTCTACAGGGCCGAGGTGCGCGGTCTCACCCTGAGCCGCGTGCAGGGGCACGGTGGAGAGGTGGAGGAAGTAGAGACGTACCGGGGGATAACGGTAAAGGTGGAGCTGCACGACAAGGTGCGGCTTGATATCGGAGTCTCCGATCACTTCGTCGAGCCGACAGTGCGCGCGATTCTCTCCGCGGGAACAACCGGCGAGGTGGGCGACGGAAAGATCTTCGTGCTCCCCGTCGAAAAGGTGTACCGCATCCGAACCGGGGAAGTAGACCAGTCGGCGGTCACGCCGGTGCCGGACGAGCGAGAGGCGGGGTGACCGAAGTGTCGTCGGCTATTCGTGAAATCCGGGGATACGTGCGACGCCGCGTTGCCGCGTAGCAAGTCTCATCAGTCCATCGTATATTTGCGCATTACTCATCGAGATCGTGCGGCTAATCGCCATACATGGCCGGTGCGCGTCTACCGCCTGGGTGCGGAGCCCGGTGATGATCTGAGCGCTGTGGCAACCCGGAGCAGCGGTTGGAGATGGTCGCCGTGCTTTCACAGCGCATGTGGGAATTGACGGGTCGCCAGGCGCCGACTTACCGCCGCGAAGAAATGCCCGGGCGAGTCATCCGCCGGGTGTGACGGACGACTGGATCGATCTTCTGACGGAGCTACCGGGAACGGTCATCCAGCTTGGCCTTCCTCCGAACCGCATCGATCTCCTGACGTCGATCACCGGCTTCCCCGATTTCGATGCTGCGTGGGCCGGGCGCGTCGAACATGTGGTGCGTGGGCAAAGCGTACCCTTTCTCGGTCGCGCGGCGTTGGTCGAGAACAAGCGAGCCACCGGGCGTCGCAAGGATCTCAGCGATCTGGAAGCGCTCGGCGAACTGCCTTCAACGCCGTAAGGAGCAGTCGAAGACCTAACCATCCGGCTTTCGCCGCTTCCCTGACTTGCGCGCTGCGCTACGGCTGCCCAGCACCTTGTACGTCGAGAGCACGCAACCGCCGTCAAGCGCACGAGACCGCTGGAGTGCGAGCTTGATTCGCCGCCCGGCGTCAAGAAAGAGAGGAGTGCCCGAGCCGAGCAGGACGGGGTGGACGTTCAGCTCCACCTTGTCGATGACACCGGCCTCGAGAAGGGAGCGGGCGAGATCGCCGCCGCCCATCACGCAGATCCCGCGTCCGGACTTCTGCTTGAGCGCTTGCACGAAGGCTCCCGCGTCCTCGCGAACGAGGTGCACTCCGGGCTGCGCGACATCTGTTAGCGTGCGCGAGAAGACATACGTTCTCGTGTCAGGGGCCATCACGCCTCCGTCACATGACTCGCCACCCCCACCCATGGCGACAGCTACCTCCCAGGTCTTTCGGCCCATCAGGATGGTATCCACGGTCGCCCAGTATTTCGCCATCACGTCCTGCACATCGGGGCTGAAGTGCAGCCAGTCAAGCGCGCCGTCGGCGGCGTCGATGAATCCGTCGAGGCTGCAGGCAGCGCCATACGTCACGGTCCGCATTGGAATCCTCTCTGTGTTGGTTCGCCGGGGGTAGTGTATCCAGGCGGCACGCGATATACTAAACCGTCATTTAGGAACGATACTATATCACCGTTTAGAAACAGTCAAGCCCCCCGCGATTTGAGCCCACGACCCAGGAAGGTGAGCGACGAGGAGGTGTTTGCGGCGGCACACCGCGCCATGTCGAGCGTGGGGCCGGGCAAGCTAACGCTTGCCGTGATCGCGGCGGAGGCCGGGTTGACCGCGGGCGCGCTGGTGCAGCGCTTCGGCTCCAAGCGGGCGCTGCTGTTGGCTCTGTCCGCCGGTGCGGCGGATTCGACGGCGGACTTCATGAAGCAGCTGCGGGCCAGGCATCGTTCGCCGCTCGCCGCGCTGCGCAATTATGCCGAGTGCATGTCGCATCTCGCGGAATCTCCGGCCGCCCTGACACGGAACCTTGCTTATCTACAGATCGACCTTTCCGATCCTGACTTCCGCAGCCACCTGGTCGTGCAGTCGCGCACTACGCGAGCCGGTTTTCGGGCGCTTATCGGTGAGGCCATCGCCGCGGGTGAGCTTGCTCGTGGCACCAACACTCGGAAGCTGGCGCGCACGGTAGAAGCGGCGCTCAGCGGCGCCCTGTTGACGTGGGCGATCTACCGTGAGGGCACAGCCGCGCGGTGGATACACGAGACGATTGACGCGGTGCTCGGGCCGCATCTTGCGAAGCGACGGCGGGCGCGGCGTAGAGGGTAGCGCGGCTGGAAAACTGAGCCGCGCATTGCGGTGTGGGGTGCTCCTCCAGGAGCGCGGTTAAAGGAGCCATTTGCGGTCAAACAAGTGCGATGAACGCAAAAAACCGAGCGGTCGCGGATGCCCGTAGAGAAAACTCCGCCCCGCGAACCAGCATAGTGATCTTCACGCGGAAGCACGCAGGAAAGAGCTTTCACCCTGGGTGGCTCCCTTAAGACCGATCTCCGACTACCTGTTTCGCCCCGCCCCAAGAAACCGCCGCATCACCCCATTCACCAACTCCCCCTTCTCATGCACAATCCAATGCCCCGCGTCCGGAACCCGCTCGACCTTTAGATCGGGCACAAACTCCTCGAGCCCCTCCAG
>JBPCJT010000069.1:0-15121 GCA_051005015.1 Gemmatimonadaceae bacterium | reverse complement strand
CTATGCCACACATTTATGACGCCACACTCAGACTCACTGCTGTCTCTCCAGGAGGGACCGGTCCCACCTCGGCATAGGGATTTTCTTCTCCGAACACAGTAGCTGGCGCCCCGCGCTTAAGGGCATTGAAAAGGTAGGCGAGTCTCGCACCCGCCTTCGCTGAATCCCCCACTCCAAGCGCGCGCCGCCGTGCCGCAATGCCAAGACGCGTGCGCAACTCTTTCGAATCGAGAACAGATCGCAAGGCCTCGGTCAATGCACTGGAGTCTCGCGGGGGAATCAGGATGCCGTCGGTAAAACTGGTTATCACTTCCGGATGCCCGGCAACACTCGATGTCACGACAGGCAAGCCCGAAGCCATCGCTTCGAGCACCGCATTGGACATTCCCTCCCAATGTGACGGGAGACAAAAAACATCCGCCGCGCGGTACAGATCCGCCAGCTCGGCGCCGTGTAAACCATTAAACAGGCGCACCGGCAAAGCTGGCGCGCAGCGGCTGGCCTCAAAGACGATATCGAAATCACCACCGGTGCTCGCCGTAACTCCCAGGAGGACTATGTTGTGTGTGTCCAGTTCTCCCAGTGCGTCGAGCAGTTCTTTCCATCCCTTTCTCAGTAGCGCATTCGCGACGCACAAGATGACCAGCTTGTCATCTCCAACACCCAATTGTCGGCGCAACCGGAATTTCTCTTCTTCATGCGCGGCTGGCCGAAATTGCACGGTGTCGATGCCGTTCGGCACGACCGCTGTGGGTGGCATTATGCCTTCACAGAGCGCGGCTGCTCCGTCAATCAGCGCGCGCGACACGGAGAGAACGAGGTCCGCGCCTCCAATACTTTGACGGAACGCCTGAAGTGTTCCGTGATCCTTGCGCGGCCAGATCCAGACATCATCACCCCGCAACTGCACCACGAATGGAATGTCGAGCTTCCGTGCCGCGTCCGCCGCAAGTGCACCATAAGGAAGCGCAAACTGGCAGAGCAGGATATCCCGGTTGCGGCTCACGCCTTCACGGTCCAACCGCCCGATCAGGGCGTCGCGCACGCGCTCCGCGGTCGTGAAGGGGTTGGAGAGCCGACTGGGAACACGATTCTGATATACAAGGTCGCCAACCCGTATTCCATCGAGCGCCCAGCCATCGGGAATGTGAGCCTCCCGGGCCTCCCGCCATGCAGGTGCCGCGCGCCACAGAACGGGCGGATACCATCCGTTCGGCACAAGTACACTGGTGCTCCAGCCGAATTGCGCAAGACCTGCAAGCTGGCGATGCGCGAAGGCACAGTCATTGAGCCGATCGGGTCGAGGGTAGCATTCCGTTATCGTCCAGAGGCGCGGATGCAGGTCAGTATCACTCACGTTCAGCGAGGAGGAGCAACGTTCCGGCACGGGCCGCCCTCCAGGACATTCGTCGGCATCCAACCGCCGTCAACACCGCCTCGGCGCGTTCACATGTCACCGGGTTTAGCAAACTGTTTCTCCCGAGCGCGTAAAGTCCGGCACCGGAGCACCAATCAACATGTCTACCCAACAGCGCGGCTAATTTCCCCGGAACATCCGCTCGCACGCTGTATAGCCGCTCAAACAGAGTGCGTCGCATGTCGCCAAATCCGTCGGGCGAAACTTCGACTAGCAGGTGTCCCCCGGCACGAACGCGCTCCCACAGTCGCGCGAACATTACTTCGGGAAATCTGCAAGCGCCTAGAACCCCGCCCGCGAGAAGGACTACATCGCCCGTCTGTTCCGGATGGAGGCCCGGTGTAATGAGGGAGGGTCCGTTCCAAAAATGAACACTCGGTCTAAAACCGGGTTCAGCCAGGACGCGATCCGGGGCGAAGCTGACGTCGAGAATGGCCGCGTCTCGGGAGTAGCCCGCCAAGGCATCGTGAAATACGCGAGGAGTGGGGCGTGGTGCGACGCCAGCGACGGCGGTACGCAAATGGTCCTCGAACACAGCCCCTTTGCGGTGCATGAATCGGCTCGCGAGCTCTTCCCTGTACCGGCTTTGTTTTCCGACTACCGGCAGTAATGCCGCTTCCGGGAACCCCGGTCGCAGCGCGCGCACGTACACCTCGCTATCGCTGATAGTCTGATCAGAACGCTCGAAACCAAGAGGGGAAAGCCGGGCGACAACGTCGTCGAATAGGACGCGGTCGTTGATTACGGGACTCAGCAGATCAAACATCTGATGCGGATCATCGCCCGGAAACCGGCGCCGCAGCTCCGCGATCTTTTCCTCGAATGGGAGCCGCGCCAGCGAGTGCCGTAGCCGCTCGATTCGCTCGCGCTCTTCCTTTTCCCACGATTTCTCACCGTAGAGATACAGAAACATTGCCCCCCCGTCCCCCACGAGGCGCGCGACATTCTCCAGAGCCTGCCAGGTATGTCCCGTGTGATGGAGAACCCCAAACGAGAACACGAGGTCGAATCGCTCTGTTGCGAGATCGCTGGGAATATCCAGAAGATTAACGCGCCGCGTCGTCAGCCGGTCCGTATCGCCGGCCAGTGAACGCGTGCGTGCCAGTCCCGCCTCGCTGAAGTCTACCGCCGTTACCAGAGCGCCGAGCTCGAGCAGCACCTTGGTCCATCTGCCCTGACCGCAGCCGGCGTCCAGAACGCGCTTTCCAGCGAACCATTCCGGGGAAATGGCGCACATCTCCTCAGCCAGGGCCCAGTGCGCATTGGCATCGAACCATGGATCGCCTGGCATGAAATCGCCGTCGGGCAAATGGGCCCACTGCCAGTCGAAACTCGCGAGAGTTTGCGAGCGCTCTTCCAGCGACGGAGCCGGCAGTGTCATATGGCGTAATTGAGGAAGGGTCGCAGTTGCCTGCTGCGCGACAGCGAAATGCGCTGAATGCTCGCGTCTGTCACAGCGAGTCGGCGGCAGCGAGCGCCGTGATTTCGTACGTTACAGGCGACCAGGTGACCCCGCGGTCAGCGAGCAGGGGAACGCCGGTACCAAGCACATCCCGTCCGAGTACGCTGAATGTCAATGCGTCCGGAACATCATCAAATATTTCCGCGCCCCAGCCCTGCATCGCTCGAAGCGACAGCGAATAAGTCCGCGGAACCAACCGCGGCGAGTTCATGTGAATTTTCGCTCGGTAGCTACCGCGGCGTACATCCCACTCGGCTCGATAGTCACCATTGCTCAGTGCACTTACGAGCGCCCCGTCTGTAGTAGACACGGCCAGACTGATCTGCAGCTTGCGAACGTGCTCGCTGACCTCGAACTCCACAGTCACGACGATATCTTCGCCCTGGACGGGCATGCCTCCGTCGCTTCCGCGTACTTGTGCGGTAGTGAACCACGCCGCCGTCTTGCCCACATGATCGGCGCCCACCACGTAGTTCGCGTTCGCGCCCTCCGAAGGCAGTACGCCGCGGAGGTATTCGCGAACTACGTCTTTCGCCGGGCCAGTGCGCTGAACCACACCTTGCCGCAACAGCAGCGCCCGCGAACAGAGATTTTCGACGGCCGCCATATTATGGCTTACAAAGAGCGTTGTTCGTCCGTGACCAGCCGCCTCACGCAATGCCTGAGTGCACTTGGTCTGGAATTCCGCATCGCCTACCGCAAGAACCTCGTCGACGATCATGGTGTCCGCGGCCAGATGCGCTGCCACCGCGAACGCGAGACGGAGCTGCATGCCACTGGAGTATCGCTTGATTGGCGTATCTATGTAGGCTCCTATCCCGGCGAAATCGCAGATCTCATCAAACACGCGATCCACTTCGCGCGACGGCATGCCCAGCAGCATTCCGTTGAGATAAACGTTTTCCCGTCCGGTGAGCTCCGGGTGGAAGCCGGTCCCGACTTCGAGCAGGCTGGCTACGCGACCGCGGATGGTTGCTCGCCCGCCACTCGGGCTCGTGATTCGCGCCAGTATCTTGAGGAGAGTGCTCTTGCCGGCTCCGTTCCGGCCAATAATGCCGAATACCTCTCCCTGCTTCACGTCAAAATTGACATCCCGCAGCACTTCAACATCCAGAGTGCGTGGCTCTCGTGCCGCCCGCAGCGCCCGCGTCAGAAAGCCGGTGATCGGCAGCGCCTTTGGGTTTCGGATCCTATAACGCTTGCTGAGCCCCTCCACCTCTACCGCGTAATTGCTCACACAACGTCGACTATCGTCGCCTCGGAGCGAGTGAAGTACCAGACGCCAGCCACGATCGCAGCGAAACTAACGCCGAGCGACACAACTACGATGCGCACTTCCGGAAGCCCCAGACCGAGAATGCTGCCCCGGAAGATCTCGATAAGCCCGGTCATCGGGTTCAGCGCCAGGAGAAAGCGCCAACGTGACGGCAAGTAGGAGGTTTGATACAGGACAGGGGTCGCGAAAAGTGCGACCTGCATCAGGAACGGCAGCGTGTGTTGCACGTCACGCCAGCGCGCATTGATCGCCGCGAGCAGAGCCGCAAGCCCGTAGGACAGAACGATCACCCCAACGAGTGCCGGAACGGCGAACAGAGCACCGGCGTCGGGAGTCAGCCCGTACCATACCATGAGCGCTGCGAGCGCCGCGAGCGTAACCAGCGCGTCCAGAAGCGCGGAGGCACCCACAGCAAGCACAAGATAGATTCTCGGAAAGAACAGCTTTGTGATGATATGCTGGTTCGCTACCAGCGACACCGCTCCATCGTTGATCACCTTGGCGAACAAGTTCCATGGCAGCAGCCCCGCCAGCGCGAACAGCGGATATGGCACTCCGCCCGATGGCACACTTGCGAGCCTTCCGAACACCACGGTGAAAACCACTACCTGCACCGTTGGCTGAATCACGGCCCAGGCCATACCGAGGACTGCCTGCTTGTATCGCGATCGCACGTTGCGCCACATGAGGCTTTGCAGCGCGCCGCGATAGAGGTAGAGATCAAGCCACCATTGCTTCCAATGCGCTGAACCGTCGATCACAACGACGGGCATGTTGGACGGCGTAACTTCGTTCCGCTCGAGCTCCCGAGCCGAAACGGCCGGAAGAGTCACGCTCTCGGGCGTGACCTTGAGTGCCATTACGATCTTGGCGTGGAGACGCTCAATTGTGAGGTTTCAGCTAGGCCCCCGCCAGCACCGCCGCAACACCTTCCCTCGCGGCATTGCCCCGCTTTCCGCCGCATGCATTCCGGGTGTCAATAAGAACCTGCGCCAGTTCAGCGACGCGGCAGTAGTCAATGTTGGAGTGGTCCGTGACTATCATGACCGCGTCTGAATCACGAATCACATCATCCGTCAGATCTACCGACCTGCCGACGGCACCCGACGGAGTGTGCCCATCATCGACAATATCGGGACAAAATGCATCGTGATACTTGACGAGCGCTCCCTTCTGGGTGAGGTGGTGCAGAATCTCGAGGGCAGGCGACTCACGCAAGTCGTCGATGTCCTTCTTGTACGCGACGCCTAGCACCAGCACTTTTGCTCCCTTCAGAGCCTTCCCAACCTGGTTGAGCGCGTCCTGCATCTTCGTCACCCAGAATGCCGGCATCTCCGTGTTGATTTCCCCGGCCAGCTCGATCATCCGCGTCTTGTACGCCAGCGTGCGCATCTTCCACGCGAGATAATGCGGATCGAGGGGTATGCAGTGCCCGCCAAGACCGGGTCCCGGCGTGAATTTCATGAAACCGAACGGCTTGGTGCTCGCGGCGTCGATTACCTCCCACACGTCTACGCCAAGCCTGTCGCAGATCATCGCCATCTCATTGGCAAGGCCGATATTGATCATGCGAAAGGTGTTTTCCAGCAGCTTGGTGAGCTCGGCGGCTTCGGGAGAGCTTACCCTTACCACATTGTCGATGAAGAGTTTGTATACGTCGACGCCCAAATCAGTGCACTTCTCTGTCACGCCGCCCAACACTTTGGGCGTGTTCTTCGTGTGCCACTTCGCGTTGCCTGGATCGACGCGTTCCGGCGAAAAGCAGAGAAAGAAGTCCTCGCCCACAACCAGTCCACCCTCCTCGAGTTTCGGCAACATGAGATCCCGGGTCGTGCCAGGATACGTGGTCGACTCGAGGACGATGATCTGCCCCGGCCTCAGCGCGTCCGCAATTGCCTCGGTAACGCTCACCACGTACGACATGTCCGGATCCTTGGTCTTGCCGAGCGGCGTCGGCACGCAGATCGAAACGACATCACACTCGGAAAGACGCGACATGTCGGTGGTTGCCTCGAGGAGCCCCGCTTCCCGCAGCTTGGCGACATGCGTGGCGGCGACATCCTTGATATGGCTCTCACCGGCATTAACGAGATCGGTCACGCGTACGGACTTTTCGAAGCCGATGACACGGATTCCTTCCCGCCCCATTTCAACCGCGAGCGGCAATCCAACGTAGCCGAGGCCCACGACACCGCACACGATCTTGCGGTTCGCGATCTTCTCGGAGAGAGTTTTATGGATACTCATGGGAGATTCAGGTTGTCGGAGGCTGGTGGTGGCTACCTGGTGGTTGTACTGAATGATAGGATTAGTGCCATTTTCAGCGGCAGTGGCCAGTACCAGTCACAGTCTCGGGGGGGAGTGATTCGACAGGATAAAAAGGATTTACGGGATAAAAAAGGATTTACAGGAATGGCGCCGATGTTGAATCGGGACTGTTTCTATCCTCTCCATCCTGTCCGCTGTTAGGCAACGACGCGGAAACCGGCGCGCGCAAACTTCATGAGTGCGCGCACTCGCTCCCGCTCGGCCTTGGCAAACAGAGGGTCCGCGGGCCTGATCTCATCGAGAGAAACGATGCCCTGCTCGTCCATACGCGAACGGACTTCTTCGACCACCGAACCCGGAACCCGAGCCGGACGTTGTCCGCACTGGACGACGTAAAGCACGCCGCGCGTGCTCCGCAACGGATCCGCCCTCTCCCCCCGCTCATGTCCAGCGAACAAGTACCTCGGAAACAGAGGGCCTGTCCCACCCCGCCTGCGAACGCGCGGCAAGAGCGTAGCGAAGCCCTGCTTTCGCAAATTGATCTCGGCCCAGCTCTCCGCATACGGCTTGGTGTATAAAAGCATCCAGCACAATTCTGGTGCCACTTTGTATCTCCATTTCTCGCAGGCAGCCAATCATCCAAGGTAAAGCTACCGCGTGGTTTGCACGATCCTTGCGCAAACCGGCCAGTCGCCGTGCCTCCTTGGCTCGAGCGATGCGATCCAGATCAATTGACTTTCATAAGGATGCTACGTGCGGCGCAGCCGACTTAATCAAATCATATGCCACTTGCTCCGCATCCCGACCCCGGCAGCTCACGAAGCTGAATGTCAAATCGAGCACCAGGTCCACGCTAGCTAAGTCTAAGAAAACTAATGAGCTAGTGTTAAGCGTTCAAGCGACGGTTTGCATCCGTGTTCGGGTCGTACTGACCGGACGCAACAAAATTCCGCAAAAGGCGTGGCTGTCCTGGCGTCCTTCGGGAACACCTATCCAGGAGGGCGTGGACTTCCCCACAGCGAAGTGTGGTCAGCTCATACCCCAACTCGAGGAGGAGGCGGCGCGAAAGCGTATCCATGTCCTGGCCGTCAATGGACGCGCCATGAAATTCGATTAGGAAATGCGGACGACTGGCAGCGGTGAGCTCGCCCATGTCGCGAAGCGCTGCGAGATCCGCACCCTCGACATCTAGCTTCACAATGTTCGGTGGGGCGATCTCGCCGGCTTTCCAGAGGCCGTCTAGAGCAACGCCCCGTTCTTCAAGCTCTTGACCCAACCCGTGTGACTGTTCTTCCACCATGGCTTGCAACCACGCTGCCTCTCCACCCTCCGAAATGGCAACCGCGATCTGCAATCCGACTTCATGCCTCCGAAACCCCCACCCCCTGCCTCCGCAACCGCCCAAGCGTCGCCGCATCCACGCGAGCGCGCACGATGAGCTCTTCACCTTCACTGCGCTGTTCCAGGACCTCGCCCACCCTGTGAATCTCTGCCATGGTCCGTCCGTCCGAGATGGCAAGCCTGAGCTCCGTCACCGGTCTGAGCTTTCGCACAGCGCCCAGAAGAGAGCGTCGAAGCGGCTCCAATCCGTCCTCGGCCTCGGCCGACACGAAGACCGAGTTTGGAAGCAGGTGCGCGATCCGTTCCTGGAGTTCAACGAGCGAATCCTGATCCAGCCGATCGATCTTGTTGAACACATGCAGGATGGGTTTGGTCGCGACTCCAAGCTCCTCCAGCACTTCGTTGACGACTTCTCGCTGCTCATGCCAGGCAGCGTGGCTCGCATCGATGACATGAAGAAGGAGGTCCGCGTCCCGCGTTTCCTCCAGCGTCGCCCTGAAGGAGGCTACGAGATCGTGCGGAAGCTTCCGAATAAAACCAACAGTGTCGGTAAGAAGCACGCGGTTGTGCTCCCCGAGGTCTACCTCGCGCGTCAGTGGGTCGAGCGTCGCGAAAAGCCGGTCCTCAACGTGCACCTCCTTCGCCTGGGCGAGCGATCGCAAAATCGATGACTTGCCAGCGTTGGTGTAACCAACAAGCGACGCCTTGAACAGGTCGCGGCGCGTCTGTCGCTGCACCTCGCGGGAACGCTGCACCTCCCCGAGACGGCCCTTCAGAAGCTTTATCCGGTTGTTGATAAGCCGGCGGTCAGTCTCGAGCTGGGTTTCGCCAGGTCCTCGCATCCCTATTCCGCCGCGAAATTTCTCAAGGTGCGTCCACATCCGCGTCAGACGCGGCAGCGTGTACTCCAGCTGAGCCAATTCCACTTGCATGCGCGCCTCGCTCGAGCGAGCGCGCGTCGCGAAGATGTCGAGAATCAACTCGGCGCGGTCCATCACCCGCCTGCCCAGAGCCTGTTCGATGTTGCGACCCTGCGCTGGGGAAAGCTGGTCGTCAAAGATCACCAGTGTGGCATCCGTCTCCTCAATCCTTATGCGCAACTCCTCGAGCTTGCCCTTCCCCAGATAGCTCGCCGGATCAGGCCGATTGAGCTGCTGCGTGAGCCGACCCACGACTTGTGCGCCCGCTGTGTCAGCGAGACGCGTGAGCTCCTCGAGATGCTCGGCCATCTGCAACCGGGCGAGCGACCCCTTGAGGGGCGCGCCGACAAGAATCGCGCGCTCGGTGGGCGGGGCGAGGGAGATCATGTCTCTAGCCACCGCCTTCCTCCTCCCCCCTCACTTAACGGTTCCCTCCCAATGTGGAGAACCGTCCCGTCCGATCATATGGAAGTGTGTGATTCCCAAGTGGGGACCTCACAGTTATATCGCCCGTAACGCGGTAATTTACCGAGCCCGTGTTCAAAAGCTCGCGTCCCGCGGATCCAACTCCCTGCCAGTTGAAGTTGAGGGGAAGCGCGACAATCGATGAGTCCTTTTCCTGAACCGTGAAGCGCTTGTCGATGGCGCCGGTTCCAAACTCGAGGGAATCCACCCAGAGCTTGTATGTGAGACGGGTGGCATCCAGGTCATACCCGTTCGGATTGTAAACACTCAGATTGATGTCGAGCGACCCTCCCGTCAGCCCCAGCCCATTGATCTTGACGTCCCTGAAGGTGACCACCGGCTCCGCGAACGTGCGAGTTGCGAGGCTCTTGCACCCAGCTCCGGTAATGATGGCCGCAGCGGCCGCGAACGCTATCGTTTTGCGCATAAATTCCTCTCAGTGGTGATTCTCAACGTTCATCATCCTGCTCCCGCGTCGCCTTCGCTTTAAGCTCCGCCCACCAGGCGAGTCGCTTCGTGATCTGCTTCTCGAAACCGAATAGCCCGGGCTTATACAACGTGGTGCCGCGAAGCTGCTCCGGAAGATACTCCTGTGGGATGTATGCGTCGTCGGAGTCATGTGCGTACTCATACCCTTCGCTGTATCCCAGTTCCTTCGTGAGCTTCGTCGGCGCGTTGCGAATGTGGAGGGGAACAGCGGCCGCGGGCGTGCGCCGCGCGGCGTCCAGTGCCGCGCCGAGCGCGGCCTTGGCACTGTTGGACTTGGGAGCGGTCGCGAGATAGATCGTCATCTCGGCGAGCGGAAGGAAGCCTTCGGGTGCGCCCAGCATGTGATACGCATCGCGCGCAGCAACCGCAATCTGAAGCGCGCCCGGGTCGGCGAGACCGACATCCTCGGCGGCCATGGCCAGAGCCCGGCGGAATATGGTCATTGGATCCTCACCGCCGTCGATCATGCGGGCCATCCAGTACAGAGCTCCCTGAGGATCGCTCCCACGCAGCGACTTGTGATAGGCGGAGAGGAGATTGAAGTGTTCTTCGCCCGCCTTGTCGTATCGAGCGAACCTCTTCTGCATCGCCTCTCTCGCAATCTCTTCCGTAATTCTTCCGCCGGAACGTACGTGGTCGGCGGCGGCCTCGAGTACGGTGAGAGCTCGCCGAGCGTCGCCATCCGCCTCCTCCGAAATGAGGGCGAGCGCGTTGTCATCGAGGAGCAGCCCCATGCCGCCCAACCCTCGATCCTTGTCGCTCATGGCCGCCAGGACAACACCCGAGATATCGTGCGCCGTCAACGGCTCCAGCACGAACACGCGAACGCGAGACAGCAAAGCGCCATTTATCTCGAACGATGGGTTCTCGGTAGTGGCGCCTATAAGGATTACCGTTCCCCGCTCGACATGCGGCAGGAAAGCATCTTGCTGGCCTCTGTTGAGTCTGTGGATCTCATCGGCGAAGAGAATCGTGCCGCGGCCGTGCTCGGCCAATCGCCGCTCCGCATCCCCCGCTATCTCGCGTAGACGCGGAACGCCTTCCGACACGGCGGAGAAAGGCACAAACTCGCGCTTGGTGTAGCGCGCTATAAGGTACGCCAGCGTAGTCTTGCCCGAACCGGGTGGTCCCCAGAAGATTATCGAGCCAACGGAACCGCGCTCGATGGCGTCGCGAAGCGATTTCCCCGGTGCGAGCAAATGAGCCTGGCCCGCAAACTCCTCGAGTGTGCGAGGGCGCATGCGTGCCGCCAGTGGGAGGGAAGATACCGGTGCGACAAACAGGGACGGTGTGAGCGACGCGGATGTTCGCGGGCGCTTTCCGGCCACCGTCAGACCCCCACCGCCGCCCGCGCAGCGAAATAGACACCGCACCCCGAAAAGAACGCCACTGGCAGGCGCCAGCCACGCTTGCTCTGAAAGGCCGGCACCAGATTCGATGCGCCCACATACAGCGTCACGCCGGCCGATATCGCCAGTCCATATGTCTGCAGAGGTGACACAATGCCGGTCATGACTACACCGGCGATCGTCGCCGCACCCAGGGCAGCAGCCGCATACAGAGCCCTGCGCCGGCTCGCGCCCGCCGCGAGAAACAAACTCGATATCGCAAGCCCCTCAGGAAACTTGTGCAGCAGTATCGCAAGAAATATCACGATACCGAATTCCGTACTGACGGTGAAGGCGCTCGCTATTGCCACTCCGTCAACGAATGTGTGTACCAACAGTCCAACGAGCGCAGACAAGCTCACCAGCTCCGAAACCTCATGTGTTTCCTCGCCGAAATGGAAGTGCGGCGCAAGAGTGTGCTGAGTGAGATGCACCAGAAAATAACCCAGCAGGGCCACGAGCGCGGCCGTGTGGCCCCCTCGCCGAATGGCTTCCGGAAAGATGTCGGTCACGGAGGCAGAAATCATGAATCCCGCAGCAAGGGCCACCATCACATCGAGCGCGCGTACGCTCCACCGAGCACGCGAAGTCACTGCAACAGCACCCGCAACGTTGGCGAAAGCGGCGACTACCGCATACAGCAGCGCCGTGCGATTCACAACGGGCTAAGTCCAAGCGATGTAGCCGTCGACGCGATCACGTCGCTCAACTCCGGAGCGGGTGGGAACTCATGGCGTTTGAGCTTCCAGCTTCGCGTGCGTACCATTCGCTGCTCCTCCAGCCCCTTCCCCTTGAGGATGTACAGCCACTGGTCCGTGCGGGCATAAATGCAAAGCTCGAGCACCGGATTCCGGGTGAGCTGGTCCTCCGCGGTGTAGACCGACAGTTCCACCCCACCAAAGGTGGCGACGGGCGTCTTGAGGCGAGCTACCGCATCTCGCACATCGGGAAGCGCGAGGCTTTCGCCCTTCCACTGCCGTTTATTCCGCGCGTCCTCGATGGCGACATCTACAGCTGGAGGCAGATGCTCTGACAGCGCATGAAAGAGATCGACCACGCGCTCCGCATTGGCGACGACATGAGCCGCGTAGTAGTCCTCCTCTTTCGCAAACGAGAATCCGTCGCTCGACGTGCGAAAGCGCCTCCATACCGAGGTCTCCGGCTGGCGTCCGCGAAAGAACATAGTCAGCTCCGTGCCTGATGTAGGGAATATTGTCGGATTGCGGATCAATCTCGAGCCGTTCCCTATCCGCACTCCGCAATCCGATGGTATTTGGCTTCAGGATCCAGTGAGTTCACCATGCAACTGCGCGGCTTGGCGCATGAGCCAGTCGCGCTCGTTTCGCGCAGGGTCCTCGATGACGTACTCGAGCAGACGGTGGAGGATAACGCCGAACGCACGCCCAGGCGGAATGCCAGCCGAGCGCAAATCGTCTCCGTCGATTGCGAGATCGGATAGATCAACGACATCGCGTGCAGCCGATCGCAACGCACGCCGGTAAGTCGAATGTATCGTGCGGAAGCGGCTTTCGGACGGGTCAGCAGGGTTTCGCGAGCCAACTCGAGCGGCAGCTAGACGCCATACAGCGGGAACACGTAATCTTCCCACCGCGGCTACCCATCTCCGGATATCACCGTCCGATGCTACGCTTTCGCCGCTCAACGCCGCCTCGAGCTCGGGGGCGATGCGAAGCCAGTGTTGCAGCGTTTGCGCGATCCATTCGGACTCGCTATTCGAGAACCGCAGCAGCCTGAGGGTCTGCTCTGCTTGCGCCGGATCGCATTCGGAAAAGAGCGCCACCAGACGATGTACGCGCCGCCTGTCCTGCGAGGGACGCAATGGCCGCGGCAACGCGTCGAGAATCGAGAGCGCTGAATCCGACACCGGCGCGAGCGCCGGCAGTAGCGAAGCCAGCGCACCGCTTCGTCTCCACATTTCCAGTGCGGTGCTCGGCTTGTTTACCTGCTGCATTGTCTTGTTGAGCTCCTGTTGTACTCGCTCCGGCGAAAGCCGGCCAAGGTAGGGAGCGCTCCGAACGATTGCGTCCCACGTCGCCTCTTCCATGCTGAAGCCAAAGCGGGCCGCGAAGCGAATGGCGCGCAACCCTCTCAGCCGATCCTCCCGCATGCGCTCATCGGGGTCACCTACCGCGCGTATGACACCGCGTTCGAGGTCCCTGCCACCGCCGAACGGGTCCCTCACCGCGCCGGTGGTTGGAGAGAAGGCGATGGCATTAATGGTCAGATCGCGCCGCGCGAGATCCTCCTCGAGCGATGCTCCAAACTCGACGATCGCATGGCGCCCATCTGTCTTCACATCCTTGCGGAAAGTAGTGACTTCGTGCATGACACCCGCGTCGTCGAGAACTCCTATGGTTCCGAAATCAATTCCGACTGGAACGGTACGCCTGAAAAGCCTTCTAACCTCCTGTGGGGTCGCGGCGGTAGCCAGATCCCAGTCAAGGTGCTCATGCCCCAGCAGAGCGTCCCGGACTGCCCCGCCGACGCACCAGGTTTCGTGGCCTGCTTCCTCCAACCGGCGCAGGATCGCGACGACCGGCCTGGGGGGGATCAAGGGGTAGAATTCTGTACTCAAGTCTTTAGATTAAATAGGCTTGTGTTGCTGCCTGATGAGCTTCCCTAGATTGAGCCCGGAACCCGTTACTCCGCCAGGAATTCATGGAACGTGCCTCACTACTGTCTGCGTCGCTCGCGACCAACGCATTCAAGGCCGACGTGCACGCCTTCGCCAAGCAAGCGCCGGCGGGACGCATCAAGTTGGCCCGCTACGCACCGCCGGTCAAAATCCTGCGACTCATTGCGCAGATTCTGGATTCGGAGCCTGCGCTCGCGGTTGAGGAGATCTGCGTGGATGCCCGTTCCGGCTGCTCCGATTTCGCGGGCGTCGTGGACGTCCGCACGCCGGAGGGCATTCACCAGTTCGAATTCACGTGGTGCTGCCGCTGGCGCGCGGAGCAGGAAGGGTGGAAAGACTATTTCGGTTTCCCAGACCAGATCCGCGCGGCTCGCGAATACGGGTTCCGTTGCTTCGCCGAATGGAAGGCCGTAACAGCAGCCCATCCGTCGCCCCGGCATCAGCTTTCACTGGCGCGGTAGCTCTCGAACATTTCGCGAATCCCGCTCACCGGCATTCCGGCACCCAACGCAAGCATCAAGTCTATTCGCGCCTGTTGAGGGCGGCGCGAGCCAGCCAGGATCGCTCCGCTGTCATGCAGGCGGCGCCCTCCCCCAGGGTATCCGTATGTTATTCCCACCCGTCCGCGCCCCGCGCGTGAAGTAACGACCAGCGGCTTTCCCTCCGCAATCCAGTGCTCCACCGCTGGCACCATCTCTGGAGGAATGTTTCCGCGCCCCAGGGCCGACAGCACCACCCCCCGGGATTCCAGACGAACAGCGTCGAGCAGTCTGCCATCAGCGCCGGCGTATGCATTTACGATGTCGACGGGTGTAACCAGCGAGGCCGGTTCGAGCAGCGGCTGCGGCTCGGGAAGCGCACGCCGAAAGATAACTGCTCCGTCATCGATAACGCCGACCGGTCCCAGGCCAGGGCTTTCGAACGCATCCAGCAAGTGCGTGTGAGCCTTGGTAACATCGATACCCGCGTAAACCCGACCAGACATCACAACCAGCACGCCATAGCCACGGGAGACCGGGCTCGCGGCTACGCGAACCGCGTCGAGCAGGTTTGCCGGCCCGTCCCATCCCAGGTCGCTCGCATTGCGCATCGCACCCGTGAAAACGATCGGCTTGTCGGCGCGCAGCGAACGCGCCATGAGGTACGCCGATTCCTCCAGCGTGTCGGTGCCATGGGTGAGTACTATCCCTTCGACCTCGCTCCGTTCGAGATGCTCGGCTACGCGGTTCCTCAACGCCCACATTCTGGCGATCGTCATGTGGGGCCCGGGGAAACGGCCCCACTCCTCGGCTTCGACTTCGGCGACATCCTCGATACCGCGCGTCGCTGCTAGAATTTCCTTACCCGACAGCGACGGAACAGCGCCCCCTCTCACTGCGTCGAGCCGCATGGAAATCGTGCCGCCCGTGAAGAGCAGCGGGATCATCGCAGAACGATCA
>JBPCJT010000068.1:0-17226 GCA_051005015.1 Gemmatimonadaceae bacterium | reverse complement strand
AGCCTCGTGGCTTTGCGTCCCCCCCTTTCGGTGGGTTTGCCCTCATCGGTGCCCGTCTCAGCGGACACAGCGATCGTGCAGGATTGTGGGGTCTTGTGCGTACGAAGCGGGGGTGCTCGCGACGCCGCTTCAACAGAATCTGCTGTAGCGCGCGCATAGTATAAGTAGGACGTCTTCGCGCACAAGGGGGAACATTTGCAAAATGCAACAAAAATATCAATCGGTACTAATTAGTGACAGAACGCACATAAAAAATGCGACCAGTGATAGAGTCGCTCACGCTCCGCCAACGCAATCTCCATGTTTACAGAACTAACCCCCGTATCAGGCTCAGAAGAAACCATGCAACCAGCGGCGTCATGTCGATCATTCCCAACGACGGGATTATCGCTCTGAGAGGGCGCAGGATCGGTTCGGTGAGAAGTACCGCCCAGCGGATCCACTTGCTGTACTCGGAGATCCGGAACCACGATGCGATGACGCGCACCAGCAAGGCGATTTGAAGCAACCCGATCGTCCAGGCGACCAGGAGACGCAACAGACCTGACGGGCCGGCGCCCGCCGCGCTCGCGGCTACGTACAACATTCCGGCGAGATACTGCAAGGCCGTTATCACCAGGATTCCGCCGAGCACGGCCGCAACCAGCGCCCACCACGGCGCGGCCGAGGGTAGCCCGCCGGCACGCACCACCGCGCGCTCGACTGGCGCCACGAGCGGATCCACCGTGCGCCGGTAAAATCGCGCGACCCCGCTGAACGCGTTTATGCGGCGGGTTCGCACGAGCCAGTCAATCGCGAAGACGACGAAGAGCACCGCCGCAAGCCCGAAGAAAATGGGCTTGAGCAGTGCTATGAAAAGGACCAGTCCGTTCGCGATTGATTGCAAGCGAGGCTCGCGCCGTTACTGCGTGGTTGTATTGAGCAACCCAAGATTCCTGATCACGAACGCCAGCTCGTCCGCCGCCGCTTCGATGATCTTGCTCGTTGGTTTCCCCGCGCCGTGTCCCGCCTTCGTCTCGATTCGGATGAGCACGGGCGCCGGTCCACCCTGCGCTGCCTGCAGCGCGGCCGCAAACTTGAAGGAGTGTCCCGGCACGACGCGGTCATCATGGTCGGCCGTGGTTACGAGGGTGGCCGGATACCGGGTGCCTGGCTTGAGATTGTGCAGCGGAGAATACTTTCGCAGCACGCCGAACTGCGCCGAGTCCTCACTCGAGCCGTAGTCGGAAACCCATGCCCACCCAATCGTGAACTTGTGGAAGCGGAGCATATCCATTACCCCCACAGCGGGTAGGGCGACGCCGAACAGCTCCGGCCGCTGCGTCATGGCGGCTCCCACCAGCAGCCCGCCATTCGACCCGCCCTGAATTACCAGCTTCCCGGGCGAAGTGTACTTTTCGGAAATCAGATGCTCGGCGGCGGCAATGAAATCGTCAAAGACGTTTTGCTTCTTCGCGAGCGTCCCCTCTTCGTGCCAGCTCTTTCCGTACTCACCGCCGCCGCGAAGGTTTGCAACTGCGTAGATGCCGCCTCGCTCCAGCCACACCAGCCGCGTAGCCGAAAATCCGGGCGTTAGGGGGATGTTGAAGCCGCCGTAACCGTACAAGTACGTGGGGTTGCTGCCGTCGAGCGCGACTCCTTTTTTCGCCGTGATGAACATCGGAACCCGCGTGCCGTCCCTGCTCGTGAAGAACAGCTGCTTCGTCTCGTACCGGCTGGCATCGAAGTCGATTTCAGGCTGGCGAAAGATCTCGCTCCTCTCGTTCCTGAGATTATAGCGATAGATGGTTGTCGGCTGGAGGAAAGATGTGAAGCTGTAGAAAATCTCCCGGTCACCGCGCTCGCCGTCCAGGCCGCCTACGGACCCGATGCCGGGCAGGGTGAGCTCCCTGAGCGCTCGGCCCTCCGGCGAAAAGAATCTCACCTTCGCATACGCATCCGCCAGATAGTTGGCGACGAAGCGATCCCCGGCGAATGACACGCTGATGAGCGCATCGCGCGATTCCGGAATTACGGTGCGCCATGAGGATCGCGCGCGCTGGCCGTTGTCTACGGCGATCAGGCGGCCGCGTGGCGCGCTGTGATCGGTGAGCAGGAAGAAGGTGTTCCCGACGTTATCCACGAAATTGTACGACGCGTCCAGCTCGTCCAGGAACTTCACCACTGGATTGGTCACCTTGGGAGAGTTCGGGAGATCGAGATCGATGAAGTACAGCCGGTTCCGCGTGTCGGTGCCCTTGGAAACATTAATAATGGCAAATTGTCCGTCGTCGCTTACCGTCGCGCTGAATCCCCAGTCGGGCTCGTCGGGCCGCTCGTAAATGAGCTCATCGCTCGACTGCGGCGTGCCGACGCGATGATAGAAGAGCTTCTGATTCTTGTTCACGGCGAGCAGCGCATTACCCTCTTTCGGCTCGTCATAGCGCGAATAGAAGAATCCTTTTCCATCCCTGGTCCACGCGAGCTCCGAGAACTTCACCCACTTGATCCGGTCCGGGAGGTCCCTGCCATTCGCCACGCTGCGCACTCGAAACTCCTGCCAGTCGGATCCGCTGGTTGAAACGCCGTAGCCGAGAAGCTTGCCGTCTTGGGAGACGTTGACCGCGGAAATGGCTACTGTCCCGTCCACCGAGAGCGCATTGGGGTCGAGCAGTACTCGCTGCTCTCCCTCAAGTGTGTGCTGCACATACAGCACCGACTGATTCTGGAGGCCGGTATTCCTGAAGGAGAAGTACAGGTCCTTCCGGCGAAAAGGGACGCCGTATTTCGGGTAGTTCCAGAGCGCGGTCAGCCGCTGCCTGATAGCGTGCCGTTCCGGAATCCCGGCCAGATAGTCGAAAGTGACCTTGTTCTGAGCCTCCAACCACGCCCGCGTTTCGGGGGAGTCGGTGTCTTCCAGCCAACGGTACGGATCGGCGATCGCTGCCCCGTGGTAGATGTCGCTGTGATCCGATTTGCGCGTCACCGGATATTTGACTGGCAGCGGCTGTGCGGAAGCAAACGCCGGGAATAGCGCGGCCGCGAGCATTGCCACCAAATGCAGGCAAATGTTCGCGCGCTTGGGCTTGGAGTTGGCGCAGGACGTTGAACGGGAGAACGGCATATAGTGCACAGCCATGCCTCAATTTTGTGGAAAATGGGATTTAGATGTCGCGGACTGATCGTCGCGCGTGTGCAGAATTCTATCCAGGGGAGCGCCGTACACGCGAGTGGCTCAGCCGGTAACCCAAGAATCCTGCTACCATGCCGGCTGCAATGCCGCCCAGAGCTCCACCCCACTCCCATACGCCCGCCGCAGCGAGGCCGAGCCACAAGGGAAGCGCGATGAGACCGGCCGAAAGCACTATTGCGGTGAATGCCAGCATCGTCACATTACGAAATACCGCCGTGAGCTCTGATTCTCTCCCTTTCCCTTCGTGCACGGGGAGCGAACTCCGAGCTCCCCAGTATCCGGCGGGAAAAAGCAGAACGGCCATCCACACCGCGGTAAAGCGCCAGGAAAGTGGCGTCACCGTATGTTCGAACGGTAGCACCAGCGCCCATCCGAAACTGGGCCGAAGTGCGATCGAGCGCGTGGCGCTCGTGTCGCGGCTGGTAAAGCTCGTGTGTATGCGCCATCCGCTTCGCCATCCGGATATCAGCAGCGTGTCCGGGGGAGGCCCGTTCCCGGTTGCGGCGCGCGGCGGAAAAGCTCCCCACACACTGACCGTCGGAGTACGGAGACGGGCATCCGTGGCGTGCGTGCGAAGGCGAAAAACCAGATCGACACCTTCCTGTCCCAGGAGCATGATCTCGCGCTGACCATGATCAAAGATGCTCACGATCGGAGCGAGCCCGGCGGTCGGATCGCCCGGTACGACTCGCGCTTCTACGTGCCTTCCAGCATCGAAGAGCCCGCGAATCAATTCGGTGTTTCGCGTGGGGCCATTGGGCACCGGCACCTCACCGACGCTCGCTGCAATCACTTCCCCTGTAAAGCGGTCCAAATGCCCAAGGTCGGCGGCTAGCTGCCACCAAAAATGGGCCGGCCTGAACGACGGCCCGAACTCCCATGCCGTTCCCAGCTGAACCACAAGCCAACCGATGAGGCTTGTGCGGGCCAACAGACGAGCAGCGGCGGCTTCAGGAAAGACAAGCTTGTCGCTGCGCTCGGCGAGCAGCATCCCTGCTGCCGCGCCAACAACGTTCGCGACCAGGTCCGCGATGGAAGCGATCCTTCCGCTTACGTAGAACCACTGCGCTAACTCTACTGCCAGCGTGATCACGGCGGATATCGCCAGCACGCGACGCCGGCTCGCGCCAGCGAGACGCAGCCCAATCCCGAGAGGTATGAAGAGCAGGACGTTGAACAGGACGTCCGTGGCATGTACTCCCGCGCACAGGAAGCACCACGACGGTGGAGCAGAACCGTCCGACGACGCGGACGTGAGCGTCCCCCAGGCGATTATCCCCACTGAAAGCGCGGTGAGGGCGAGTCCGAATGGACGGCTCGTCGAGTTGGGCCAGGTCTTGAGTACCATCAACGATGTATAGACGGGCCCGCAACTGATTGCCAGTAGCTTCACGCGTGACGTTTTGTGCATCTTCCCTGTCAATTGACGTCTCGCAGGTTATCTCTGGCTTCGCACCCAACTCACGTTGAATGCAGCATCCACCGGTTGGCTCCACTCCCATTTTTCCACAGACGACCGCCCACTTCTTCACGGTGGACGTGGAAGAGCATTTTCAGGTGAGCTCCTTCGAGAATCACGTCTCGCGTAGCAGTTGGGACGCTCAGCCCAGCCGTGTGGCGCGCAACGTAGAAATTCTGCTGGACCTTCTTGCGCGGCACGATTCCAGGGGGACGTTCTTCACGCTGGGGTGGGTAGCCGCGAAACATCCAGACGTCGTGCGTCGCATCGCGAAGGCCGGACACGAGGTGGCTTCGCACGGGTGGTGGCACACGCGCGTCACGATGACTACTCCGGATGCCTTTCGAGAAGACGTGCGCTCGTCGAAACGGCTGCTCGAGGATCTGTGCGGCCAGCCAGTGATCGGCTATCGCGCGCCTTCCTTCTCTATCGTTCCCGGGCGCGAGTGGGCACTGGATATTCTCATAGAAGAAGGCTATCGCTACGACTCCAGCCTTTTTCCCATCCGCCGTGCAGGATACGGATATCCCGGAGTGCCGCCGGTGCCGCACACAATCCGGCGGCCCGCCAGCACGCTGTACGAAACGCCCCCCGCGACGAAGATGCTGGCGGGCATGCGCATCCCGGCCGCGGGCGGGGGCTATCTGCGACAATTCCCATTCGCGCTCATTCGGAGAGCTTTCCGGGAACACGGAGCGCGCGGGATACCGGGCATGTTCTACATCCATCCGTGGGAAGTCGATCCCGGCCAGCCGCGCATCGCTGTCCCTCTATTGACCAGGATCCGTCATTACCGCGGTCTCGCGCGGTCGCTGCCTTTAATGGAGCGGTTGCTAGGTGAGTTTCGCTTCACCTCGGTAGCTGACCGATTCGCGGGCTTCGCTGACCCTGCCATCGGCAACGCATGGCCGGTCGCGCCCATATGAAGGTGCGCATCGAAGCGTTCAGGGGTTCAGCCGCCGAGTGGGACGAGTTCGTGCGCGCGCGGGCTGGCTGGACGCATTTTCATCTGCACGGCTGGCGGCAGGTAATGCAGGGTGCGCTCGGTCACCAGTGCATCTATCTCGCAGCCAGAAACGAGCGGAACGAGCTGAGCGGCGTCCTTCCGCTGGTGCGTGTTCGCAGCATCGTCTTTGGGCATTTTCTCGTTTCCATGCCCTTTCTCAACTACGGCGGGCCGCTGGGCGAGGACGAGGCGGTGCGCGCTCTCGTCGCTCATGCTTGCGACGTTGCCCGCCGGGATGGCGTCAAGCTTCTGGAGCTCCGGAGCCCTGCGCCACTGCCAATCGATCTTCCCGTGTCACACCGCAAGATCACGGTACTGCTCGATCTTCCTGAAGGCGGTTCCGATGCTGTCTGGAAGCGGCTCGATGCCAAGGTGCGCAACCAGGTTCGGCGTCCACAAAAAGAGGGGGTAACGGTGCGATTCGGGGCGGACCAGGTCGATCCTTTTTTCGAGGTTTTCTCGCGGCACATGCGTGACCTTGGGACGCCTACGCAATCGGTCCGGTTGTTCCAGTTGATCGCCGCGGTGTTTCCCGATGACGCCTGGTTTGGGTGCGCGTATCTCGGCGACAAACCCATAGCTGGTGGTGCTGGATTTCTTTGGGGGCGCGAATTCGAAATGACGTGGGCGGCCTCGCTGCGGGAGCATAGCAGGATTGCCCCAAACATGCTGATTTACTGGAGCTTCATGGAGCGAGCGACTCGCCAGGGAGTCAGGGTCTTCAACTTCGGCCGCTGCACCCCGGAAAGCGGCACGCACAAATTCAAACGCCAGTGGGGGGGCCACGATCAGCCGCTCTGGTGGTATTCCCAATCCAGCGTGGCGGGGGCGAAAACACCTTCTCCAGACGACGGTGCGTTTTCCTGGGGCCCGCGCATGTGGCAGAAACTACCCGAGTCTGTGGCGAACGTCCTGGGACCCAGGATAGTGCGCTACCTCCCGTGATTCCGAGGCATTGTTCGGCGCGGTGCCACGCGCAGTTCCAATCGCTTGCCAAGTGCCGTTCTTCAGCGGTCTCGCGCACCACGGACCCGACCGTGACGGCTCGGACCACGGCGAACCGCAATCGAGATATTCGTCGCAGTTCACCAGGAATGCCGTGCCGCTTAGAATATGGTGTAAATGAACGGGGCGAGGGCAGAGCCTTGGGCGAATACCAAAAGGCCGCCGATGATCATCATCACGATTATGATCGGCAAAAGCCAGAACTTCCTTCGGGCGCGCATGTAGCTCCACATCTCCCCGATCAAGCTCGACTTCCGCATATCTAACTCGTCTCCGATTCCGGTCGTCAACTTTGCAATATGCACGCAGCAGCCTGCCTACTCGAGAAAGCGCGGCGCGAACCCATAGTCGCGTCATTCAGCCACACCGGGCCGCGCAGGTGTGGAAACGCGTCGGTGCGCTTGGCGGGCGCTTGCCACTTACCTCAACGTGTAGCTTCTCGACATCTTTCCGCACTTGGTCTATCTTCTCGTGCCTGCGTTTGAAGTCGTTGTTCCAAACGATCATTCCGCAGCGAGGGCATGGCACCCTCATTGAGCTACGTTGGGGTTGTCTTCGGCTCCAAGGACATGGACCTAGGTCACGTAGGCAGTGGACGCTAACTGCGCGCTGAGCCATAGTCGTCAAAATTGTCCAAGCAGCCGGCAGGAGGCTGTGCTAACGGACAGCCATTCCCCAAGACCAAATTGCTTCAAGTCCCCGCGTTTCGGCTTACAACTAGAGGCTAAGCTTATTACGGGTAACCACATAGGTAAAGTTCGCGCATGGTTTCTGCACCGAGAGCGCCGGCTTTCCTTCCTGATCGGTGGCACGCAATGGCGCGGGTTATGAGAATCGTGGGTTACGGGCTCTTCCTTCTACTCCTTGCTGAGTTGACGGCGCAAGCCGCTATCTGGATCACGACAGGAACCGCGCCATTGGCTGACGGTAGTCGGCAGAAGGGCATGTTCGTCGAACACCCCTACCTTGTGGGTGTCCCTCGACCAGGAACGACCGTCCGCAAGAAAGACATTACGATCAGCACTGATAGCCTTGGCTTCCGGGGTCGGGAGATTGCGTGGGCGGGGCATGACTCTGTGCTTCGAGTTCTCGCGCTGGGAGGGTCCACCACATTCGGCGCCATGGTGAGCGACGAGGAAACCTGGCCGGTGCGCCTCGACGCCGCGCTCGACTCCATGCTTGCGACTCGAGTGGCGACTTTTCGAAGCGCCGAGGTCATCAACGGCGGCGTTCCCGGTTACACTAGCGCCGAGAATCTGATTCAACTGGCGCTTGTCGGTGTGCATCTCCACCCGGACGTTGTGGTACTCTTTCAGAGCTACAACGACATGCGAAACGCGCACAGCCCTGGATTGCGGACGGACTACTCGAATTTTCACGCGGTCTCCCAGCGCGGGAGCTTGGAGCTGGATCGCCTCCGTTGGGGGATGCGGAGCGGGCTCGTGCGGTTTTGGCGCGAGGCGCTCAC
The DNA here is from genome assembly GCA_051005015.1 of Gemmatimonadaceae bacterium. Lineage (GTDB taxonomy): Bacteria > Gemmatimonadota > Gemmatimonadetes > Gemmatimonadales > Gemmatimonadaceae > JACMME01. The sequence continues at coordinate 9,116 of JBPCJT010000068.1, read as the reverse complement.
CCGGGTGTTCGGACGGGAGCGCTCCGGTATTGTCCTGGCACAGCGCAGGTCCGGCATGGATTCGAAGGCGCTCGATATTTATCGTGCGAACTTGCGAACGTTTGCCGGTATGTGCCGATCGCACGGCATTAGTTGCCTTTTTGTCCCTCAGGTAATCAGCCGTGCGCATAAGATGAACGAGTGGTGGTTGCTCTACCTCGAGCCAGCCGCGGTCGAGCCGATGCTCGCGCACTATAATGAAGCGATGCAAGAGGTCGCGGCCGCGACAGCCACGCCGTTCGCCAGCGTGGTCACGGAGACACATTGGAACTCAGCCGACTTCACGGATCACGCGCATTTCAGTTCGACTGGCAACTGGAAATTCGCGGCAATGATTGCCCCGCACGTGCTCAACCTCGCGGGAGCAAGAGATCGTGGTGCGACTGCAAGCTTTTCGCCGTGATCCTGATACGTGAAGCCATGGGTTAAACACACTGTTTTTCCTGGGGCCCTAGCGTATGGCAGAAAACCACCCGAGTCTGTGGCGAACGCATTGGCACCTAGGATAGGGCGCTACATCCCGTGATTCCGAGGCAGCAGCTCCCGGTCTACTCCCCGATCAGACCCTCAGTATTGGCGCGCGCAGTACTCCGCACGTCCGCGCGCGCGGGAAAACTTTCTCACCACGCCGTGAGAGAACGACTTGCCGAGAGATTCGATGCGCGAGTGGTGGCGCTCACCGACAGCGGCACATCGGCGCTCGTCCTCGCATTGCGTCTGGCCGCGGGAGCGGGCGGTACGGTGGCCTTTCCGGGCTACGCATGCATCGATCTCGCGGCGGCGGCGCGATTCGCAGGGGTGCGGGTGCGTTTGTACGACATTGATCCGGCGACTCTGTCTCCAGACCTGGACTCCGTGACCCGCGCGCTACAGCGGGGCGTCGACGCGGTGCTTGTTGCTCACCTCTACGGCTATCCCGCTGACGTGCCCGCGGTCGCTGAGCTCGCCAGGTCATTTGGGGCAATCGTCGTCGAGGACGCTGCACAGGGCGCTGGCTGCGTGCTCCGTGGCGTACGCTGTGGGGCGTTCGGACCGCTCAGCGTTTTGAGCTTCGGGCGGGGGAAGGGAACCACGGGGGGCAATGGCGGAGCACTCATGGCTATCTCGCGTGATTGGGCGGACCGGGTCGGCATGGCTTCCGGAACCCTGAGTGAAATTACTCACGGATGGACAGACCTGGCAGCAGCAGCCGGCCAGTGGATTTTCGGACACCCTTCACTATATGCGGTTCCCGCTGCCATTCCGGCTTTGCGGCTGGGCGAGACGGTTTATCATCCCGCGCACGAGCCGGCCAGCCTTTCTTCAGGCGCGGCAGCTCTGGTATGTGACGCACTGGAGAGAGACGAGCAGGAAGTCATGGCGCGGCGGCGGAATGCCGCTGTCTTGCGCGGCGCTGCGATTGGGAGCTCGCTGATTCCGATCGAGCCTGTTGAAGGCGGAATTGCTGGAGAGCTGCGCTTCCCCGTACGGTCGCTGAATCGCGCTCCCGCGCCAAGGCTCGGGATCTATCGCGGTTACCCGCAAACCCTCGCGGAGCAGCCGGAGCTGCGGCCATGCCTGCACGAGGGGGAAGGTGAGCACCTTGGTGCTCTGGAGTTGCGCCGAGGTCTGCTCACCTTGCCGAGCCATAGCCGGCTCACTCCGCGCGACATTTCTGACCTTATCGCCTGGATTTCGAGCAGTTGATTGCGGCTTGCGCCTACGATTCTGCCGCGTAGCAGGGTGATCCAGGCCACCATTGGCGCTCCGAGGTTGAAAAGAAAGTTAGCGGAGTTGCGTCAAAATATCGCATTCTGACTGACGGTACAGTCAGAATGTCTCATTTGGGAATTGGGAGGCGCTGAGGGCGTATCCATCGCCCGGAACGGTCGTCCTGAATGCACACAACAGTGGTGGCGTCGAAAAGCCCGCCGCAGTTAGCTGGATGAAGGATCGTTGTCCCTAGCACTCAACACTCAACACTAGTACGGCAGGATCGCTGTGCCCTCCAGGGCTCACGACAAAGGCAAACTCGCTGAAAGGCGGGGACGCAAAGCCACGAGGCTACCGCACGCGCTGGCGTGTCACGCTAGTCGGGCCGCCGAACGGATGTCCACAGGAGGACTTCAGCATGCGTTCAGCACTCGCAGTTCTTTCGCTCGTCACCATCACAGCAGCCTGTTCGGACTGGGCAGACCCCGCCAACTATGTCAGCTCACCATCGGTGAGCAAGTCCCGCTTTGAAAAAGCGGCGAATGTCAGCGGGCTGTCGCTCGGGAAAGGCAAGAGCATCAATCTTTCAAGTATTGCGATCACTCCGAGCGTCGACACGCTCGTGGCAGGCGACTCTGTGCAGTTCAGCGCGGCTGTCTACAACCGGTTTGGCGGACTTCGCAACTCGCAGGACGTTATTTGGGAGAGCAGAAGCAACCTGGTCGCCACGGTTGCCGCGGACGGGATGGTGCGCGCCACGAAGCCCGGAACGACCTTCATCGTAGCGCTCAACCGGAACCTGACCGACAGCAGCAAGATTGTAGTGTTGCCGGCGCCGCCAGTTCCCGCTCCCGCGCCCGCACCTGCCCCCGCGCCAGCCCCCGCACCTGCCCCCGCGCCAGCCCCCGCACCTGCCCCCGCACCTGCACCTGCCCCCGCGCCAGCACCCGCACCTGCTCCTGCTCCAACGCTCACACCGCTACCGCTCGTCACCTTCTACGCTGGCGCTGCGGGCCCGAACGAGCCTGCTGGGTTTCAAACTGTCACGAGCCGTGCGCTCAATTCGATTGCGAGTAACCAAACCGACAGCGTCGGCGCAGAGGGCTGGATCGCTAACGCTGAATATGCGGACCGAGGGCTGAACATCGTGCAGGATCCAGCCGCACCGGTCTCAAGCTCCAAGGTGGCGGAGATAATCTATCCCGCTGGAATGCAGGGCGGCGTAGGCATGGCCGGCATGGCAGTGAACCTTCCAGGAAGGCCGGTCTCGGTATACTCAAGCGTTATCGTGGCCTTGTCGTCGAACTTCTACGGCCATATTTCGGGCGTGAACAAATTAAACTTCTTCTATATGGCCGGCAATCAGCCTTCAGCGTATTTCTCGGCGCAAGGCCAGGGAATGGGAGCGCTACAGCCGCAGATTCGACTCCAGGGCATCGCCGAAGTGCCAGTCAGCAGAAACCTTACTCCCAATCTCATGCCGGGAGCGACAATAACCCGCGGTGTCTGGCATCGGGTTGAGGTCCTTCTGGTCGCAAACACACCCGGGCTTCTAGACGGAGAGGCCCATATGTGGCTCAACGGGGTTAAGATCCTGCAGTACACCGGCATTGGCTATCTGGCACCAGGTGAGACCGCGTTCGATAAGTTTAGCATCACATCGATTTGGGGTGGGACGGGCAGCACGGTGCCAGCTGTTCAATATGCTTGGTGGGACCATGCCTACGTGAGCGTGAAGTAAAGCTCAAGTCGACTTTCCGCTTCTCGTAAGTAATCGCCCGGCCGAAAGGTTCGGGCGATCTTGCGTGTGTGGATCAATCAGATTGCGTACGCCGTGCGTCCGGCATAGAGTACATGAGAGAAACCCCAGTCAGCCGAAACAATAATCTCATGCCAACCCGTCACGTGCACCTGGTTGCCATTCTGCTGGTTACCTGCTTGTCATGCGCCTCCAAGGAGTCCGCGAAAGGACAGCAAGACAGTGTTCCTCCGGATCGTCCGCGTGCGAGAAATACGTCTCCTCCCTCTCAAGCGCTTGGCATTCAGCCAGTCTCGGTCACATTAGGGCTGGGTGACACGGTACGCCTTGTGGTATTACCCCCAACCGGGCGGGGGTCCGTCCGCTTGGCAGACGTAGGGTGGAGCAGCTCCAATAAGGGAATCGCGACGGTGTCCGAATCGGGCCTTGTCACCGCGATTGCACCTGGGTTGGCCGGAATCTCCGTGCACCGCGACAATCAGGTTGCCATCGCGAGGATTATCGTCGCCGGATCTCCCAGCACTGGGTTTCCGTCTCGGACCGCTAAATCACCTTCCTCGCCGCGAACTTCGATACCGACGACCGACGTGTTGCCTTCGGCGGCCGCCACAATCGCGGCAGCCTCTTCAACGGAACGAAATCGTGAAGCTGGACCTCATGAGCCGCCAGGATTTCGGAAAGTCACGAGCCGCGGCTTTAACTTCAGGGCCAATGATCAGAACGCCGTAAAGGAGGCAGAGGGTTGGAACCCAAGGGCCGAGTGGAGGAGCGGCGGACTCTCGATCGTGGAGGATCCCAGCGCGCCAGTTTCTCCCCCCCGTGTTGCTCAGATCAAGTACAGAAAGGGGATGGTCGGAGGGATTGGGCCCGTGAAAATGGCTATCCCTCTCCCGGAAAAACCGCGCTCAGTCTATGCTAGCACGGCGGTTAAACTTTCCCCGGATTTTTACGGTCATCCGTCGGGTGTGAACAAGCTGAATTTCTTTTTCATGGCGAATGACGCCCCGACTGCCTATTTCTCAGCGCAGGGACAGGGTAACGGACCCTTGATTCCCCAACTCAGGCTGCAGGGTACTAATGAGCGTCCGACGGCGCGCAACCTCCGCCCAAACGTAAGCCGAGGCGCTAGATTGAGCCGGAACGTCTGGCATCGCCTCGAGTTCCTCCTTGTCGCGAACACACCCGGGCTTCCGAATGGGGAAGCGCACGTCTGGCTCGATGGGGAAAAGATCATCGACTACCGGAACATCAACTACCTGGAAGTCGGCGAGACCCCTTTCACCGCGGTTAGCATCACGTCTATCTGGGGTGGAGGCGCCAAGGCGAGAGTTCCACATGACATGCACGCGTGGTGGGATCACGCCTACGTTAGCACGCGTTGACAAAGCTTGGCCTGTAGCTCCGTAGGAGTTTCTGCGCTATAAGGTGTGGCTGCAGCGCGACACAATGGAACCCTCGGAAATTGGCGACAGGTTGACTCTCGGGCAGACGCTCGAAGGTTGGCACGAGTGCTGCTTACAGAGGGACTTGGGAACCATGGTGTGTTGCACTTACCCGCATTCTACCATTGACCATAGCCGCTGTCGTCGCCATCGCACTCGTACCGCTGGCTGGCGTGCTCCTGCTTAATCTGATCTCGGATATCCTGAGCCTGATGACACACGCCCCCCGACGATTCGTGACGGGGAGTCAGAAGGCCGGGCTTCCAGTGCGCGCGCGCTTGCTCGTTCTGGTGCCGGCGCATGACGAGGCGATGCTAATAGAACGGTGTGTTCGCTCGCTTCTCAGCATGGAGATCCGGCGGTCATCCTGCGACGTATTTGTGCTTGCCGATAACTGCAGTGACAGCACCGCTGAGATAGCGGCCGCAGCGGGCGCAAGCGTGCTGTCGCGGGATAATCCTGCCCAGCGGGGCAAGCCCAGGGCAATCGAGTGGGCGCTCTCGAAGTTGCCGGTCGGGGACTACGACGCTGTCGCCATCGTCGACGCCGATACGGTGGTCGATGCGCGCTTCGCGGACGCGCTCGCTGAACATGCGCCACTGCGTGATGTGGCGCTGCAGTCATATTTCGGCCTCTCCAACGAGGGCGATTCGTGGCTGAGCCTTCTGGGCGGCTTGATGGCACGGATGCGGTACGAAGGCCAATACATTCTTAAAGCTGCCTCTGGCCTCAACTGTCCACTGACTGGGAATGGCATGTGTCTGGGAACGGCATTACTTGCACGTGGCGGCTGGGCACCGGATTCATTAACAGAGAACTGGGAGCTTTATGCGCGCTATACCGCAGCCGGGGAACGCATCGTACTGGCGGCGAATGCGCGAATCTACTCTCAGGAGGCGCACACATTGGAGCTGAGCGCGACACAGCGGCGTCGCTGGCAGGCCGGACGGTGGATTGTGTTGCGCGATCACTGGCGTTCGCTTCTCACGAGCAAACGCATCAACTGGCATCAACGCATTGACGCGCTGGCCGAGCTGTCTTCGCCAGGACCGGTACTCGGCGCGACGCTCGCACTCGCTTCGGCAGTGCTTCTTCTGTGGCTGGGTGGCACGTTCGCTGAGACCGTGGCGGCGGCATTCCTGCTGTCGCTCACTCCGACGGTCGTATGGACGTTGCTGGCCCTGGAGCGGCATCCGCGGCGGGTAGAGCTCTTGTTGGCCTTTTTCCGACTACCAGTGTACATGTTCTGGCGAGTCGGAGTCGCAGCGCTTGCGATCTCCACCGGAGCCCGTGGTGCATGGCATCGATCGCCACGCCATACATAGACCAGACAGGAAGTGACGTGACCACCCCACTTCGTATTGCGGTCATCGGTGCAGGGCGCATGGGCCGGCATCACGCGACCGCCATTCAGCGCCTCGCTCCTGGCGCGTCGCTGGTCGCCGTGGCCGATGAGCGTCGTGAGGAGGCACAGCGGTTCGCGACCGAGTTTGACATCCCGGCCAGCTACGAGGATGTGACCGCCATGCTGGCGTGTGAACGGCCTCATGTTGTTCACGTTTGCACCTCCCCGGCAAGCCACGCTGTTCTTGCTCTTGCGGCGCTAGAGGCCGGTTCCCACGTCTACGTTGAGAAGCCGTTCACCGAGACTGGCGCCGATGCTCGGAGGCTGCTGTCCCTCGCGCGCGACCGCGGCTTGCGTGTTTGCGCCGGCCACCAACTTCTGTTCGAAGGGCCGACGCGCACCGCAGCGGCTATGCTGCCAGAGATCGGCCGCATCCAGCATGTGGAAAGTTATTTCGCATTTCGACAGGCTCGCAGGCAGGACGGTCGCACGCCGCTCAACGCCATTGAGCAGCTGCTGGACATTCTGCCACATCCTGCCTACCTGCTGGTTCACTTTCTGGGAGGCGATGCGCCGAACCGGCCGATTGTGATTCACGGCTTGCGAGTGGAAGAATCCGGCTCCGTGCATGCGCTAGTCGGGTGCGGGGAGGCGACCGGGGTGCTTGTGGCGACCCTCCATGGACGCCCTGTTGACAGCTACGTGAGGATAGTCGGGACTCGTGGTACACTACTGCTCGATTACATCCGCGGTATCGTCATTCCGCAGATTGGCCCTGGATCCACGATCGACAAGATCCTCGATCCCTATCAGCGCGCAACCGCTCTTGCCGCCGGCAGCACGCGCAGCCTGGCGCGCCGTTTCCTCAGCAGGGAGCGGAGCTACCCCGGGCTCGCCGAGGCATTCGGCGCTTTTTATGAGCACATCGCGACTGATGCGCCTCCCCCAGTAACTAACGCAAACATAGAGAGAACCGTCGGGCTCTGCGATGCTGTGCGGCTCCGGTTGCAGCCGGAAGGTCCGGCGCACTCCGAAGCCGGAGGGGTGCCGACGGTGGCTGTCACTGGCGGGACAGGGCTGCTAGGACGCAAGGTTGTGGAGGCGCTGGTGGTGGAAGGAATAACCCCACTCGTTGTCGCCCGCCGTTTTCCCGCCGAACGGGATCGTGTTAGCGAGGCGATATATCTTATCGCGGATCTCGGCGAACCGGGCGCTCTGGAACTGCCACCGAGCATTGAGACGGTTGTGCACTGCGCCGCGGAAACCGTTGGTGGTTGGGATGCGCACCAGCGAAACTCTATCGACGCAACGCGTCACCTACTCGACGCCATGTCGGCTGCGCGCGCGCGGCAGCTGATTCACGTTAGCAGCCTCGCGGTGATCGACAAGGATGCTCGGCAACCGCTGTCCGAGATTTCTCCATTGGAGCGGAATTCGCGGGGGCGCGGTGCGTACGTTTGGGGGAAACTGGAATCGGAACGTATTGCTGCCGACGCGGAAAATACTCACGGCATTCAGGTCCGGATTGTTCGCCCAGGACCGCTGATTGACGCAGCGTCGTTCGACGCGCCGGGGAAGCTTGGACGTGCGATCGGTCCTTTTTTCGTGGCGATGGGGAGCCCGCGCGCGACCATCCCCGTGAGCGATGTGGACCGCTCGGCGCGGCTGATTGTCTGGATGGCGCAAAACTTCGAGAGTTCGCCCTCAATCATTCACGCTGTGGACTCAAACCCCCAGACGCGTCGCGATCTCGTGATGACACTGAGGCGCGCGCGGCCCAGCGTGCGAGTAATATGGTTTCCCGCGCCGTTTCTCACGCTCGTGTCGGCGGGCCTGGTGGTGGTGCAGAAGGTCCTGCGGCCCCTTCGCCCGGCGGTCAGCGTCAAGGCGGTCTTTGATGCGCCACGATGCGACACGGCTCGCTTGCAGAACATTGTCAGCGGTGCCACGGCGGATGGCGTACCGGCATTCCATCCATAACATCGGCCAACAGGCGGGATACGTGGCTCTCTCGATCGCCAAACCCGGCATGACTTCCGTCGGAGGTAGCCCTCCCGGTCGCGTCCGCTCGCAGTCTCTCGGTCTCCCGGAGCCAAAGGCCGACTCGCTCCTCTGGATGCTCGCGATCCTCATCGGTATGTACGTGTGGCGCATGCATGGCTTCGTGCCGGTGCTCGCCAAGATGAAGCTCGCCGTTATCTTTATGGCGATCGCGATGTTGGTTTGGTTTTCTGACAGACATCCCGCGCGCCGGCTCGAACTGATCAAGGGGCCGCTGTCCAAAACCTCTCTCGGGCTGTTAGTGATGATGTTTTTGGGTATTCCCACGAGTCTTGTTTCGACGAAGAGCGCAATGTTCGTGATAACGGAGGCGCTGCCGAACTTTCTTCTCCTCATGCTCGTCGCGTGCAGTGTCCGAGGGCTTCGGGACATGGAGTGGCTGGTTGCGATCAGTCTGCTCGGAGCGACGGTGTTTGCACTGGATCGCATCACGGTGAGGACGCTCGGGTTCTACGATCGCAATGATCTCGCTACGGTTCTTGTATGTCATGTCCCGATTGCCGTTTACTTCCTGCGGCCAGGCGTCAGAGGGCTTTGGAAACTGCTTGGCGCCACGGGTCTCATCTGCATAGTGCTGGCGTTGGTGAAGGGACAGTCCCGAGGCGGATTTCTTGGTCTTATGCTCGTCTCGATTTACGTGTTGCTGATGTATCGAACCATCCCGGCGCGCACTCGGCTCCTTTCCGTGGCGGTGGGTGCCACCGTTCTCTTTATCGCGGCCTCGGAAAAATTCTGGGATCGGATGAGCACGCTGCTCACTCCCGAGGAAGACTACAAC
>JBPCJT010000067.1:0-12662 GCA_051005015.1 Gemmatimonadaceae bacterium | reverse complement strand
CAACGCCGCCACCGCGTAGCCGGACGTGAACTCGCAGCTGCCATCATCTCCCTGGCATTCGGCCAGCGTCGCACCTGGGAAATAGGCGCGCGTCGCCGGCGTCACGACCAGTTGGGCGGTGAGGCTCGCACCGCCGTTCTCCTCGATCGCGCGTGCACGCAGCACGTATTTCCCCTCTGGCTCCAGCGACACACTCGACACTCCCATGATGAGGTCTGGTGAGCTAGTGGAGTAGCGAATATCTTCCGATCGTACGTTCGCTCGAAACTTTCGCGTAATCCCACCCTCCTGGCGGACGCTGATCAACACCTGTCCCCCCCATTCGCCGGCCGGCACATCGCCCCCAATAATGAACGAGATGTAGGCCCAGCGCCGCCGATCGCTGGAAAGCACGTTGAAGTAGTGCCACTCAGCCCAGCTTTCGGGGCGCGTTATTTCCTTCGGCGTCTCGTGAAACCGGTCGATCTCACCATACAGCTCCTCTGGTGTTGGCGAAATCCACCGGCGGTCGCCTTCATCATCCGTCCACTCACCTGACGTCAGCACCGGCTCGGACCCCACCCCTCTGCTGCGCGATGGAACCTCCCCACCACCGCGCACCGCGTACTCGGACCCACCAGCATGCAGGTACAGAAGCTTCCCCTCTATCTGCGGTGCTACCGCGGTAATCCCACCAGCCAGCCTCGGCGCCGCCAGGAGTTGGCGGTACACGAACCGTGCGCGGTCTATGGAGAAGTACAGTCCCCCTACCCCACCCGTCTTCATCACCTCCACATTGAGGCCCTCGGGGAGGACGGTGATCGCACCACCCCCAACCAGCTTCTCGTCCCGCGCCTGCGTAAGCAGCGCCTCCCCTATCGCCAGAAGAACGATCATGACGCCCACGCCCAAGCCGTATCCGAAAAGCAACATCGCCGACCGCCACGGCCGGTAGAGGAGGTTACGAAAGGCGAGTTGCGCTATCACCGGAATCTCCATGGCGGCACAACTCCCACACGCGGTACTTCATACCGAATCAGCCCGCCATCGGACAGCGTGGATTCGTACAAATCCGCCCAGGGTCCGTAATCGAAATACGCGTATCTCGCTCGCGAAGCAGCCTCAACTACTACCGGATTCTTCACGCTTTCCGTTTTCGCTTCACCGTTTTGCCCAATCACCATCACGCGGTGAACCTCCTCCAGGCACAGCGCACGCTCGGGCATCGGCGGCGGGAACGCGGACTCAATTGCTGACAGCTCGTCCGCGCTCACCTCAAAAGGCTCCCACGACACTCGCGTCCCGTGCGCCACCCCACTTCCAATGCCCAACAACCGCCGCACCTCCCGACATTCCCGCCCGTCGAAAAGGTACGCCACCAATGTCCGTAGCTGCCACTGCGCGATGACGCAATCACTAGCCCTATGCCCAAGGTCTTGCACCCTCACAGGAACCTGGATCTCAGCCACATTCACGATCACCTCACCTCACTCCAGTTCGAGGACGAATGGATCCGCAATCTCAGTCTTCCCCCACGACCACCCCATCCCTCATATGGATCACCCGTCGCGCCGCGCGGCCCAACCCCTCGTCATGCGTAACGACCACGATCGTCGTGCCATCGCTGTTGAGCCGATCAAAAAGCGCGACAATTTCCGCACCGGTCCGCGCGTCGAGCTCCCCAGTCGGCTCGTCCGCGAGAAGCAGCCCGGGCCGGTTGGCGAGAGCGCGAGCGATTGCCACTCGCTGCTGCTCACCGCCACTCAGTTGCGTAGGCCGGTGGAGTTCGCGATGTGAGAGCTCGACGTAACCAAGCAGCTCGCTCGCGCGCTGCCGACGCTCGCCTTTCGGAACACCGGCCTCCGCCATTGGCAGCTCGACATTCTCCCGCGCAGACAGCATCGGCATGAGGTAGAACCTCTGGAATACGAAGCCGACGCGGCGCAGTCGCAGCCGTGTCAACTCCCGGTCATTCAGCGCGTCCACTCGCTCGCCACCGATGGTCACGGAGCCGGCACTCGGCTGGTCGATCGCGCCCATGAGATGCAGCAGCGTCGACTTACCGCAGCCGGAAGGCCCTACGATCGCGGCATATTCTCCCTCCGCGATATCCAGCGACACGCCACGCACAGCGTGCACCGCATCGCCATTTAGCGCATAATCCCGCGTCACATCACGCAGGGTCACCATGGCACTCATGCAACCGCCTCTTCGCGGAGCGTGAGCGCGATGGGTCGTGACGATGCGCGCCATGCCGGGTAGATCCCAGCCGCGATACCGCAGCCTGCCAGCAGGCCGAGCGCCGTCCACGCGGCGCGCGGCTGAAAAAGAAAGAAGTCGATTGCGTTGGGCAGACCCGGGAACGCGGAAAGAATTCCGTTGAGATACCGCGCTGTCACCAATCCGAGCGCAAGGCCCAGGAGCGCACCCGTCAAGGTGATAGCTATTCCCTCGAGCAGGATCTGCTGCACCACGTGCCAACGCGACACGCCTAGCGCGCGCATCACGGCGATCTCGCCGATACGCTCGTTCACGGACACCGTCACCAGAGTCGTCACGAGCAGAAAGCCGAGTGCGAGACTCACCGCGCCAAGAATGTAGGCGATCTGGCGAAAATAACTCAGCCGCTCGTCGACGGTGGCCAGCGCTTTTTCGGTGGAGATTGCGTTTACCGTGCGGACATTGCGCGCGATCCACTTTCCCACCGTGTCCGCGCTCGCGCCCGCACGCAGTCTGACCATGAACAATGACACGCGATCGTGCCGGGCGGCACCATTCATCTCCTGCAGCGCCGCGAGCGGCAGAGCGACGGCGGGCTGACCCGTGGAGAGATACAGGAACTGCGCACGCCCCATCACCGTGACTCGTCGCACCCCTTGCGACATGCGAAGTTGTGGATCGTACCCTGTCGCGATCGTGATCGTATCTCCCAGTCGAGCGCCGATCGCCTCGAGAAAGTCGGCATTGGCGACGACCCCGCTGGCATCCCCACCGTCGGTGCCTTCGACGATCCTGTAGTCTCCCTGCACCGCCGGAACGACGCCGAGCGCGAACGCGGTGACGACGCGATCCCCCATCATTGCGTGTACCGAGGCGCCGAGTACGGGGCTCACTTCTTCAATATCGGCATTGGTTCGAAGCACCTCGCTGATCTCACCCGCGCCGCCAATAGTCGCTTCCGTGTCGAACGGCAACGTCCCGCGCGGCGCCAGGCGCATTTGGAAGTTGCGGCTCACGAGAAGTTGGCGGAACGATTCTCTGAGGCCGGTCGAAAGCATCACCATGTCCAGCAGCATGGCTGCTGCTATCGCCACGCCGAGTATAGCGAGCAACGTCCGGGAGCGGTGCTGCCGAAGTGAAGCCGTAGCAAGCGCGAATCGCATCAACGTCCCAGTAGTTCGAGCGGCGGTGTGCGAACCAGTCGTAGCGCTGCGAGCGCGCCTGCCCCGATTCCGAGAACAAGGGAAAGTGAAACGGCGAGCAGAACGATGTTCGGTGTCACCAGCGCGAACTTGAGCGGTGTGCGATACATCGCCTGGTAGTACCAGTTGACTCCGACCGCTGTGAGCCAGCCAAAAACGACTCCGACGCCGCTGCCGAAGAGGGCGATGAGCGCAGCTTCAAGGACCACCGCGCGCATGACGGTACTCCGGGAGATGCCGGCGAGGCGGAGAGCCGCGATGTCGCGTCGCCGCTCGTCAACCTTGAGCAGCAGCACGCAGAGGAGAAAGACCGTGCTTGCGACAATCGTGATGACCCCGATCGCGCCATGGAAGCGGCTCACGACGCGAAAGGTCTCCGATGTCTCGACCGCGATGTCCGCCGACCGGTGAGCGCGGAAGCCGAATGCCGAAGCATTGATGGCCTCGAGCGCGGGCGTGGTTGCGCTGTCGCCGCGTGTGCCGATGGCGAAACGGTCCACGCGGTCACCATACCCCAATATCGACTGCAGCTGATCCAGGTGGAGGCGCACGCGATACTCACTCCGCGCAATCTCGCTCGGATCCGCGCGGCGGCGCACGATGGCGGCAACGCGAACCACGTCGCCGCTCGACGCGCCTGGCTCACCGGTCAGGACGGCTGTATCTCCGACTCGCAATCCCGCGTCTGCGGCAAGGCGGTCATCGATTGCGATGCCCCGGGGAGCGGACTGCGGCTGCGCGGTGCTGCCCGTAACCTGCAACGCGAAGACAAAGAGAACGATCAGCATCAACCAAAGATGACCAGGAGTGGACAGTCGAGCGAGAGCGCCCCGCGCCATGTCCCCTTTTATTTTCCCGTATAGCGCGCTTTTCATGTCGCATCTGGCACCACGCGGTCTACACCTACCATTATAGATGGTCGCTCTCTCCCGAATCCCGGAGTAATCGCCGCGCCGTGTCAGCAGATCTCCGCAGGCAGCTAGAGGCCAGCCTCGGCACCGCATACGTCATTGAACGCGAGCTTGGCGGAGGCGGGATGTCCCGAGTGTTCGTCGCTACCGAGACCGCACTCGAGCGGCGCGTTGTCGTCAAGCTGTTTACACACGAGTTGGGCGGCGAGATGAGCATCGAGCGCTTTCGCCGGGAGATCAAGCTCGCGGCATCGCTGCAGCACCCTCATATCGTGCCGCTTCTGGGCGCTGGCCAAGCCGGCGGTCTGCTCTATTACACGATGCAGTACGTCGAGGGTGAGTCGCTGCGCGAGCGGCTCACCCGATCAGGGGAGCTGCCGGTTCCAGAGGCGGTTCGTCTGCTTCGGGATGTGCTCGACGCCCTGGTGTACGCTCATGGGCGAGGTGTCGTCCACCGCGATATCAAGCCGGATAACATACTCATTGCGGCTTCTCATGCGCTCGTTACCGACTTCGGCGTCGCAAAGGCGCTTAGCGCGGCGACGCATACCGAGGCACTGACATCCACCGGCGTCGTCGTTGGGACACCGGCATACATGTCTCCCGAACAGATCGTTGGCGACCCGTGCGTCGATCACCGATCTGACATTTACGCCGCGGGAATACTGGGTTACGAGATGCTCGCTGGCGCCGCGCCATTCTCCGCACCATCCGCTCAGGCGATGATGGCGGCGCATGTGACACAACCCCCCGCGTCTATCGCCGCAAAGCGGCCGAGTGTTCCCCAGGCACTCGCCGCCATTCTCATGCGCTGCCTGGAGAAGCGCCCCTCCGACCGCCCCCAATCCGCGGCAGAGGTTCTGCGCGCAATCGAGAGCGTAGCGGGCTCTACGGGCACTCACATCGGGGCGGAGCGGCCAGCGGTGGGAAACCGCTGGAAACGCGTTACTCTCGGAGTGCTCGTCGCGGCCGGAATCGCGGCCCTTGCAGTGCTCGGCGTCCGCTCACGCTCGACCGCCCGCGTGGAGCGCACAGGCGCGAAGCCCGGGGAATCAGTGATCGCGGTGCTCCCATTTGCCGTGCGCGGGAGCAGCGAGATCGCGTACCTCCGCGAGGGACTCGTGACTCTACTGAGTACGGGCCTGAACGGCGCTGGTGAGATGCGAACCGTGGACCCGCGCGCCCTTCTTGGCTTCGTTGCCCAGAAGAGTGGACGTGTGCTCGACCCCTCTACCGGAAGTGAAGTCGCCGCGAGGTTCGGTGCGGGATTGTTCGTACTTGGCGACGTGGTACAGGCGGGAGACAGCATTCGCATTAGCGCGACGCTATTCGCTCGCGAGCCGTCGGGCGAATCCAAGACCATCACGACCACAAACGTCGATGGCGCCGTTTCGGATGTCTTGCGGCTGATCGACGCGACGGCCGCCGAGCTCGTCACCACTCAGCGGCCCGGCGCCGTGGGAAGGCTCACGCGGCTCGCGGCGTTGACCACGCATTCATTACCAGCGCTCAAGGCATACCTGGAGGGAGACCAGGCCTTTCGGGCTCGTCGGAGCCGGCAGGCGATTGAGTCGTTCCAGAAAGCTGTCGCCTTCGATTCAACCTTCGCGCTGGCGTACTACAAGATTGGCATCGCGTCCTTCTGGATCGACGACGAAGCAATGTCGCAGTGGGCGATCGAGCGGGCGCTGCGACACCGCGAACGGCTTTCGGGCCGCGACCAGCGGCTGCTGGCAGCACTGCACAGCTACATCTACGGCCTGTCGGACGAGGCCGAGCGTGCATACAGGACTATTCTCGCGCAGTTCCCTGATGACGTCGACGCGTGGTACATGCTTGGGGAAACACTGCACCACCAGAACTCCATGCGCGGGCGGCTTCGCACCGAGTCTCGAGAGGCATTCGAGCGGGTGCTCTCCTACGAGCCGACTCACCAGAGCGCGCTAATGCATCTTGCCCGGGTGGCGGCCACAGATGGCCGCCATTCACAGATCGATTCTCTCCTGGCGCATGTAGAGCCGGAGAGCGATATCGCGCTCCGAGTGCGCACCCTGCGCGCTTTCGCGGTTGGTGACTCCGCCGAACGCAACCGTCTCATAGAAGAGGTTCGCCGCCGGGGAGATCCGTTGAGATCCACGAGGGACGTTGGCGTCACCTTGAATGATGTAGCTGGGGCTGAGCGACTGGTACGGATAACACTGGATCCGGGATTCCCTGATGAGGTGCGGGCTATCGGGAAGCTCGTCCTGGCACATCTTCTGCTCGCTCAGGGCCGCTGGACCGAGGCACAGAACGAGATCGCCGGAGCGCATTCGCTCGGATCGCCCTATGCCGCGATCGAATTGGCAGCCGTTTCACTTCCCCCCTATCTCCCCATTGCCAAAGACGAGCTCAATGCCACTCGAGAAGCCTTGCGCCGACGGGATATGCAAACGCTGTCAGCGCCCGACCTGACCTCGGCCTACGATCTGCACCTGGAGCTACTTCCTCCGTTGCGTGCGTACCTCTACGGCATGCTGGCAGCACGTGCTGGCGAAGGCGCCGCCACAAACGTGGCGATCGCGGAGATCAGGCGGGCGAGCGATTCTCTGCGCGCCCCGGGGCTCGCCCTCGACTTCGTTCAGATGATTCAGGCGCAGGCCGCCTGGCACCGTGGACGACCGGCCGAGGCTATCGCCGCGCTAGATTCGGGATGGTTGAAGGGACAGCGCTGGCTAATCGAGACGCGCTTCGAGGCGCGCGAGTACGAGAGGTACCTGCGCGCCGAGGCGTTTCGGGCTCTCGGGCGTCATAAGGAGGCGCTCCGCTGGTATGCATCACTCGGAGCCTCGAATTTCTTCGACATCGAATACGTGGCTCCCGCGCATCTGCGGCAGGCTCAGATTTATGAGCAACTGGGGCAGGCAGGGCAGGCTGTACGGCACTACGAGGAGTTCCTTCGTTTGTGGGCGCAATGCGATCCCGAACTTCGTCCGATGGTAGATGACGCTCGTCAACGGCTCGCCCAACTCGCGCGTGCCCCAACCAGGCGATAGCGCGCTCGTACCAAATGCCAACGACTCTCCTCATAGACACGGATACCGGAATCGACGATGCGGTCGCGCTCGCACTCGCGGGCGCGCTCGAATCTCTGAGGATCGTCGCGATAACCACGGTGCACGGCAATGCCGACGTCGCGCACGCGACTCGCAACGCGCGCTCGGTCGCCCGGCGCGCAGGTATTCATGCGCCTGTAGTCGCGGGTGCCTCGAAACCACTCGCGCGTGCTGCCCTTCCCGCGCGCGAGACACACGGGCCGGAAGGACTTGGCCACCACGTTCCGGCCGAAAATGCCCGTCCAGAACATGATCACGCCACCTCCTGCATTGTGAGCGCGGCCCGGTCGAACGCAGGACTCACATTCTGCTTCATCGGGCCGCTCACCAACCTCGCGCGCGCGCTCGATGCCGATCCGGAAGCGTTTCGGTCTGTTGGGCCGATTTTCGTGATGGGGGGCGCGATAAGCGTGCGGGGGACGAAAACTCGCTTCAGTGAGTTCAACTGGTGGGCCGATCCCGAAGCTGTACACCGGGTCTTGTATCACGCATCGCGCATGCCGCTGGACATTCGGCTGGTGCCGCTCGATGTCACGCGTCGTATCGCCATTCCGGGCGACGCGATCCGCAAACTTCGAGAGGCGGGCACCCACGACGCTCACGCGCGTTTCTGGGCCGACGCCCTTGGTTTCTATGCGGAGTTTCACCGGGAGTGGGAGCAGTTCGATGGAGCAATCGTGAACGACGCGCTCGCCATTGCACTTGCGGACGATGCTTCGCTGGCTACATGGCGCCCCTTGCGCATAGGAGTGTCACTCGGGGACGACGATCGCCGCGGTGCCATCATTTTGCACGACCGGCGCGGCGCGCAGGTGCAGGTCGCGCTGGCCGTTCGGGCCCCTGATGTCGTGCGTCTTATTGGCGAGCGCGTTTTCTCCCGCTGGCTGGGCGCCGAGACTCTTCTCGCTGGCTCGGTGGCCGCGGACCTCTGGCTATCAAAGCATCCGTTGCACAGCGACGGGGAATGAGCGTTCCACAGCGGGTTGCGATTCTTGGAGCAGGCGAGATCGGATCGGGATGGGCGGCCCTCTTCGCGGCCTACGGCGCCGAGGTTCGCGTCTTCGACCGCGACAGCAATGCCGAACGACGTGCCCGAGCCGCCTTCACGGACGCTGTGCGCCTTGGCATAGGCGTCGATCATATGGGCTCCGTCGATGCTTACTTTGATCTCGACGACGCAATCGAAAATGCCGAATGGGTTCAGGAGTCGCTGCCGGAGGACCGCGAAACGAAGGGCGCTATATTGGGCTCACTCGAAAGAACGCTATCGCGAAGCGCGATCGTCGCTTCCAGCAGTTCGAGTATCACCCCGAGCGAGCTGGGGAGGAGTCTGTCCTTTGCGGACCGGTTCATGGTCGCGCACCCGTTGCACCCGGTTTACGCCGTGCCGGTGGTGGAGTTGTGCGGCGGACATCGCACGACTCCCCATACCGTCGAGCGTGCGGTCGAAATAATGCGTGCTATTGGCAGGCAGCCGATCGTACTTCGAAGCGAGGTCCCCGGACTTGTCACCAACCGGCTAACGGCAGCACTACTGAGAGAGGCCTTCGACCTCGTTACCCGAGGAGTCGTGAGCGCCGCCGACCTCGATGGTTTGGTGTCGCGCGGAATCGCGCTCGGCTGGACGGCTGCGGGTCCGCTCGCTACCGAGGCGATGGGAGCGGGAAGTGGCGGCTTACCAGAATTCCTGAATCGCTTTGAAAGACCGTTGCAGGATATCTGGGGATCACTTGCGACGTGGACATCGTTGGATATGGAACAACGAGCTGCGCTCGAAAGGGTGCTGCATGAAGGTCATTCTACGCAGGTCGCCGACCCGGAAACCGACACACCCGCGCGTAGCACCAGCTGGTCAGAAAAAATTACAGACATCCTGCGTGCTGCAGACGCCGTCGACGAATCCTAACCGCCTCGCTGTCTTTCAATCCACGCCTTGGTGCTCACCAGTTCCTCGCGCGACTCCCCCAGAGTATACGACGGCTCACTGAACGTCTTCATTCCCAGGTAAACCAGCCAGGCGCCAAGTCCGACCTCTATCACCCCCGCCGCTATGGCCCCCACCCACATATGACCGTTCGCCAATCGTCCTGTTCCCGATGCAAGCGCGATTGTAGCAGCCACCAGCGCGATCACTCCCACCCCGAACGCAAGCGCTAGCCATAGCACCCCCCAGGCGCCCGCCCTGATGTTCTCCCCCATCTCGATCTTTGCGAGCTTGAACTCATCTCGCACGAGACGCACGGTATCAATCTTGAGCTGCCCAACCAGGCCACCAATCGTTGCGTCCGGATCGATCTCTACCCTCTCGGCCACCGGTATCCTCCAGTTGAAAACGGCTCCTCAACCCGGGACGGGCAAATCCTGTTCCGTGCCCCACTCCCCATCTCCCTACCCAACCTCCACCCACACGGACCCCGCCAGCACGGGACCGATGGCGCATTCCGCTTTCCGCACCCGCAGCCTGATCGGCCCGCCAAACGGTGCCCGCTCGAGCACCGTTACTCGCGCTCCGGGCACCAGGCCCAGCTCTCCCAGATACCTGAGCCGGGATGCATCATCGTCGCTTACGCGAACCACGCGGCCCGTTTGGCGCGGCTCGAGTTCAGCTAGTGACACGTGCACCCGCTCGTCAATTTCCCCCTCCCGTGTCGGAATCGGAGCGCCATGCGGGTCTACTCCGGGAGCTCCGATCGCGGCTTCCATACGGTCGATGAGCTCATCGCTCGCGGCGTGTTCCAGACGCTCGGCCTCGTCGTGCACCCGGTCCCACTCGTAGCCGAGAGCGCGGGTGAGATACGCCTCGATCACGCGATGGCGCCGAAGCATACGAAGCGCCACTTTCCGCCCCTCATCGGTGAGCCGCACGCCATGGTACCGCTCGTGGTCCACCAGTCCCTGGTCGGCAAGTCGTCTGATCATTCCGCTCACGCTCGCTGGAGCAATGGCGAGACGCAAAGCGATGTCAGTCGTAGCGGCGGCACCGGACGCTCGCTCGATCTCGTAGATAACCTTGAGATAATCCTCGACTGGCGCGGTGTACTCCTCGAGACTGCGTCCCGCCATCACAGCGGCTGCCTGGCCTCGGCAGACTTCGGCATCGGATGACCGCGAACCATGAGCACTGGAATAGTCGACCGATGCCGCACGCCTTCGGCGACGCTGCCGTAGACAAGATCGGCCAGGAATTTGTGACCGTGCGTTGACATCGCAATCAGATCGCATTTCTCCCGCTCCGCCACCGCCGATATCTCCTGAGCTGGATCGCCGCCAGCGAGAATGGCGTCAACCTCGAACCCCTCCGTTACGAGGTCGGCTGCGCGCCTCTCCAGATACTCGCGGTCATTCCGCATCTCCTCGGATTCGCGCAGCTCCAGCTGGTGGATGTTACGCGCCGCCCAACCATCGGCGACGTGAACCACCACGAGTGAAGAATTGCATAGCCGCGCCAATTTCTTTACGTGCTGCAGAATGGCGTCGTCATACGCCGTGTTCTCGAGGGGGACGAGAATGCGCTGATACATCGTCAGGTCATCCATCCCTTGAAGGTTTGCACCAGTAACCAAATGTTGAGCGAGGCTATCACGGTCGCGATGACGTAGGCGAGAACCTTGAGCCAGAGCCGGTTCGCGAACTCCCCCATCTTGGTGCGGTCGGAAGTAAACCGCACCAGCGGAATAACGGCGAACGAGAGCTGCAAGCTGAGGATGACCTGGCTAAGTATGAGAAGCTTTGCCGTGCCGCTGGCTCCATATAGTATGGCGACTATTGCCGCCGGGATGATAGCGATCATCCGCGTGATGAGCCGGCGCAGCCATGGGCGAAGTCGAATGTTGAGGAAGCCCTCCATTACGATCTGACCGGCGAGCGTGCCAGTTATCGTCGAGTTCTGACCCGAAGCCAGAAGCGCCAGCGCGAAGACGGTGCCGGCAGCTCCGCCCAGCAGTGGAGTGAGGAGCTTGTAAGCATCCTGGATCTCGGCAACTTCAGTGTTGCCGCTGGTGTGGAATGTGGCCGCTGCGACGATGAGGATTGCCGCGTTAATGAAAAGCGCGATCGAAAGCGCCACGGTGGAATCGATGAACGCGAACTTCACCGCCTCCCGCTTCCCCTCCGGATCCTCGGAATACCTCCGTGTCTGCACAATGGAGGAGTGCAGGTAAAGGTTGTGCGGCATCACCGTCGCGCCCAGGATACCCATCGCGATATACAGCATCAGTGGGTTGCTGATGATTTCGGCGCTTGGCACGAAGCCAGCCGCCATGCCGGCCACGTCAGGTTTCGCCAGAATGATTTCGTACAAAAAGCAGATTCCGGTCGTCAGCACGAGCGTGATAACCAGAGCTTCCAGGAGCCGGAATCCCTTGTTTTGAAGGTACAGAACCACCAGAACGTCGAGCGCCGTGATCGCTACACCCCACGCCAACGGGATTCCGAAGAGAAGGTTGAGCGCGATCGCCGTACCTATGACCTCGGCCAGATCGCATGCGGCAATCGCCAGCTCGCACAGCACCCAGAGGCCGAAGGCAACAGGTTTGGAGTAATGATCGCGGCACGCCTGGGCGAGATCGCGGCCGGTCACGATGCCGAGCTTGGATGCCAGCCCTTGCAGCAATACCGCCATCAAATTGGAGATGAGGATAACGCTGAGCAGCGAATACCCGAATGCGGAGCCGCCGGCCAGGTCTGTGGCCCAGTTGCCGGGGTCCATATACCCTACGGCGACGAGGTAGCCGGGACCCGCGAACGCGAGAAGCTTCCTTGGCCAGGATCGCTTGGTAACCGGTATGGTGCGATAGACCTCGGACAGACTTGGCGTGACGCGCGCGCGCCGCCAGCCGGGATCCGGCGGTGGAGGTGGCGTAGAGTCAGGTTTCCGAACAGGGACGGCGGACATTTAGGGCGTTCGGTAAATGAAAATAAACGAGCAAAAGATTATGATTTAGGCGAACCTAACTTATCGGGCCTCGAATGGCAAGTCTGCAATCGCATAGGTACGGTTGGGCATATGCAAAGACTGAACTGCATCTTTTTTTCACTACTGCCCAACCGCCCCTTCCTGAAACGCCGCGAGTAGCCCGCTGAGAATTCGCTCGGTCAAGCCCCATATCTCGTGGGCACCATATCCGAAGCTGCGTACGCGCCGCGCTCCACTCAGAAGGTGGAGCTCGATCTCCCTTACCGAACCCGGATCTCTCAGGGCCGCCAAGGGCACCCAGAACGCTTCCGCCACCTCCCGGGACCGCGCAATCCGAACG
>JBPCJT010000066.1:0-15921 GCA_051005015.1 Gemmatimonadaceae bacterium | reverse complement strand
GGATTCACCTCCACCACGTTCGGCTCGCCGGCCGCGTCCAATCGCACATCGATGCGCGACCAGTCACGACAACCGAGGACGCGATAGGCGTCGAGGACGACGGCGGTAATCCGCCGCTCCAGCGACGCATCGATCCGAGCGGGACATTCAAATATTGCCAGTGGCCTTTCCGGACGATCCCAGAGCCACTTGGCCTCAAAGCTGTAGACGGGTACGGCTCCATCAGGAAGCGCGGCGAAATTCATCCCGACAATCGGGAGCACTTCCGCCTCCGGTCCGTTGCCGAGTACCGCACAGGTGAACTCAGCTCCTGGCAAATACTCCTCAACCAGTACCGGCTGCTCGTATCGCTCGAGAAGAAATCCTGCCTGCTCCTGGAGCTCGTTGAGCGTGCGACAGAGATTCCTGTTGGTGATTCCCTTGGACGACCCTTCATGTACCGGCTTGACGAATAGTGGCAGCTGAAGCAACCGGCGCGGGAGTTGGGAGTTGAGAGGCGGGAAGCGTAACAGCTCCTTGCCGCCGATGTCCCGTGCGATGATTCGTGCCCCGGCAATGGCGCGATCGGGCTTGCTTGCGCTTCCAACCTTTCGCCTCCCGGCTCCCGCATCCCGCATCGCGTTCAACAGGGCGCCCAAATCCTTCTGGTTGCGCACCAGCTCAAACGCGGCATTGGGGACTCCGTGGTGCGACAGCACTTCCTTGGTTCGTGCCTTGTCGAGCCCAAGCGAGAGGGTGAATGGGTCGCTGCCGGAGTATGGGATGCCGAAGAACTCGCATATGGCGGGGACGTGCGCCTCGCGGTTAACCCCGTGAAGTCCTTCGGCGATGTTGAAGACGATGTCGGGGCGCGTCCTGCGCAGCCGTTCGGGAAAACTCGCGTCCGCCTCGAGACGGATCACCTTGCCCAGCGGCGCTAGCGCCTGCTCAACCGCGGCTATAGTGGCTTCGCTGTCCCACTCGGCGAACTCGTCATCGACAGCGGAGCCGAAACGAATCGCGGTGCTGCTACTGGGAGGCTCTTCCTCAGGCAGCGCGGTCTCCGCGTCTCGCTCGAGGCGAGGCGCTTCCGGTTCCGGCTTCAGGTTGAAAGCGAATCCGATTCGCGTCATTAGCTCTCCTGCTGAGTGCGCGTCGCACCCGTCGATTGGTGAACTCGAGAGAGCCGCCCGCGCGCGCTCGCCGAATTGTTCTCGCTGGTATACATGCAAGAAGACGACGAGTTCCGCTCCGCGCAAAATAAATGCGGATTTTTTTCGCGCAACGATTTTTTGAAGATTGTCTGAAAATATTTTTCAAAACCGGGCAATCCATGCTTCCGCGCTTGAAAATTTTGCCTGAATCCGGCACTGCGCTCCCGGTGAGAAGAACTACACCTTGTGGAACGAAACGCGGGCTGCCTCTCTGTGATCCTCGGCTTGATAGATCTCGAAGTCGGAGAAAAACGCCGGCGCTTCCGCCTGCAACAGGCGGAGAAGAGCTACGCCGAGCCGCCTGATCTCCAACTCAGCCGCCTCGCTGGCGCGCAGCTCCAGCATCGTCCTCCATGCTCGCGCGTTGCCGGTCGCGACGATCTTGGTCTCGGTGGCGTTCGGTAGCACACTGCGCGCGGCTTCGCGCGCCATCTTCCGGCGGTGCACCTTGTCCCCCACCCAGCCATACCGCTCCATGAGCTGGTTCACAAGCGCGATGTAGCTCTTCTGCGCCTCCTCTACCTGGCGCCTCCAACCGGCCTCGAGAGCTTCGTCGCCTATCACGGCTGGCGGAACGACGTAGTTCGCCTGAGACTCGTCCACGTAGCGCTGGCTGAGCTGTGAGTACGCCCAGCCGGCGCGATGCCTGATCAGCTCGTGCGTAAGGGACCGGCTCACCCCTTCCATAAGGATGGAGTAGTTCGCGTGCTCCAGAACGCTACCGTGCCCCTGCCGCTTGATGTTCTCCAGGTAGTCGCGCGTAGCACGCTTTGCGGGATTGCTCTGGCTCATGTAACACAGCCTTCCCGCGAATTCGGCTAGCCGCTCGCCGTCGCTGCTCTCACCCAGCCAATCGACTGGAAGATGCGGCGCATCGATAAATGTTGGACGCGCGACGAGCGTAAGCCTGGGCTCGTACAGGAAAACAGAAGGCATCGATGTGGATTGGCGCAGTGGAGCGGGGAATTTCCCACGCTGTTGAGGGAAGCGGAAGGAAGCTAGTGCCCTAACTGTGTTCGTCCAAGAGATCTATCCTGAATCGAGCATAGGCGCGTTTACGCTCAACCTCGTCGAGCGCCGATCGCGCCTCGGCCGGCAACGGCTTCAAGGCAGGATCATACTTTATCTCGCCGAACGGCTTCTGACCCGGGAGAGAAATTTTCACTCCCGGGTTCAGGATTCCGTTGGGATCAAAGCACTCCTTCACGGACGCAAAGGCACTCAGCGCCCCAGCGGACCACACTCTATCCAGAAGAGGCGTGCGCAGGCGGCCGTCGCCGTGCTCGCCCGTGAGCGTCCCGCCCAACTCCGCGGTCAGCGCCACCGTTTCTTGCAGTAATGACGTCACGCGATCCCGCCAGCCTGGCAGCTTTACGTCGATCAGAGGGTTGACATGGACGTTGGCGTCGCCCGCATGTCCGAAAATAACCCCTCGAACCCGGTGCGCAGCCAACGCGTCCCGAACTCCGCGCACATACGCGGGAAGACGTTCTGGTGGAACACATCCATCTTCGATGAACTGCATGGATTTGAGCGCGGGATCGAGTCGCGCCAGCATGGGACTCGCGGCGTGGCGCAGATGCCAGATTCGTAACTCCGCCTCGGCGTTGAGCGCGAGCGTTACGGCTGTCGCGCCTGCCTTCGCGCAGATTTCGCCAAGGGAGCGAGTGCGCAGGGTCACGTCAGCGGGGGCATTACCCTCCACTTCAATGAGCAATGCGGCTTCCGAGTCAGACGGCAAGGAAAGCTTCGACTCCCGTGCCGTCACTTCCAGAAATGTCCGGTCGAGCAGCTCGCAAGCGCTCGCGCCAGCTTCGCGCGCGGCGGCGGCGGCGGCAACCGCTGCCTCCAGTGTGGGGTAGGCGGAGAGAATGCTCGCGGTGGCGGCGGGCACCGGCACAAGCTCCAACTCGACGCCCACGAACATAGCCAGCGAACCTTCGCTCCCGACGAGGAGATCGATGAGGTCGCCTCCGAGCGCGTAGCCCGACGAATCCTTGCGGACGCCAGCGTGCGTGAGACCCGCGTTTTGCTCTGCCACTTCGCCGTGCCGTTCGACATAGCGGCGGAGCATCGGCAGGTGCACCGGTATTGCCTGCCCACGGCGGATTGTAGCCCGCGTTCCGTCAGCGAAAACGCAGTCGAGGGCCGTTACCCAGCGTCGTGTAGCACCGTAGCGAAGGGAGCGCGCGCCCGCCGCGTTCGTCGCGACCATGCCCCCAATGGTACAAAACGCTCCGCTGGATGGATCGACAGGGAACCGCAACCCCTGCTCGCGCCCTCGCCGGTCGATTTCTCCGCGAAGAGCGCCGGCTGCGGCGAAAACCCGGCGAGCCGCTCTGTCGACGACTCCAATCGTATTCAGACGACTGAGATCGACTACTACGCCGGACCCGACAGCGCCGCCAGCCATCCCACTTCCCGAACCCCGAGGGACGAGCGAGGTTCGAGTGCGGTTCGCCCAGATGACGAGAGCACTCAGGTCATCGGCGTCGCGCGGTACGGCTACAGCCGAGGGGATCAGTCTGGCAATCCCGGCTCCTTCGGCGTAGACCGCTCGCGCCAGCAGATCTTCGCGGAAAACTCCGCGGAATTCGTCAGGAGGCAGGTGGGAGAGCCCTTTGCCAGTGGGTGATTCGCAATTCGCACTACAGTTACAATCCCAACTTGTTCACGCGCGGTGGATCGACCGAGTAATCGTAAAATCCCTTGCCCGATTTCCGGCCGTACATCCCCGCCAGCACCATGCGCTTCAGCAGCGGCGGCGGCGCATAGCGGCGCTCGCGGTATTCGTCGAACATGATCTCAGCGATCTTGTAGGTCGTATCAAGCCCGACGAAATCCAGCAGCGTGAAGGGACCCATGGGATATCCCGTGCCGAGCTGCATCCCCTTGTCGATGTCTTCCACCGAGGCAACGCCGCGTTCGAGTGCGGTAATGGCGTCAATGAGGTAGGGTACGAGAAGCAGGTTGACCACGAATCCCGAGGTGTCCTTGGCCGCTATCGGCTCCTTTCCGAGCTTTCGGGCGAACTCGAATGTGCGCTCGAAAGTCTCATCGCTCGTGGTAACCGTCTTCACGACCTCAACGAGCTTCATGAGCGGAACGGGATTGAAGAAGTGCAGGCCGGCCATCCTGTCCGGGCGCGTGGTCGCCGCAGCCATTGCGGCAATGGTGAGACTGGAAGTATTGGACGCGAAAATGGTATGCCGCGGGCACACCTCGTCCAGCTCTTTCCACATTCCATTCTTGACGTCGAGGTCCTCGATCACGGCCTCGATGACGATGTCACAGTCACCGAGATCGCGCACTTCAGTCGTGAACTGAAGGCGTTCGAGCGTTGCGTCGCGCTGCTCCGTGGTCAGCTTGCCCTTGTCGATGGCTTTGGCGAGCATCTTCTCGATGCCGGCCCGGCCCCGCTGACAGAGTGCGTCGCTGACTTCGCGGACCTTTACCGTGAAGCCTGCCTGCGCGGCAACCTGCGCAATGCCGCTTCCCATCAGTCCCGCGCCCAGCACGCCTACGGTCTTGATCTCGGCCATGTGCTCCTGGTGTTCAAGTCTGTCAGTGTACCGCGAAGTAGCCGCTCAGCCGCAGCGCCAATTGCCGCCGGAAGGCTCGGCGCTGGGTTCGCTCCATGTTCGAGGCTGTCAAGAATCTGCTCCAGCGCCAGCTGCGCACGCGCGATTACCTGCTGATGACTCTTTACAATAGAGTAGCCGCCGCCAATTCCCGCGGCAGTGCCTCCGAGGGCGGCCAGTCCGGTGACAATGAAAAATGCCAGCGTTGGCTCGGGGAGCAGAAACGCGCCGAGCATCATCGGGGCCGCCCCGCCAATGATACCGGTGGCTGCGGTGGCACCTCCGCCGGCGACCCGCTTTGACCGGCTGCTCGAGAAATCGGCGTCGAGACGAATCAGAACACGGCCAGCATCCAGGGGAATCGCGGTGGCGGCGACCTCCGTCGCCCGGCTCAGCGCGTAGCGCCTCCCGGTGATATTGAGACCGCGTTTAATGTCGCCGATAATGCCGCGCCGCGGCTCCCAGGTAGTTCGATCGGGAAAGCGGCGCTTGACCTGTAGACATTCCTGGTGCTGCATCCAATCGTCCAGCATGGCCATAACTCTGGCCGGGTCGCCATTCACGGTTCGGTTGGCAGTGGCGACTGCGGGACCCGCGATTCCACCCACGAGACTTGGTTCCGTTGGCAAGGCCAAGCGTGTGCGCTCCTCCGCCAGCGCCTGGCGCACATGCTGCGACGACAATCCGACTTCCTTGCCGATTTCGAGAAGTTGCTGCTCGGTGAGCGCCCCTTCACCGGTGCCTGATTCCTGCGCCTGCAACTCAGCCGCACGCCCCAGCACGCGCTCGAGTGCGGAGCGATCGATGGGGCGGGTGAGGGGAAGGCGGTCTGGGAGAGACATGGGAGCGCTCAAATGTGGGGAGTGGGAAGTAGAAGTGGAGAAGCTAAAGCGTTTCCCACTCTCTACTCCCTACTCCCTGCACTTCAGATTCCCCCCAGCACGACGTCCAGCTGCCTCGTGATAGCGTCAAGAATTCCTTGCGGCAGCTGGAACGTCTGGAAAAAAGCCGCTTCCACATTCGTGGACGGAGGGGCCACGTTCGCGGACTGGAGATAGTACCGCATGTAGCCGTCATAGATTTCGGGAGCGGCACGCTTCAGAAGCATCGCGCCCCCGCGTACTGCACCGGCTGCGTTGTAGCGATCGGACAGACCGTTCCGTTTCTCGACAGGCGTGGTGTTGTCCCGCACCGCTGTGGCGGCCACGGCGATGATGGCTTCGTGAGCGAAAACATAGATGGCGTCGATCGCAGCGCTCGGTGATTCGGGAAAGGTTACCGTGATCGCGTTTTCCTCGCGCGTGTCGCCAGTAGTGGTCCGTCCCTCGCCATCCAGCGGGAGCGAGAGATAAAAAGTACCCGCGTCGAGCTGGGAATTGTTCAGATAGCGGTTGAGCTTGGGGCGATACGTCTGCTCCCAAAGCGAATCCACGCGGAGCAGCGTCGATTGGCGGTCCTGCTGCTCACGCGTCCAGTATGCGCGGTAGAACATGTCGTGTTCATCCTTCAGCGACAGGAGCAGCACGCGCAGCCAGTCGCGGTCGGCGGCCGTGGGAAAGTACTGCGCGACCGTCGCGATCACGATCTGCGTCTGGCGGTCTCTCGATCGGTTGGGATCGCCTTCCGCCTGCAAAAACACATCGAGCGCGCGTTGCATCGTTTCCCACGTAGAAAAGCTCAGCGCGAGAAACTGTGCGTTGATGAGGGCTGGGTTCAGCGCCAGGCGGGCGCGCAAACGTTCGCGGTTGAGCTCGAGCTGCGTCGTTGCATTTGCCCGGCTCTTGAGGGTTCTCATCCGCTCGGCATAGCCGCGCTTGAAAAACGGGATGAGTGTAGTGTCCTCCTGCACCATGGCGTAGCCGTGTAGCCAGAGATCGATGTGCAGGCGCGTCGTGACGGGCCAGGCCGAGTTGATCCGTCCAGGAGACGGCGTTGCGCCGGGTTGCGGGGTGTTGTCTGGAGCCGCTCCGCCGCCTGAACCGCTGGCGCAGCCAGCCAGGGTAAGCAGAAGGACGGTCGAAAGGAGCGAGCAAATTGTAGTACGGGGAGCGTGAGGCATGGGCGGGTCGGGGTCGGTGTCAGTAGGGCAAGCAAGTAGTGTCAGTAGCAGTTATTAGTACCAGTGCCGGTAGCCAGTGTCGGTTGTCAGTGTCGGTTGTCAGTAGCAGTTATCTGTAGCAGTGACCGGTGGCAGTCACAGTCCCAGCGATCGGTGATCGGGCCTCCCGCCTTCCGCCAACCCTCCGATCCCGCCAGCCCGCCCACTCCCTGCTCCCCACTACCTAGTCCCCACTCCCTGCTTCCACGATTACCGCCATCCCCTGGCCGCCTCCAATGCAGGCCGTGCCGAGTCCGTAGCGCTTGCCCTGAGAGCGAAGGGCGTGGATGAGGTGCGCCGTAATCCGCGCGCCGGATGCGCCGAGCGGATGGCTGAGAGCGATCGCGCCGCCGTGAATGTTGAGCTTGCCGCGCGGAATTCCGAGCTCGGCCTCCACGGCGCAGGCCTGTGGTGCAAAGGCTTCGTTCAGCTCTATGAGATCCATGTCGTCGAGCGACATGCCCGCTCTCTTCAGAGCGTTCTTCGTGGCGGGGACTGGTCCAATACCCATGACCTTGGGGTCGACGCCGGCTACACCCCATGACACAAGGCGAGCGAGCGGAGTGAGCTCCTTCCGCTCAGCGTACTCCGCGCTCGCGATGACCAATGCGGCGGCACCGTCGCCGATACCCGACGCATTCCCGGCGGTGACGACGCCGTCAGCCTTGAACACTGGCCTCAGTTTAGCCAGCCCCTCGGCGGTCGTTTCCGGACGCATGTGCTCGTCGCGCGCGAAATCCTCCATTAGGCGTGTCTTCGAATTCTTTACGGCAACGGGCACGATCTCATCGCTGTAGGCACCCGCATCCCACCCCTGCTTGGCCAGCTGCTGTGACCTGAGAGCGAAAGCATCCACCGTACACCGGTCGAGCTTGTACTGGTCTGCCAGATTCTCGGCCGTCTGCGCCATTGAGAGGCCAACGTAGGAGTCGGTGAGACCCTCCCACAGTGAGTCCTCGAGTGGAGGCGACTTGCCGAGGGGTGTTCCCCAACGAAGTCCGCGCAGCACATGAGGCGCGGTTGACATTGACTCCCCGCCTCCCACGAGACAAACCTCCGCCTCGCCGAGCAGGATTTCCTGCGCACCTGATACGATCGCCTGGAAGCCGGAGCCGCACAGACGGTTCACCGTGAGGGCGGGGGTACTGACCGCGCAGCCCGCCTTGAGCGCCACGTGCCGGGCGAAATAGATCGCGTCCGACGTGGTTTGCATCACGTTTCCGAAGATAGCGTGTTGAATCTCGCTCGGAGCCACCCTCGCACGCTCCATCGCCGCCCTCGCCGCCACCGCGGTGAGGTCTACTGCGGACATGTCCCTCAGGGTACCGCCAAAGGTACCGAACGCGGTTCGGACACCTGAAAGGAATACGATGCCGCGACTGCCGTTCGGGGTCTTCACTGAATTCGTTTCACAAGGGTGGTCGCAGGAGAGAGCCGCTTACTCTAATGATGGACAGAGGAATGCGGCTATACAAGCGAACAAACGAATGCGGCCAGGCCGTAGCCAACCGCGCCTGGCCCGCAATCCACAGTCCGCAGTCCGCAACCGCCATGCGCAGTCAATAGTCAGCGCTTCGCCAATAATTGAACCCGATTCGCAATCCAGTCACCCACCGATCGCGTTCCCAGCGATCCTCCCAGGTCGGCTGACACCGCACCATCCGAGACTGCCGCACGCACCGCGCTTTCCACCGCGCTCGCGGCATCTTTCTCGCCAACGGTCTCGAGCAGCATTCCAAGGCTCAGGATTGCCGCCATGGGATTCGCGCGATCTTTGCCGGCTAGCGCGGGAGCACTCCCGTGCACGGGCTCGAACATCGCCGCGCGACCCGGGTTTCGGTTCGCGCTCGGCGCAATACCGAGCCCACCAACAAGCGTCGAGGCCAAGTCCGAAAGGATGTCCCCGAAGAGATTGCCGGTAACGATCACCTGAAATAACTCCGGAGTCCTTAGCAGGTCCATTGCCATCGCGTCGACGTAGCGCGTGTCACGCTGGATGTCCGGGTATTCTTCCCCGATCTCTTCGAAGACCCGCCTCCAGAGGCCGTGAGCCGGAATCGCGTTCGCCTTGTCGACCATCGTGATGCGCGTTTTACCGTGCGACCTCGCCCACTCGAAGGCGTACCTGATGATGCGCTCGACGCCGTGGCGTGTATTCAGCTCCTCGGCGATCGCTATTTCATTCGATGTGCCCTGCTTGAAAATCCCGCCGATGCCCGCATACAACCCTTCCGTGTTCTCACGGAAGACGACCAGATCTATATCGCCGACCGTCTTTCCTTTAATGGGCGTCAATCTCGCGTCGAACAAGCGGGCCGGCCGCTCGTTGACATAGAGATCGAGCTTGAAACGCATGCCGAGCAGAATGTCGCGCGCGTGCTCGTTTGCCGGTACCCGTGGGTCGCCGAGAGCGCCCACGAGGATGGCATCGAAGTCGCTGCCGAGACGGGACATTTCTGCCTTAGAAATGGTGACGCCGGTAGACAGATAGCGGTCGGCTCCATACGGCAAGTGCTCAACGGTGAAGCCTGAATTGGCAATTGGCTGCACTGCATCGAGCACCTTGAGAGCCTCGGCTGTGACCTCAGGACCGATCCCGTCGCCGGCGATGACGGCGAGCCGGATCGCCGGGCGCGTCACAAACCGCCGACTCCCCGGCCGCAGGTGATGCAATGCTTCCATCCCATCTCCAGCTCAGTCGCGCATGCCGGACAGCGCTGGATGGTCAGATTCTGGCCGCAGTGCGGACAGTAAACCGTACGTCGGCCGCTCGGCAGTGCTCCGCTGCAGTATCGGCAGTGTCCTCCAATGACTCCGGACTGGGCCGAGCCGCGCGGGGCGGATGCGGGCGTCGCCTGAGCGGAAACAGGCATTTGAGCGGTCGGTGGTGTCTGAACGCTTGTTGCCATCTGGGCGCTCATCGGCGTCTGAGTGCTCGTTGGCATTTGAGCGCTCATGGGAGTCTGACTGCCAATGGGTTGTGGGGGTAGTGGCGGTGCGAAGTTCGGTGGGCCAGAGGGGGAAGCGGGAGGCGCAACAGGCGTCCTCGCTGCCTCCGGGGGACTCGCTGAGCTTCCGAATGCATAACCACGTGCCGGTTGAGCCTGGGCGCGTGCAGACGTTTCTTCATAGTGCGGCTGAATGTCGCTCGCATAGGGGAGCTCTGCAGCTTGCTCGCGAATCGGGCGCTGCTCTCGCGTGGGTTCAGCGCGCGATTCATGTCGCTCTTTCGTGCGCGGCATCTCGTTCCCCAACGACACTTGTCGCGCGGCGAACTCACGGAAGATCGCCGAGTTCGGGTTCGGCGTGGCCAATTCCCGCTTGACCATGTCCTGCATTGCCGTTTCCCCTTGCAGGTAGCCGCGCTCGCCCGCCAGGAGACGCAGCAGTGCCATCTCATAGTCACCATTCGAGTCGATCTGGAGCTCGCGGCGATTATGCCGATACGGGACGAGCGTCTGGTACAGCTCGGACACCTCGAAAGGACGAGATGTGTACTCGGGATAGCTGGAGCGTATGTTCTCCAGGAGGCGATTATACAGGCGATCAAGATCGTCCATTATGGGCCCCTGTGTGATGAGTATCACATGCTTTGCAACGCGATTCTATCGCAGCGTCATATTAGACGATGCGCTCGTTGCTTTTGCAAGGGTCGTGCGACGGCGATCGTGTCTGCGGTTCCGCCCGCGGCGAATATGCTATGTCGACTACGCGCGTGCGGCCATGGTGCTGCGCCAAGGCCTGGCGACAAAAATGGTCACGGTGACCCAAACGCCAGCGACGCTCGTCGTCGCGGCTGCGGGAGTCACTGTTCCAGGCCCTTGTACTTCTTGTCGACGTCGGCCTTCACATTTTCCCGGTTCGATCCCCCGACGCGGGCAACCATCCTTTCAACGACATTTTCGGTATTGGTTTTGGCATCCTTGAATCCATAGCTGTATCCGATTGCCACGCCAATACAAAGAATCACGATGTATTTAAACACGTCAGCCTCATGTTGTGCCGGTCGACCATAGACTGCTCGAGTCCTCTCGCGGTAACGGCGCTGTAGGGGTGAACCTCCGTGCGTCCGGGAGAGGAAATGGCTCCAGCGTCATGCGGCCTTTTGCCCGCTCGCTCGTTAGCCACTCATCGAACCTGGAAGGAATCGCGCCCCCTGAGCTCGTCTGCGTTGCCGCGGCACCCGTGGCCAGGTGATTCGCGTACTCGTTCTGTGGCTGTCCGTCATGGCCGCGCACCCATCGCCATTCCACGTCGTGTTCCGCGCGAGCGGCCGCCAACTCCTGCCATAAGGCAAGGTTTTCGATTGCTCCAGAGCGGCGCTTCCAGCCGCGCTTAATCCAGTCGCGCAGCCACAGCGTATTCCCGTCGACCAGGTACCTCGAATCGCTGATAAAGACGACGCGGCAGCGCTTCCCCTTTCGAGACAGAATCGTCAGTGCCTCGGTCGCTGACCGGAGCGCCATTCTGTTGTTCGTAGTGCCAGGCTCGGATAGCCAATAATCGTATCGCGCGAGCTTCCCGCGATTCATCAGTTCTATGAGTCCGCCGGCGCCACCCGGATTTTCCCCCTCGCGCCCATTGCCGAGACACGACTCATCGGCGTAGATAGCAACCATCATCAAATGGAATCGCGCTTCACGCTATTACCTCGATCGCATCGAGGTCATCCACAAAGAAAACGATGTCGTCCCCAGTGGTCGGATGTAGCGACTCGATCCGCTCGCGGCCGCCTATGACGCGCAGGCGGTGAGGCACCACCACGAACTCCGTTCCGCGTCTTCGAATGACAATTCGCTGCCCCGTGGAGATCGCCCGTTCCAGCGCATCGTACTGCCCGTGAGTTAACTGTGCCACGCTTACTCCTTCCCCGAACTCCAGCCCTCGATCAGGCGGGCAAGCGTACGCGTAGCGCGTTCGACTTCGGCCATCTCGACCCACTCCTCGTCTGAGTGCGCAAGCGAAATATCACCAGGCCCGAAACATATAGCGGGTATGCCTGCATCGTTCAGGAGAGCGGCATCTGTCCACGCGCTCATTCCCGCAATGCGAGCCTCATAACCCTCCTCTTCTATCGCCGTGGCGAGGGAGCGTGTAATCGGAGCGTCAACTGCGACGTCGCTCGGTCCCTGCGCGAATACCAACCTCGCCTCGGCACGAAAATCATTTCTCCGCGACTGAATCGAGTCACAGATGCCGCGTACCTCCTGCAACACGGAACTCGCCGTTTCACCCGGCACAGTGCGTCGCTCGAGCCGCAGCACGCACCGGTCTGGATAGGTTGACCATCCAACGCCGCCTTGAATCTCGGACGCATGAATCGAAGCGTGGCCGAGCAGGGGATGGGTACGCCGGGTAAGCTCTGAAGCGTCCATGAT
Organism: Gemmatimonadaceae bacterium; assembly: GCA_051005015.1. Classification (GTDB taxonomy): domain Bacteria; phylum Gemmatimonadota; class Gemmatimonadetes; order Gemmatimonadales; family Gemmatimonadaceae; genus JACMME01. The sequence goes on along the minus strand of JBPCJT010000066.1, from coordinate 3,671 downwards.
ATCGAGCTCGTAAAGTAACATTCCCGCGCTCCGTATCGCGTCGATACCAATGTCGTAACGGCTGCCGTGGGCCGCGCGCCCGCGCAAAATGACCTCGATCCAGACAAAGCCACGATGAGCTGGCATGATCGCCAAGCTTGTCGGTTCCGTCACGATCGCTGCATCGGCCCGCACACCGTGGTCCAGAAGAACGCGTGTCCCAGCGCTCTCGAACTCCTCGTCCACGACGGCTGCTATTGTCACCTCTCCCGCAATGGAACCCGCTACCCTTGCCGCCGCCGCGCACATTGCCGCAACGCCACCCTTCATGTCGGCTGATCCTCGGCCGTATAGTCGTCCGTCGCGCTCGATGGCAGCAAATGGCTCGTGCCGCATTCCTGCAGTCCCGACGACGTCCAGATGACCATTGAGCATCAACGATCGGCCTCGTTGTCCACCGATTCGTGCGATTACATTCGGCCGGCCCGGCTTCACTTCCAGTAACTCCACCCGAAATCCCCAACCGGCAAGGGTCTCCGCCAGCGCCCGGGCAACTGCCTCTTCTCCGGGACCCCCCGCCACGAGCGAAGGGTTCCGCGAATCGATACGGATCAGCACTCGGGCCAGTCCCACCGCATCACCGGTAGTCAGCATCGAGCTCGCGAGCGGGGAAAAGGGTCCATGGGTGGCCGACAGGGGATCACGGCTGGGCACTGCGTATTGCGGCTGCGTATTGCGGACTGCGTATTGCGGATCAGGGATTGCGGACTGCTGACTGCGTATCACGCGTCACGTATCACCTATCACCTATCACCCCCCCATATTGCAGAGCATGAGAATATCCGCCCTGGCATGTCCCAAAGCTACCGTACCCCCCATACCTCGCCAGTGCGAGACTGTCACAGGGCGCGTGTGCGTACTGCGGGGAAGCCGATAAACCGATGCAAGACATCGCCCTCTACCTGGAGGACCGAACCCTTATACTGCTCTCGAACAGAGAGCCGTATGAGCATTGCCACGTGGAGGGCAGGGTAGAAGTACGGCAGCCGCCTGGTGGACTCGTGTCGGCGCTGGATCCTACCATGCGCGCGACGCGTGGCACCTGGGTAGCCTGGGGTTCGGGGTCCGCTGATGCGGAAACGTCCGATTCAAGTGGGCGGCTAATGGTGCCGCCTGATGACCCGGCATACTCGCTCCGGCGTGTTTTCCTCGACGAGGCAGAAGTCGACGGCTACTATGTCGGTTTCTCCAATGCAGCACTCTGGCCGCTATGCCATATGCTGGTGCAGCATTTCGATTATCGGGACGAGTACTGGCTTCGCTACCGCAGTGTAAACGAGAAATTCGCCCGCGCGGTGGCCGCCGAAGTCGAGCTCGCCGAGAAACGGCCTGTTGTATGGATTCAGGACTATCACTTTGGGCTGGCGGCGGAATTGATTCGCTCGCAGAGTAGCCCGATACTCATACATCAATTCTGGCATATCCCTTTCCCGCCGTCCGACATACTTCGTCTTCTCCCCATTTACGTGAACGACACACTTTTGCGGGGAATGCTGGGCAACGATTTGATTGCCTTCCAGACTGAGCGATACGCCATGAATTTTCTTGGCTGTATCTCCGAGTTCATCACCGATGCCGAGACAGATTCGGACAATCTCGTTATCCATTACGCGGGCCGCTCGATCGAGATAGGCGTTTTCCCCATCAGTATAGATGTCGAGAGGTACGAGCGGCTTGCCTTTGAACCCGAAAGCGTGGCGCGCGTAGAGCGACTGCGCGGGCGGCACGCACGTGGCGGGTGTCAGGTTGGTCTCAGCGTGGATCGGGTGGATTACACCAAGGGCATTCCTGAACGACTCCGCGCTCTCAGGCAGCTCTGGGAGCGGCATGCCGAAATGCGAGAACGCTTCACCATGCTCGTCGTCGCGACGCCCTCCCGTTCCGAGCTGGCATCGTACCGGGATCTCGAAAAGGAAATGATGTGCACCGTGCAGGAGATAAACGATCGTTTCAAGACAGAGAATTGGGAGCCCATCGTACTGGTGAATGAGAATGTGAGCTCGGAAGTGCTGGCTGGCGCTTACCGCGCTGCGGATATCTGCCTTGTGTCCTCCCTCCAGGACGGAATGAATCTCGTCGCCAAGGAGTTCGTTGCGTGTCAGGTGGATGAACGCGGAGTACTCGTGCTGAGCCGTTTTACGGGCGCCGCCGAAGTCATCGATGACGCGATTTTGATCAACCCATTCAACATCGATGAATTCGTGGATGGCATTCGACGCGCACTCGAGATGAGTGAAGGCGAGCGGCGTGTCCGAATGCGCCGAATGCGCACGCAGCTAAGAAGCCTGACCATCTTCGACTGGCTGGAGTCGATTCTCTCGCGGACGCGCGACATTATAAATGCGCGCGCAGAGGCGCCAAGCCGAGCGTGACGCAGCAGCTCCTGCCGGTCGCAGATGATGTCGCGTTGCGCCTGGCCGGCACGCCACTCGTGGTGATGCTCGATGTGGATGGCACTCTCGCACCAATCGCACAGCGCCCCAGCGACGCGGAAGTACCGCCGGAGACGCGGCGCGTCGTCTCCGCGCTCGCTGTAGCTGGTGGAACAGTAATCGTGCTGGTCTCTGGACGGGCGGCCGCGGAAGCTCGGCGCATCGTTGGCGTAGCGAATGTATGGATAGTGGGTAATCATGGCTACGAGATCATCGGCCCCGACGGAGAGACACTCATCGATGCAGAGGTGGCGGCATATCAGCCTCTGATCTCTCAGGCGGGCCGTAAAATACAGCCGCGGCTTGCGGACGTGCCGGGTGTGATTTTCGAAGACAAGGGATGGACTCTCACCGTCCATTACAGGCTGGCGGATCCAGCCATCGTGCCAAAAGTGCGAGCAGCCCTCGACGAGACGGTTACCGCTCTGGGACTGCAACTCACTGAAGGGAAAATGGTCTTCGAGGTGCGTCCGCCCGCTCAGATCAACAAGGGAACCGCTGTGCTCACGCTCGGCCGGAATCTCGGTGGATTGAGCGACGAAGGCTCGCTCGTGTTCATCGGAGATGACCAGTCGGATGAAGACGCCTTTCGGGCTCTCCGGTCGCGCGGCAAAGCAGCGGTGACCGTGCGAGTCTGTGATGAGGAAATCAATCCGACAGCCGCGGAGTTTTGCGTGCGCAATCCGCCCGAGGTTCGAGCCTTTCTGGAATGGCTATATGCAGCCAGGCGAAGACAGGCCGGCTCTGAAGCCCGGCCTGAGCGCTAGCGCTTCTTCTTCTTCTTTGGTACCAGTGGCTTTGCTTTCGACTTCGGGCGAGCCGGAGCAGGCTTGCGTTTCGAAGGCGGCCTGGCTCTGGCTTTAGCTGGAGGATGCGATGCAGGCTTCTTGCCCGCCGGTTTTTTCGCAACGGTCTTGCGTGCGCGGGCAGGCTTTGGCTTGGCTTTGAGAGCAGCTTTCGCGACCGGCCTTGGTGCCGACTTCCGGGATGGACTCTCAGGAGCCGCCACGCCTGCACTCGGACTGGAAGCAACAATTGGCGTCGTCTTTACAGGCGTATCAGTTCTGGCCGCGTCGGGGCGTGCGGCGACCCGGGTCGACGCTGGACGTTTGGAGTTCGCATCCTCGGCCTCACGAAGCAACTTCTCCCCTTCATCCTGCGTCATCTGACCACGACGGATCATGTACTGCACAAGATCCC
>JBPCJT010000065.1:0-3223 GCA_051005015.1 Gemmatimonadaceae bacterium | reverse complement strand
GCACACGCTTGGTGTCGTCCTTGTCCTGCGCGATCTCGACACCGATGGCGCTGGTGTAGTCCGTCATGGTGGCCTGAATGCGCCTGAGATTCTTCCCGAGTCCGAGCTGAACCAGCGAGTGCGAATTGAGGCGTCTCACGGGAATGCCTCGCCGGCGCGCCTCCTCGACGATCGCGTTGGTCGACGGACCCAGCCGGACGCCGTCGTACACATCCTGAAGGTCATTTACGGCGCGTTCGATGTCGAACGGCTCACCCGTCATGCACGCACGCAGTAGCCGAGTGGCATCCCGCATTGCCTGCAATCCGACTTCCTCTTCTTCGTATGCCACGATCACCCACCACACCCCTTTATCTCCGGACGCGACTACACGGCCGAAGCTCACATCGCTGCCTGTCAGGGTCTGCAGCTCGAGCCCAACGTGCTCCATGATGTGCGGAAAGTGAGTGCCTTCCTCCAGCCGCTCGATGAATCCCCCAAGTCTCCCGCGAGTGCACTGGTGCTCGGCTAGCGATGGGAGATATCCAATGAGCTGCTCCGTAAAACCAGGAATGTCGGCGGATGAGACGTGCTCCAGCGAGCCGAGCTGCACGTCGCACGCGATGACGGGGGCGAGACGCCAGAAGTTCGGACCACGAAGGGCCCGCAGCCGCGTGACACGCAGATCCGCCGGTGACACTTGCTGCGCGGCGGTGACGGCAAGGGTGGTAGGAGTTTCAGTCAATGTGAAACGGTGAGCCCTGGGTTGTGATCCGGGTCGGGCCAATCGACGCTCATCCTGTCTGTTCATGCGCCAAACTTCATTTTTAGAGGGATCGCCCTACTCCGAAACTAATCGTCGTTCACGTTGATTTCTCCACGGCTAACCATGACAGCCTGTCCACCGACGCGAATGCCCGCGACCGAGCCGTGTGATTTATCGATCTCGATGTGCAGCAAGCTCTCGCGTCCGATCTCGAAGCCCTGCTCAACGACGTACGTGAATGTGCCGTCCGCGGCGGGCTCACGGGCGCCGAGGTAGCCGCCGAGCGCCGCCGCCGCCGCGCCGGTGGCGGGATCTTCCGGGATGCTGAGGCCCGGCACGAAAACGCGGGCGTGAAAGTCCGAGGCAGGAAGCACCGGGTCCTTCGCGAATACCATTATCTGCGGCGCCCAATACTGTTTGAGAGTCGCTGTCCAGAGGTCCATCCGGACCTGAGTCCTGACTACGGCATCGCGGTCCCTAAGCGGGACAAACAGGATAGGCATTCCTACTGATACCGCTTGCGGCCCCATGATGCCACCCATCAAGTCGGCGGTCTGGAGCGAGAGTATTTCCGCAAGGGCAACGCGAGATGGGGGCGGGGGTCCAATTTCGGGGGCCAGAGGCGCGGTAAGTTGCGCGAAGTCGGGTTTGCCGTTCTGCGCACGAATCGTGACGGGAACCAGGCCGGCGCCCTCCTCGAAGACGATATGCGTCGTTTCGCCCGTGACCGGGATCTCGCCAATGGCGGCCAAAACGTACGCCGCTCCGACGGTGGGGTGACCGGCGAACGGAATTTCTGCGGCAGGGGTGAAGATGCGCAGAAGGCGGGTATTGGACTCCGATTCCGGTGGAAAAACGAAGACAGTCTCCGAGAGATTGAACTCGCGGGCGATGTTCAGCATGCTCGCATCGTCGAGACCCCGGGCATCGGGGAAAACGGCGAGCGGGTTTCCGCCGAACATTTTGTTGGTGAAGATGTCGGCGGTGAAAAAGCGAAACTTCATGCGGAGCGGTTGCGCTACTCTTCCTGCATGAACGGATATTTATAATCCAAAGGCGACGAAAACGTCTCCTTCACCGCCCTCGCGCTCACCCAGCGCATCAGGTTCATCTTCGACCCCGCCTTGTCGTTGGTCCCCGACCCGCGAGCACCGCCAAAGGGCTGCTGCCCCACCACGGCCCCCGTCGGCTTGTCGTTGATGTAGAAATTGCCGGCCGAATTCCGGAGTGCGATCGACGCTTCCTTGATCGCTTTGCGGTCACGCGAAAAGATCGCCCCGGTGAGAGCGTACGGCGACGTCTCGTCCACCGTGCGCAGCATCTCCTCCCACCTGGCGTCGGGATACACGTAGGCAGTGACGACGGGACCGAAAATTTCCTCGCACAGAAGGCGATAACCCGGGTCTCGTGTCTCTATGAGCGTGGGCGCGATGAAGTAACCGTCGTCCCCCTTCGCCGTTCCCCCGCTCACGATCGAAGCGTTGTCCCGGGCGTCGTCGAGGTACTCGCCGATCCTGGCAAAGGACTTCCTGTCGATCACCGCGCCCATGAAGTTGCGGAAGTCGCGCACATCGCCAACCTGCATCTCCTCCATCATGGCGACGCATTCGTCGCGCACTTCGTTCCACAGGCTCTGCGGCACATACACACGGCTCGCGGCGGAGCACTTCTGGCCCTGGTATTCGAATCCTCCGCGCGCGATGCCGACCGCAATCGCGCGCGGGTCGGCGGATGGGTGCGCCACAATGAAATCCTTGCCGCCGGTCTCTCCCACAATGCGCGGATACGATCGGTAGTTCGCCATGTTCGTTCCGATCGTCTTCCACATGCTGTTGAAGACGCCGGTGCTGCCGGTGAAATGCACTCCGGCGAGATCGCGATGATTGAGCGCGACACCGGAGATGGCGGCAGCGTCACCGGGGATGAAGTTGATGACGCCCGGCGGTAGCCCTGCTTCCTCGAGAATCTTGAGGACGTACCAACCGCTCAACACCGCGGTGCTCGCAGGCTTCCAGATGACTGTGTTCCCCATGAGCGCGGGAGCCGCTGGGAGGTTTCCTCCAATCGCGGTGAAGTTGAATGGCGTCACCGCGTACACGAATCCTTCCAGGGGGCGGTAGTCGAGCTGGTTCCACATTCCGGGAGCGCTCACAGGTTGCTCATCGTACAAGCCCTGTGCGAAATGGGGATTGAATCGCCAGAAATCGATGAGCTCGCACGCCGCATCGATCTCGGCCTGATACACGGTTTTGCTCTGGCCGAGCATGGTCGCCGCGTTGAGGGTGGCGCGGCTGGTCGTGGCGAGAAGCTCGGCGGCGCGAAGAAAAACGGCAGCACGGTCCTCCCAGGGCCAGTTGGCCCAGTCGCGCTGCGCCGCGCGCGCGGCGTCGATGGCCGCGCCCAGCGAACCCGCCGCGCGTACGTGGTTTTCCTTCAGCATCACCGAGTCGAACAGGCCCATGCGGTGATTCGTGCCAC
>JBPCJT010000064.1:0-12907 GCA_051005015.1 Gemmatimonadaceae bacterium | reverse complement strand
CGGTACGCCTCACCGTGAGTGTCGCGACGCCAGCTATGATGTTGCCGGCATCCGGCAGCGAGACTCGCAGCTCGTAGTCGAGGACGTCGACGCCGGGATGGTACGGTGGGGAGTGGTTTACCGCCGGTGGGGAGTCACTCACGCCCTGCGAAAGCAGCGCTGATACCGCGAACAGCATCGCCGAGAGCGGGAGCAGCTGCGAAGTGCGAAATGTGAAGAACGACCCGGGCGCGTATTTGCTTAGCAGCCCGCCAGGTCTCTGGAATTCAGCGAATTGTGTAGACAACAAGCATCTCCTTGGCATCGTACTCTCTGGCAGCGGGGTTCGGGCTGATTGCTGCAACGTGGTGACCCGCGCGCGTCGTAGCGAGTGCGACGCCGGGAGCGATAATGCGCCCATTCTTTCGGATCCAGCCGCCGAAGCTCTCGATCCGCCCACCATCGTAGGGCAGCAGAACCCTCTGTCCGGTGTCGAGTCGCACGGAGATGTCGATCGTAGGCCCGTTTATCCAGCGCACGGTAGCGAGACGCCCGCCCGCTGGAATCTCACCGGCTGGCACTCCATTCGCTGGGTCGAGCGCGATCCAGCGCGTAGCGGGAGAATCATCGCCGATTTGCGGGCCTGGTTTCGCCCCCGCGGCGATCTTCGAGCCATCCACGCTCCAGGCGACTCGCCATCCAGCCGCGACGGGAAATAGAGTGGGACGTGTATTGTCGTCGAGATGCACGACACCGGGCTGAGCGAAGCCGACCATGACCGCCATTCCGCTCGCCGGGAAGGCGCCGGCGCGTACGTCGCGCACCGGCATGTTGGCGCGCTTTGCCAACGTCTCCCATTGCGCAGTCGAGAGGCTGTCACGTTCGCCCGCGCCAACAACGTAGCCACGACCCACGGCCAGGTGCTTCCAGTCCGGGGAGGGTGCCACGTCCCATACGCTGTCCATACGGAAGCGCCGTCCGCTGCTGTCGGAGGCCAGAAGAAATCCGTTCGGCACCGGTTCATTCTCGACGGAGGCGGGATCCTCCACTACCAGCATCGTGGTGCGATCGGGCGAGAATACCCAACGGACGCGCGCAAACATTCCATGCGATCCGGCGTTCACCCGGACGGGGCCAACGATGCCGGGCATCAAGCGAGTGCGCTCTGCCGTATCACGAACCACTCGGGGAACGAACCCGCCGGAGTCTCGCAGTGCGAACGCTATTGCGCGGGCCAGCGCTGCATCCCCACCGTGCGCGATGCGAATGCGCCAGACTGCCTTTCCATCGGGTGCCGCGCGCCGGATGTACGTGTTCCAGCCAAGTGCGGCGAGGGAGTCCCGTAGAAGTAGCGCGACGGCGGAGTCGGAAAGCGCCGCTATCTGGATGGCGTCAAAGGAAACGTTTGCTCCGTTCGCGGTACCAGACACCGACGAATCGCCTGAGACTTCGCCAGTGGACCTGTTTGTATCCTCCCGCTGTGAATCGCGCGCGCACGCGAGCGCCGCCGCGAGCCACAGTGCGCGAGATCCGGCACGCATACTCCACGCATGTAGCATCACGCGAGCGGCTCGGCGTATGCACCCGCAAGCGCACTCTCGGGCGCGGGCATGCGAACTTGCCGGCTAACGAGCGCTTCCTCCTCCGCCCGCGTCACGTCGGCCTGGATCTCCGATTCAATGGCACTCAGCGTCGCGCGCGTGAAACCTTCCTCCACGAGATACTCCTCGTACAGGGCGATAGGATCGCGCCGGCCCCAAAGCTCAAAGAGATTCTTTGGAAATGTCGCGCGCGCTTCGGCCTCATCGTGCGTCGCGTGTCCACCCATCCGAAATGTTTCGGCGATCAGCATGGCAGGACCGCGACCACCCCGGCAACGCTCCGCGGCTACATGGGTGAGCGCGAACGCATCGAGTACATTGTTGCCGTCGAAGACGCCTCCCCACATGCCATACGCCTCCGGCCAATCCGCGAAGGGGCTATCTCCTCCCCGAGAGTGGTGCTGATCGAGTCGGGTGCCAAGCGCTACCTGATTGTTCTGAATTATGAATATTGCGGGAACCTTCTGAACAGCGGCGAAGTTGAACCCTTCGTGCGCCGTTCCTGTCTTCGCGCTCCCGTCGCCGACCCACGTGAGGGCAACCCGAGGCTCGCCCCGCATCTTGAAGGTCAAGGCGATTCCCATAACGACCGGGACGACATCTCCCACGTGACTGATCGGCGGTAATATGCCTGATCCGATTGCGCCGTAGTGTCCATCCCGGCCGCGGCTGGGTCCGTCCGCGGTCGCCATGTAAGCGCGCAGGATATCGGCAACCGGCATCCCCATCTCGTGACATGCGCCTGAATTGCGTATCATCGGGGCGACGACGTCGAAATGGGGAGTGGGGAGCGGGGAGTGGGGAGTGGGGAGTGGACGGGTGAGCGCTTTTGGGGAGGAAGGCGGGGCGATCTTCGATTCTCCCCCCCCCGCTCCCATTCGCCCATCTGCAAGTCCCCATTCCGGACGCCGAAGCGCGTGCACCGGGCCGATTGTCGATGCCTCTTCGCCAGTGCCGAGCCACGCTTTAGAAATGATACCCTGGCGCACCATCCGCTTGAGCGCGATGTCAGTCAAGCGATTACGGAGGAGGCCCCGATACAGTGCCGCCAGGTGATCAGCCGACAGGCATCTGATCGCCGCGGCTCGCGCAGGATCGGCCCGAATCGTCGCACGGAACTTCCGCATCACATTTGGATCGCGCGACCATGCCACGTACTCCGGTGGGTCAAATGCCTGAAATCGCTTCAAGACTGATCAGGTAGGAGGGAGATGGGGCACACGTATCACGCATCACGCATCACGTATCACTTCCCCAGCATCCGATCAAGCCAATTGGAGGACGCCGGCGCGCCGCTCACCGCTGCTGTGAGGGCGGTCGCGAAATCGGGAGCGGTGCGGTAACGCTCGTCGCGGTCACGCGCCATTCCTTTAGCAAGCACGCGGTCCACTTCAGGAGGAAAATGCAGGTCGGGACGTATCTGCTGCAGGGTGGCCGGGTCGCCCTTGAGTCGCGCGATCATTGTGTCCTGCTTGGTGCGGCCTGAAAACGGAAGCTTGCCTGTGAGCATCTCAAACGTCATGAGAGCGAGCGAGTATATGTCGGTTCGCGCATCGAGGGCTTTGCCGCGGAGTTGCTCCGGGCTCATGAACTCGGGCGTACCGAGCACGACGCCCGTGGCGGTGAGCTTTTCCATCTCGGAGCCCACTCGATGCTGTTTCGCGAGGCCAAAGTCCATCACGACGGCACGCTCGCTTCCGTCGGCGTTGGGACACAGCATCACGTTCTCCGGCTTGAGGTCGCGATGTATGATTCCCAGCGAGTGCGCTACGAGAAGACCCGCCGACATTTCCGATACCAAACGCACGGTATCCGCGAGGGGAATCTGGCCCACATCCGCCGTTCGGTCGCACAGAAGTGTTCCTTCGAGAAATGGCATTACGACATAGGCGTGGCCATCCGGCGTTTGGCCGAGCGAGAGGATGTGACAGACGTTTGGATGCGCCAGCCGCTTACCCAGCTCTGCTTCCCGGCGCAACCGCGCCATGGCGTTGGTGTCAGCGGAGAGCGCCGGAGAGAGCGCCTTGATGGCGACCTTTTCGCCGGTTGTCATGTCGATCGCCATGTACACCAGCGACATGCCGCCTTCCCCCGCTTTGCGTTCCACTCGATAACGGTTATCGAGGACCTGGCCGGTCATTGTCTCGGGGGTCGCCGCGCGCGATGCCGGACGGAACGGCCTTGGCGCTGCAGCCGGAAGCGGATTGACCGGTATCAGCCGGCTTCCGTCATTCGCGCAGAAGCGAGCCTCATCGCCATATGCGGACCCGCACCGTGGGCACCGTGTGCTCATAGCGATACGTGGTTACGCCCGGCTGCCTTGGCACGGTAAAGCGCCTCGTCGGCGCGCGCGATCAATTCGCCCCCGGTCTGGATGCCGTTCAAGGGAAACTCCGACATGCCAATGCTGACCGTGAGGGACACCTTCCCGTTGCCGTTGCCGCCGTCCGTGCTAATGAAGTGGCCCTCCACGTGCCTACGCACGCGCTCAGCGAATACCAGTGCGCCTTCCTTCCCCTGCTCCGGTAGCACAACCACGAACTCTTCCCCGCCGTATCGAGCCACGATGTCCACCGAACGAACCTCGTGCTCGAGGAGCCTGGCGATATCGTGCAGCACCAGATCCCCAAATGGGTGTCCGTGACCATCGTTGATGCTCTTGAAGTGGTCCAGGTCGATCATCAGAAGTACCAGACCGTGTTCGTACCTGCGCGCGCGATCGAGCTCTCCCTCCAACCGCTCCATCAAGGCGCGGCGATTCAGCAATTTTGTCAAGGAGTCAGTACTCGCAAGCTCCTCGAGGCGCACCTTGTCTGCCTTGGTAGTCTCGAGAGTCTTCGCCTTGCGAATTGCCCCCGTCGCCGTGCGGATTATGACCTCGGCGAACTCCGCGTGCTCGGGAGTAAGGGGGAACTCGTTCTTCAGCGTGCGGAGCAGGAAAACTCCGCTTTGAACGCGGTCGAGCTCGAAAGGGATCGCCAGCACCGAGAGAATGCCGTGGTCAACACCCTCGCTCGCCCATTCGGAACGAAAACCCTGGAACATCGGGTCTGCATCGACGTCCGCAATGAGCACGGGCCCGCCGCGCTCCAACGCCGCGCGAATCTCCGGGTATCGCACCAACTTTATCTCGAGATTACGAAGGGCTGGATTTTCGAGTGCAGTCGAAACCAGTGCCTGCTCATCCTCTGCGTGTCCGAGTATGAGAGAGCAGTGAGTGATGTTGAGGGCCCTGGCAGCCCTTCGCACCACCAGATGATAAATCTCATCCGGCGTAAAATTTCCCGACACCTCGTTCAGTATTCCAACCAGCTTTCTCTGGCTCTCGGCCTGCGCGCGTGCCTGGTGTAATTGCTCTTCAGCTGTGCGTAATTCCGTCCGGGCTTCGACCAGCATTTTATAAATGCGCAACTGCACCTGGATGCGAGCCAGCAACTCACGAACACGGAACGGTTTACCAATGAAATCCGTGGCACCCAGGCTCAGCAAACGTATGGTCCTGTCATCCGGGGGCAGGGATGCTATCAGCAAAACCGGCATGTCGCGCCAGGGCACATCCGCTTTTATCCGTTCCAGCGCGCCCGGATCCGGCATATTGTCCGCCGTTACATCCAGGAGCAGCAGATCGGGAACTGTTGCATCCAAATGCTCGAAGACACCCGCCGCGTCGGATGCCTCGAGTACGTCATAGCCATGTTCCTTGAGAAACCAGGATACCGTGCGCAGTAGCAGTTCATCCGCTATCGCGGCAAGGATGAATGCCTCAGGCATTCCCGAAGAGCGCCTGGAGTCCGCTCCATTCGATGTTGCCGCCGCTAAGGACGGCGACTGTTGGCCCGCGCGCAGGCACAAGACCCGCGCGCAACGCTGCTACGGTTATCGCGCCACTCGGCTCAGCGACGATCTTGAGGTGGTCGAGAAGCCAGCGCATGGAATCCACCAGCAGCGAGTCGTCGACGAGCACTACGTCATCCAGAAATTCCTGGTGGTGGGCGAAGGTGAGTGTGCCGATCTCAACGGCGAGCAGTCCGTCGGCCAGTCCGGAAGTTGACGCAAGGCGCACCGGAACTCCCGCTGCGCGAGCACGCGAAAGCTTGGGCGCACTCGACGGTTCCACGCCGACGACGCGCGCCCGGGGGGCTAGCGCCTTGATCACGGCGGCGACACCTGCGCTCAAACCACCACCGCCGACTGGAACGAGTACTGTCCCGACATCTGGCAGATCTTCGGCGATCTCCAGGCCAGCGGTTCCCTGGCCCGCGATGATGTCGCGGTCGTCGTAGGGCGGAACGAGCGTGCCACCGTCCGCTCGAACAATCTCCAGCGCGCGCTCCATGCGGTCTTGCGTTGTCGTCCCCGCCAGCACAACGCGAGCGCCGAAACGCTCCGCTCCGACTCGCTTTGCCGGCGTCACCGTCACAGGCATGACGACCGTGGCCGGAGCACCGAACAGTCTCGCGGCGAGGGCGACTGCCTGGGCGTGATTCCCTGACGATGGCGCAACAACACCTCGAGCCCTGTCCCCGGGATCGAGGCGAGAAAGGAAGTTATACGCTCCCCTAAATTTGAAAGCGCCACCACGCTGGAGCATTTCCGGCTTTACCCAGACAGTGCTGCCGTCGCCGATCAGCCCCTCCGCCCGGAGAAGCGGCGTACGCACCGCTGTGCCGCTCAACCTGGACGCGGCGTCGCGAACATCAGACAGCGTAACGAGAGACGTATATGCAGCTACGGATGTCATGAGCTGAAGAAACAGATGGGACAGCTTATCACAGTACTTTCCTCTTCTTCCATGTGATGCACAGCACAAAGTCCCGGCAAATATGCACCCGTGTGCTGGTTACTCCTAATGCAGTTTTTTAGCCGACCTTGCGGATTTACCCTTCGGACTCGTCTCCCTCTGGCGCGACGCCTGCGGGCTCCTCGAGCCCTTCGTCGATGCCGGGCTCATCGTCCTCGGGCACAACGCGTGCAACGTCCTGCACCAGATCGCGATCGTCGAGGTTTACCAGCTTCACTCCCTGAGTATTGCGACTGCTAACGCGAATCCCCGTAACCGGCATGCGGATCACGACACCCTGCTTGGTGATCAGCATTAGCTCGTCGCCGGGAAGAACTTCCTTGATGGAGACGGCTTCGCCGGTTTTGGGAGTAACTTTTAGAGTGAAAATCCCCTTGCCACCGCGGCGTTGCACGCGGTATTCGGAGATTTGCGAGCATTTGCCCATACCCTTTTCGGTCACTACGAGCAGCGTCGCATCCCGCTTTATGACGACCATGCCGATTACACGGTCGTCATCACGCAGCTGGATTCCCTTCACCCCCGTAGTGTCGCGCCCCATCTCGCGCACATCCTGCTCGTGGAACCGGATAGAGAGGCCGTGCCGGGTAGCTAGGACGATGTCATTCGTGCCGGTCGTGATCTGAACGTCGATCAGCTCGTCTCCCTCCTCGATCTTGATCGCCTTTATGCCGGTGTTGCGCGGATTCGAGTACTGCGTCAGTGCCGTTTTCTTGACGGTACCGCGCTTGGTGACGAAGAGCAGCGACTGAGTAGCGGTGAATTCGCGCACGGGCACCATGGCGGAGACCTTGGTGTCGGCAGTGACGTTGATGAGGTTGACCACGGGCTTTCCCTTGGACGCGCGCCCGGCCACGGGGATCTCGTGCACCTTGAGCCAGAAGCAGCGTCCGTCGTCAGTGAAAAACATGATATAGTCGTGCGTCGAGCCTATGAAGAGATGCTCGACGAAATCCTCGTCTTTCAGCCCCTGCCCGTTGAGGCCGCGTCCGCCACGCCGCTGTTTTTTGTAGGTAGTGACCGAAGTGCGCTTGATGTAGCCGGAGTGGGATACGGTGATTACCATGTCCTCTTCCGCGATCAGATCCTCGATGGAGAACTCGCCCTGATCGCTGGTTATCTCGGTGCGGCGGTCATCGCCATACCTGGCCGCCACTCGCTCCAGCTCCTCTTTCAGAATGGTCATCCGGCGGGCACGGCTCGCGAGAATATCGCGCAGATCAGATATCTGCGCCTGCACTTCCTTGAGCTCCGCATCCAGCTTTTCGATCTCGAGGCCGGTGAGCTTGGCCAGGCGCATGTTCAGAATGGCTTCGGCTTGCCGCTCGGACAGCTTGAACCGCCGCTGAAGCTGCGCGCTCGCCTGCGGGGTGTCTTCCGCCTTCCGAATTAGCTTGATCACTTCATCGATGTTGTCGACAGCGATCTTGAGCCCTTCGAGTATGTGCTCGCGCTCGACAGCCTTGTCGAGATCAAACTGCGTGCGGCGAACGATCACCGTATGCCGGTGCGTGATGAAGTGCTGCAGAATCTCCCGTATCGGCATCACCTTCGGTACAAGCTGGCCGGTGACCGTATCCGGCACGAGCGCGAGCATGATGACGCCAAAGGACGTCTGCATCTGCGTGTGCTTGTAGAGCTGGTTCAGCACGACCCGTGGAATCGCATCGCGCTTGAGCTCGATGACTATCCGCATTCCGTCGCGATCGGATTCGTTACGCAGATCGCTGATTCCCTGCAACCTGCTCTCGCGCACCTGATCCCGAATCTGAATCAGGAGGTTGGCGCTGTTGACCTGATACGGGATTTCGGTGATGCCGATCTGTGACTTGTTCGTGGATTCCTTTTCCTCGATCACGGCGCGCGCGCGCATGATGATTCGGCCGCGTCCCGTTTCCTGATAATCACGAATGCCTTCGCGTCCGTAGATGTAGCCACCCGTGGGAAAGTCCGGACCTTTCACGTGACGCCTGAGGTCCATGGCGGTCATCTCGGGATTGTCTATCAACTCGACGATGGCGCTGACTACTTCCCGCATGTTGTGCGGCGGAATATTCGTCGCCATGCCCACCGCGATCCCCGAAGAGCCGTTCACTATCAGATTCGGAATCGCCGACGGCAGGACCCTGGGCTCCTGCAGCCGGTCGTCGAAGTTGGGAGCGAAGTCGACAGTGCTCTTGTCGATGTCCGCGAGCATCTCCATTGCCACCGGTGTCAGGCGCGCTTCGGTGTAACGGTATGCCGCGGCAGGGTCTCCTTCTACCGACCCAAAGTTTCCCTGTCCATCAACCAGCGGATAGCGGAGGGAAAAATCCTGCACCATTCGCACGAGCGCGTCGTACACGGACGAGTCGCCGTGCGGGTGGTACTTACCGAGCACATCGCCAACGACGGTAGCCGATTTCTTGTGCGGCCGTCCAGGAACCAGACCAAGCTCGTTCATCGCGTATAAGACGCGGCGGTGCACGGGCTTGAGGCCATCGCGCACATCGGGCAGCGCACGCGAGACGATCACGCTCATCGAATAGTTGATGAACGACTCTTTCATCTCGTCGTCGATGAAGCGCGACAGGATGCGTTCCCGGTTATTTGGAGCGGTCATGATTCCTTGCTTCGGAGGGGAAAAACACGGTCTGCCTAAACACCTAAATCTAACCGGTTTGACGCCTGTAAAGCAAGGAAGGAGTCAAGCTGTAACGCGTTGATGATAAGAGGTTTAGGTCAGCCCTCTGTCACGCCAGGCACCAGCCGCGAGAAACCGTGATGCCGGATGGGAAAAATCGTTCGCGGGGGGCACTTCATGACTGACCTTCCACTCCAGGGCTCCTGGTCGCTCCTCCTGCTGTATGAGCGACACGCTACTCATCATTCACGGAGGTGACGCCGGCGGCCGGTGTCTCCCGCGCCACGGTAGGCATCGCGACCGATGGCGGCGCAACAGCTTTTAAACCGAGATGCATCCGCGCTTGATTGAGCGCGTCGTCAATGTTCCCCAAAACGTTGTCCTCACCTATCTCGTCCAGGCGATCGGACCTGCCGAGGGCAATCAGCGGCTGCGCGTGCACATCGGCTTGAAGCACGAGAATTCCTTCACGCCGGCCGCGGCGCACCAGTTCCTGAAAGTGCTTGGAGGCCGTGGAGTCGATCGCGGGCACGCCGAATCCGGATGATCAGCACTTCTGGCTTGGCGGCTATCTGGCCAATGGTGTCCTTGAATTGCTCGGCAGCCGCCATGCGCCGCATGAAAGGGAAGGCGGCGAGAACCATCCCGACCTCGATTGCGACCGTGATATCCACGGCCACGGTGAGGGCGAACGTAGTGACCAGCACGGCGACATCGCTTTTCGGAACGCGCAGCTCGCTACGGAAGTTGCGCCACTCGCTCATACGCGACCACTACAAGGATCGCGGCGAGCGTCGCCATGGGGCTCGCAGTCCGCAACCCGCAATTACATGACCGGCGTCTCTTTCGCCGTGCTGTCCTGCACTTCGCTGGCGGCAGGTGCCTGAGGTGCCAGCATCTCAATTACCGGTGCGACGAAGACATACCTGAGCGGGTTCACCGTCTTTCCATTTAGCGACACCTCGTAGTGAAGGTGTGGCCCATTCGACAAGCCCGTTGACCCGACGGTCGCGATGGTCATGCCCCGCGTGATGTGATCGCCAACCGAGACGAGCGCAGAACGCAGATGCGCGTAGCGCGTCCTGATTCCGTTAGGATGATCGATCTCCACAACGAGCCCGAAGGAAAAGTTGCGCTCCACCATGGAGACCCGGCCGCCCGCGGGTGCGGAGATGCTCGTACCGGAAGGCGCAACGATATCGATGCCGCGATGCGGGCGGTGAATACGGAGAATTGGGTGACGGCGGCGGAGCGAGTACACGCTGCTGATTCTACCGTCGACGGGGAGAATGACGCCCGCGGCTGGTCGGGGTGGTTCCCCCGCGACAACAGACGGTCGTCGGCCGAACTTGATCGAGGGCGCGGAAGCTGGGGAAGGCGCTGCCGGAGCGAGACTCGCCATGATCTGCACGGCTCTCAAAGTGTCACCGAGCGCGACGAGCCTGTGCTCCGCCTCTGCCAGCTTCGCGGAGATCATCGCGAACTCCTCGGAGCCGGACCGTGTGCCTGAAAATGCGCCGCCAATAAAAGCGGCGCCAAGCAGTGGAAGCACGGCGGCCGCCACCAGGCGCACTTGCCAGCCGCGAATCTCGTAAGTGCGCACGGCGGCTGAAACTGCCGGGGGCACCAGAAGCAGTGTCCATCCACGGCGCCGCTTTCCGCGCGGCGGCAAAGGCGCCGGGAAAGATCGCGTGCTGATGGGAGTGACCTTGGGATCGAACGCTGGCACCGATAGGGGCGTAAGCCTGCGCTCATTCCACTGCGGGCTGCGCGCCCCATGTGACTCGATCACCCGCGCCTCGTCCGTGAGCGCCAGTACACGAGCGGTCTGACGCGCCATTTACCTGGCTTCGCCCGCCATTGCTGGCACGGGCATTCGCATCGCCCTGGGTGTCAGCGAGGGAGCGCGCGCTAGTCTGGCTTCCTCCTGTTGCTTCGGATCCAGCGAGCGCACCGACAGACGTCCGCGAACGGCGCCACCCTCGTGAATAAGAATCGCGCCCGCCTCGATATCACCAGTTACCACCGCCGTCGCCTGCAACTCCACGCGCTCGGCTGCCTCGATGTTGCCTTGAACGGAGCCGCTCAGAACAACCTCACGCGCGGTGACGTTCCCCTTGATCGTCGCCCCAGCGCCGAGTATGACGACCGCTGCGCGACGAATCGAGCCTTCGAGGTGGCCATCGATGCGGATAGTGCCATCTGTCTCGATATCCCCCACGATGGTGAGCCTGGCGTCGAGGACAGAGTAGTTATCGCCGCGGCTGGTGATGTGCTCACTGGAGGAGGTGCTGCGCCGCTTGAGGGAGAGATTCATCAGACGTGGCCTTCGCGTAGAGGTTGGAGTCGCCTGGGACCGTCGCGGGGCGGTCCTTGTCGAGAAAAGACGAGTATGGCGACGCCAGGCAACGTTGTGATGCCAGTCACATTGGGGGCTGGCTCGGCGTCCGGTGCCGTGGATTGGAGGCAAAATGCGCAGGCAGGTGCGCGAATTAAAACTGGGCCGTTTTTTAGTCGGCCCAGCTTCCAATACCGAATATTCCTTCAGGCCGGTGTTTTTCCGGTTGGCTCCAAAGGTTCTCGTTGATCGGAGCTCGTCTTGGGCGTCCCACCCGCCCCACCGTACCCGCTCACATGTTCCCGGGTGCGTTCTACGGGCTCAGCCTCTGTCTCGGTTCCAGCGCCTGTTGTGCCACCTTTGCTTTGCGGCTTGCCCGATTCGTGGACCGAGCCATCCTGCCCGTCCTTTACCGGGCGAGTGCTCAACCCCATGCTCTCCCGATCGTTCTCCTGTGGCTTGCCGACGCGCGTGCCCTGATCGTCGCTGTACTCTTCACGCTGGCTCGCGCCGCGCGATGACGATACGCCATAGCCGTCCTTTTCCATGTCCAGATCCGCCATGTCCATTCCCTCCGAGATGATCCCACTGATCGAGTAACCGCGATCCGTTAGGTCGCAAATTCGCGATTGCTAATCGGGCAACGCGCATGCCACAGGGTTGACCTGGGCAACCAAATCGATTTCCAGGAGCGAAAGTTCCCTGCAAGCGCCACCTTGTATGCGTGCCGCCAGAACCGGCCTGTGAGTTACCAAACAGCGTCCTGCACCGTCACTGCATTAGGTAACTCAGAGAGTAACGCCTTGGATTTCGGCATGGATACAATCATAGGGCAAAGCCCGGCGCTACGAGGGGCCGTGGGTCTTGCGCGTAAGATCGCCAACACGCGGCTCGCCACGGTCCTCGTTGTAGGTGAAAGCGGGACCGGCAAGGAGCTGTTCGCGCGCAGCATCCATTACGTTGGACTCACCCACGGTGAGCCATTCGTCGCGGTTAATTGCGCATCCATACCAGAGGCCCTTCTGGAGTCGGAGCTTTTCGGGCACGAGAAGGGCGCCTCAGCCGATGCGCGTGGCCAGAAGCGCGGACTTTTCGAGCTGGCCGGCGCCGGCACGCTCTTTCTCGACGAGATCGGCGACCTGCCCCACAAGCTACAACCCACGCTCCTGCGTGCGGTGGAGGACCGGCGTTTCCGGAGAGTTGGTGGTAATGAGGAGATCAGCGTGAATTGCCGCATCATCGCGGCGACGAACGCATCGCTTACGGACGCTGTAGCGCGCCTGGAGTTCCGGGAAGATCTGTATCACCGCCTGAATGTCTTGCGGATCGACCTGCCACCGCTTCGGCGTCGCGAGGACGATATCGTCCGGCTGGCAATGAGCTTCATCGAATGCATCGCGCGGGAATCGGAGCTTCCACCAAAGCATCTGCGTCCGGACGCCATCGCGGCGTTGCGCGCTCACCTCTGGCCCGGCAACGTGCGCGAGCTCAAGAACGTGATCGAGCGCGCCGCAATCCTTTGCGAGGGTAACGCAATCGGCGCCGAGCATCTCAAGGTGCAGCAC
>JBPCJT010000063.1:0-3912 GCA_051005015.1 Gemmatimonadaceae bacterium | reverse complement strand
GCCGTACATCGGTTTTGGGAAAACGAAATAGCGATCGCCGAAAAGTGCGAGCCGGGGATCCCCGTTCGAGCGCATTTGCTGAGTCAATTGTGGAAAGTCCTGGATGTTGTCCCCAAGCCACATGACGACGTTCAGTGGGCCCAGCTGTAACGCTGCGGTCCCTGCGCGGACAGCCTCGAAGCGCGGATTTTTGTCGCTCACGCTCGTGCGACATAGTACGGCTACCGCCACAATTCCGATGGATGCGATGTTGGCGCGAGTGTCCTCGCAGACCTGCTGATCCCGGTTGGTGACCACCACCAGGTGTCCTCCCAGTGCGCGCACGGCTTTCGAGAATTCGAGGGCGCCGGGAAGCGCGGTAGCGCCTCTCTCCCGGACCCAACGGTTCCAAGTAGCTGAATCGAACGCGCTACCCGTGGGTACGATCCTGCGCTGATACTCCGAATTGTCTATTAACGTCTCATCCGCGTCAGCGATGACGGCCCACGTTCCCGCGGGGTAGCCACCAACCAACGAGCGCAGGCGATCGCCGGCGAGCCGAAAAATCTGCTGAAACACAGCTTCGTGCTCGGCGGCGGTCCTGACCCAGAGCAGATCTCGAGGAGTTCGAGGCTGCTGCGCTTGGGGAACCTGCGGAGCGACGGTGAGTTGAGCGGCGGGTGCACAGCCGAGCGCAGCCGCCAGGCCGACGAGAATGAGCGTTCTTATCATTGTTCCCTCGTATCCGAACTGTGGCAGAGGCGTGACCTTACGTGCGACCTGCTCGCTGAGATTAAACTATCTCTCGGTACGGCAGAACGGTCATCACCACGCATCAAGGATCCGCAACATGAAATTCCCCGCAACGAGGAGCCGCTGGCGTCGAATGTCGCACCCCGCATTTCCGTCGTCGGCGCGTTCATTTCTCCTCGTGTACGCGATCGGAGTCGTTGGCTGTGCCTCCGCCCAAGTGCCCAGCTCGGCCGCTCCACCCGCGGCTTCCGAGGACTCGCTGCCGAGACTCGTCCTGCTCCTTACGGTGGATGCGTTCCGGGCAGACTACATGGACCGGTGGCCAGGCCAGATGACGGGCGGTGTGGAGCGACTCTTCCGTGGAGGTGCCTACTTCCCAATGGCCATTCACGATCACGCGCTCACCTCCACTGCACCCGGCCACGCTGTAATCGGATCCGGCAGGTTTCCGGGTAGCACGGGTATCATCTCGAATGCGGAGGGGGTTGGCGGCGAAGAATTCCCATTGATCGCGGGGGTGGGATTTGGTGCGTCTCCGTCCGATTTCCAGGGGACGACGCTCGCTGACTGGATGTCTCAGCATGATCGCCGCACTCGAGTCTTCGCCACTTCATATAAAGACCGGAGCGCCATACTCCCGGTGGGCCGCCGCGTTGCGGATGTCTATTGGTATAGTGGCAGTGGGTTGTTCACTACCAGCACCTACTACCGCAAAGAGTTGCCGGAGTGGGTACAGGCCTTTAACGCCCGTGGTCTCGCATGGGATTATGCCGATCGGACTTGGAACCTGCTGCTGCCGGAAAGCGAGTATCCCGAACCGGACAGCGAACCAGCCGAAAACCTTGGCCAGGGATTCACGTTTCCCCATACGTCCGGTGATACGCCCCGGTATGCGCCGACTGTCCTTCGCGCCACTCCGTGGGTCGACGAGCTGACGTTGCAATTCGCGCTCGCGGGTTTCCACGCGCTGGGCCTGGGGCGCGGACCGCAGACGGATTTTATGGCCGTAGGATTGTCTGGCACCGATCCGGTCGGTCACACATACGGCCCTGACTCGCGAGAAGTGCACGATCAGGTCTTGCGATTGGATCGGCAGCTGGGCGCCTTCCTCGACTCGATTTTTGCCGTCGTCGGGGAACATCGAGTCTTGATAGTTCTTACCAGCGATCACGGCCTGACTCCCCTGGCGGGGGTCGTGCGCCCAGGTCGCACGGGGGCCCGCTACCGGGTAACGACGACCTCCGTACTGGCGCCGATTCGAGCAGAGTTGGCCCAACGCGGGGTGGATCCATCGGCAGTGCAGATCGACTTCGGGGTTGTGAATGTGGACAGCCAGGCGTTGCGTGCCGGCGGAGTCGATCCAGATTCGGTAATCTCGAAAATTGCAGCGACTGCCCGAATTACTCCCGGCATCGCACGTGTCGACCGGCCATCCGAACTTGCGCGCGCCGACACGGTCAATGATTACGTAGCGCGTAGGTGGCTTCATACGCTGGCTCCCCAGATGCCGGGAGCGCTCGTGCTTACGGTCGCCCCCGGGAGTTATTGGTCCGGGACAGGTGAGGCTAACCACGGTGGCCCGCACGCCGATGACGTTACAATCCCGCTCGTGTTTTTCGGCCGACCGTTTGTGCAACAACGACTGGTTTCTCCCGCGCGACCCGTTGACATAGCACCCACGCTGGCCCGTGTCCTGGGACTGACCCCGGCGGAACGGCTCGACGGCGTGGTGCTGGACGCGGCCCTCAGAAAAAGGTGAGCCACCATGTCGCGGCGAAGCCGCGCTCCCGGACGAGATAACACTCCCGGCGTGTTGCGGGCTCTCGACGAAGCGTCTTTTGGGCCCGGGCGCACGTTGAACCTTCGCGCGGCGCTGCCGACCGCCGCGGAGGCGACATCGCGGGCGGAGGCATGGCTTCGCGAGCGACAGATGGCGCAAGCGGGCGACGTGCTCGTGATAACGGGGCGTGGTAAATCCAGCGACGGCGGAGTGGCGGTCCTCAAGCCGGCGGTGGAGCGGCTGTTGTTCTCTCTTCGCCGCCGAGGCGTGGTGGCGGAGTGGCGCGAGCACAACGAGGGTTCATTCGCCGTGTCGCTCGCGCCTGTCAGCGCCCTGTTCGACGCGCCAAAACGGAAACGCGACGCCCCGCGCGTCCGCCCGGTCCCCGGAAGCCTCGCGGGATTGTCTTCCTCGACACTGGAACTGCTTCGGGCGGTAGCGCTTAGATCGCTCGATGGACTGGGAGTCCCCGCGCCGGGCGAAGCATTCATCGACGACGAGATGCTGGCCACGTTCTCCAAGATCTCCAGCGGGCTTCCGGCTGCCGGCTTGGAGGACGCGCTTCGAGCTGCCCTCGGCCACGCTCTGATGGAGATGGAGGAGTGATTTCGCACAGGCGCGACGATTGCAACAGTGATCGGTCGTCAACCGGGGCATTCAAATGTCGGAAAGCACACATTCCCAGCCAGGGCAGCTCACGCGTGACGACCTGGCAATCCTCACAGCGTTCGGCGCAAAGGCGAACTGGCCGGCGGGATTCGCGTTGTACGAAAAGGGCGCGCGGGCGGACGGATTGTTCATCGTTCTCGCCGGCCGCATCGTGTTGAGCAATAGCGGCCGCAACAAGCGTGACTTTGTTTCGTGGGTGGCATTCGAGCGGGAGACTTTCGGCTGCGAAGGCCTGTGTCCCGATGCATCTTATGCGACCAACGCCTATGCTGCGGTGCAAAGTGAGACGCTGCATCTCAACTTCGACGGCTATCGCGCGCTTGTCCGCGAGAAGCCGGCCTGCGCTATCAGTCTGTCCAGCCAGATGGTGGCCGAGCGTGCCGCGATTCTCCAGCGGCTGCATGACTTCGCGTCTGCCTCCGTCGATTCGCGAGTGGTTGCCGCGTTGGACCGCCTGTGCCGCGATCCGTCCGTGAAGGCAAACGGGACGCTTGTGGTGTCGCCTTCGGACTACCGGCTTATCTGCGAGATGGTGGGTGCGACGCGCGAGTCGATCTCCCTGGCATTGGGGCGTCTCGTGGGATCGGGCGTGGCGGAGCGCAGGGGAGCGTCGTATGTAATCCACCGCGGCCAGCTCGCGTTATCGCCGGCCTGATAGCTGGTGCAGAGCCCATCGAGCTTCGCGGGTCCGGCGATTCCGCGGTGCTCCTGTTGCATGGATTCGGCGACAC
>JBPCJT010000062.1:0-20519 GCA_051005015.1 Gemmatimonadaceae bacterium | reverse complement strand
ATCCGAGGCTCCGCGAATCACGGGAAGAACGACCGGCACTGCGCCCCGCGGTGCCACGCTCTCGTGCAAGAGTTGGCAGCCGGAAGCGGCGCTTCGCATGCTCATGAATAACCTCGACCCTGGGGTGGCCGAGCGTCTCCAGGAGTTCGTTGTATATGGGGGAACGGGAAAGGCCGCGCGGAACTGGGAGTGCTTCGACGCGATAGTCACATCGTTGCGTACGCTGGAAAATGATGAAACCCTGCTGGTTCAAAGTGGCAAACCGGTGGGCATCTTCCGCACCCATGAGTCCGCTCCGCGCGTGCTCATCGCGAACGGCAATCTTGTCGGACGGTGGGCGACGTGGGAAGTTTTTCGGGATCTGGAGCGTCGCGGTTTGATCATGTACGGACAGATGACGGCAGGCTCGTGGATCTACATTGGCTCGCAGGGCATTTTACAGGGCACTTATGAGACCTTCGGTGCCGTGGCGCGGGCACACTTCGGCGGCTCGTTGGCGGGCCGCTTCATACTGTCCGCGGGCCTGGGCGGAATGGGTGGTGCGCAGCCATTGGCCGCCACAATGGCGGGCGGAGTATTCCTTGGCGTCGAAGTAGACGAGTCTCGAATCGATAAGCGCGTCGAGACCGGTTATTGCGATCGCAAGAGCGCCGACCTGAGCGAAGCGCTTCGATGGGTGAGTGAAGCCCGGCGGTCGGGTTCAGCTCTCTCGGTGGGACTCGTTGGCAACGCGGCGGACGTGCTTCCTGACATGGTGCGAAGGGGCGTTACTCCCGATGTAGTTACTGACCAGACAAGTGCCCACGATATGCTGAATGGCTACGTACCAGCCGGCATGGCGCTGTCCGCCGCGGCACTGCTTCGCGAAAGTAATCCGCGCGAGTATGAGCGGCGCGCAGTTGAATCGGTGAAGCTCCATGTACGCTCGATGCTGGAGATGCAGCGGCGAGGGGCTATTACCTTCGACTACGGTAACAACATCCGCACGGTAGCCTTCGATGCCGGAGTTACCGACGCGTTCGGCTTTCCCGGTTTTGTTCCGGAGTACGTGCGCCCGCTGTTCTGTGAGGGTAAGGGTCCCTTTCGGTGGGTTGCGCTTTCCGGCGATCCTGCGGACATCCATCGCACGGATGACCTGGTGCTCGACCTCTTTCCGGACGATGAGCACCTGCGTCGATGGATCACACTTGCACGCGAAAAGGTTCGCTTCCAGGGGCTCCCCGCAAGGATCTGCTGGCTGGGCCAGGGCGAGCGCGCCCGCTTTGGTCTGGCGATCAATGATCTCGTCGCATCGGGGGAGCTATCGGCCCCCATTGTCATCGGCCGCGATCATCTCGACACAGGAAGCGTGGCGTCGCCGTATCGAGAAACGGAAGCAATGCGCGACGGCAGCGACGCGGTGGCGGATTGGGCTATCCTGAATGCTCTACTGAATGTAGCCAGCGGAGCTTCGTGGGTATCCTTCCACCATGGAGGGGGGGTGGGAATCGGGAACTCCCTGCATGCCGGCCAGGTGATAGTGGCCGACGGCACACCGGAAATGCGCGTGCGGCTCGAGCGTGTCCTCACGAACGATCCCGGCATCGGCGTTGCCCGTCACGCGGACGCGGGATACGAAATCGCTCGACTTACCGCGCGCCAGCAGCGGATTCAAATCCCAATGTCCGGGCCCGCTTCGTGACCCCCCGCAGCTGATGCTGTCGCAGCGTTTCAAGCCATGGCACGTGCCGCTGTTTGCCGCGAAATACGCGTACTTGCGCCTCAAGCAATTCCCGATCCTGGTGCATTTCGAGGTGACCATGCGCTGCAACGCCCAGTGCCCTTTCTGTGACTACTGGAAGACTCCGGCCGAAGCAAAAAAGCACGAGCTCAAGTCCTTCGCGGACGCGGCCCGCTACTTCAATCCAGTCATGATCATTTTCACGGGCGGGGAGCCGACCTTGCGGCGTGACCTGGAGGAAATTATTTCGGCCGTGAACGCCGCGGTGCGCACGAAGTACATGTCGATGATCACGCACGGAGGCATGCTCACGCTCGAGCGGGCCCTTTCACTGTGGGCGGCGGGACTCAATCAATTCAGCATATCGCTGGACTTTCTCGACGAGCGCCATGACGAGGCGCGTCACATTCCCGGCTTGACCGAGAAGATCATGCGCACCATCCCGGCGATGCGCGCAAGAGGCATCGATAGCATACGGTTCAACACAGTAATCAAGGACGTCAATCTCGATCAGATCATGCCCATTGTTCGGCGTGCTAAGGAAATGGGCGTCGGGGTTGCATTCAGTGCCTATACCGATCTCAAGAATGGCAATACCAGTCATTTCGTGCGGCGGGAGCAGCTTCAGCAGCTCGACGACCTCATAGCGGAACTGCTCGCTTTCAAGAGGCGAAACAGGGGTGTGATAGTAAGCTCCGACCACTATCTCTCCCAGGTCCCGCGCTACTTCCGCGGCGAGATGAAAGAGCCATGCCTCTCCGGCATGCGTACGATTCACTTGAACCCAACCGGTCACGTACGGCGCTGCCCCGATTTCCCTGTCGATTTCCACTGGACGGATTTCAGGAAATACGAAGCGATTGATTGCAACGCTTGCTACTACGCTTGCCGTGGAGAGGCGCAGGCGCCAGTGACCCTGTCGCGCTTGCGAGACGTGACAGCATAGAGATTCTCTCCCACCCCAGCATGCGCCTGCTATTCATCAACGCGTCCCAGGTGGTAACCTGCGCTGGTCCGCCGAGGGCACGACGCGGCGTTGAAATGCGCGACGCCAATATTCTCAGCAACGTCGCTGTCGCTGTGGAAGGCGAACGAATCGTGGCTGTAGGAGGGGTCAATGAGTTGGAAGGAGTAGTACCCGACGCAGAGCGAATAGACTGCCAGGGTTGCGTGATTCTTCCGGGCCTTGTTGACTCACATACGCATGCCGTTTTCGGGCGTCCCCGCTATGAAGAGCAGGAGCTGCGTGCCGCGGGGCATGGTTACATGGATATTGCGGCACGCGGCGGTGGAATTCACGCATCAGTGCGCGACGTACGGGCGCGAGACGAGGAAGATCTTTTCGCAATAGCGCGCGCACGGCTTCTAAAAATGGCGTCGCACGGCACGACGACTGTCGAGATAAAGTCGGGATACGGTCTCACAACCGGGGACGAGCTCAAGCTTCTTAGAGTCATCGCCCGCCTGAGCGAGGAACTTCCGCTGCGCCTGGTCCCCACATGGCTTGGCGCGCACGAGATACCATTGGAGCACAGGGGCTCGGCGTCTGGCCGGAAGGCCTACATCGATCTCCTGGTGGGGGAAATGCTCCCCGCCGTTGCGTCGGCAAAGCTTGCCCGCTTCGCAGACGTCTTCTGCGAGCCGGGCGTTTTCACAGTCGGTGCAACGCGACTCATTCTTGCTGCCGCACGTGAAGCAGGCCTCGCGCTCAAGCTGCACGCTGATGAACTCGAGCCGTCGGGTGGGGCCGAGCTCGCGGCAGATATTGGCGCAACGTCGGCGGATCACCTAGCGGCCATTTCCATGGGTGGCATCAGCGCCCTGGCGGCATCCGGCACAGTTGCTACCCTCCTGCCGGGCACTCTGCTCTTTCTTGGGCGCGTTCGGCAAACCCCCGCGCGCGATCTGATCGAAAGCGGAGTTGCCGTCGCGCTAGCCACGGACTTCAAACCGGGCACGTCGCCCACGGTAAACTTTCCCCTGATCCTGACCCTCGGTGTCAGCCAGCTTGGAATGAGCGTTGCCGAGGTGCTGATTGCTTCCACGGTCAATGGCGCTGCCGCGCTCGCATTGGCAGGCGGCATCGGTCAGCTTGCGCCAGGATTTTGCGCCGATCTAGCTGTATTCGAAGCCGATGATGCGCGCGAGTTGCCTTACTGGTACGGCGATCGCCTGTGCAGAGGCTCGTGGGTGCGCGGTAAACCTTGTCACCCGTGTGACTTAAAAGTAAGTTAACTTGTGCGCTCCCTAACGTGTTGGGAGTCGATTGATCCCGCTCAAGGAGCGCCTTTCAGGCAGATGTCCAATATCGCGAAGCTGAAGAAGCAGGCAGCCGAGTTCGAGAATAAGCGACAGTTCGACAAGGCCCTCGCGAAATACGTGCAGATCCTCCAGGAAATGGACGAGCACGTGGAAGAAGCTGATGTAGCACTGTACAATCGCGTAGGTGACCTGGTATTGCGCCAGGGCAAAGTTGGGGAGGCCGTCGGATATTACGAGAAGGCGGTGGACCTGTACGCGGATGGAGGGTTCTTCAACAACGCCATCGCTCTGTGCAACAAGATTCTCCGCAATGCGCCCGGCCGTAGCATCATTTACTACAAGCTCGGCAAGATAAGCGCTCAGAAGGGGTTTACGAACGACGCAAAGCAAAACTTTCTCGAGTATGCCGAGCGTATGCAGCGAAGCGGACAGCTCAATGAGGCATTTCGCGCGCTCACCGAATTCGCCGACCTGTGTCCTGACCAGGAAGACATGCGGTTGATGCTTGCTGATCAACTCGTGCGGGAGGACCGGAAGAGCGAAGCCATCCATCAACTTCAAACGCTTTACGAGAAGTACCACGCCGAGGGCCGGATGAATGCCGCGCACGCAACACTCGGTCGAATGACGGCAATAGATCCAAGCATCGAACCAAGGCGCGGAAGCGAGACGGCCACCCCCAAGGCTACCGAACTGGTGTTTCTCGACCTGCAGTATTCCAATCCGGTTGCTGGTGGTGTCGGGGCTGACACGAAGTCCTCATGGCATGTAGATAGTGAGCGCCCCATCGATATTGCAGATGATCTCGCGCTCATCCAGGCGGAACTCAGCATCGACGCGGCTCCGCTCGCAGACATCGAGCACGGCGGGAGTCTAACCGCTGATGCGTTGGACGATTCATTTGGTGGAGACTTGCCTCTCCTGGACCTCGAGCCGGTGACCTTCGAACACAGCGACGACCAGGCGGATGTCTTGCAGCTGACCGGACTGGAGCCGACCTCGATTACAGACGCCGGGGTGACGCCGCATACGGGATCAGTCGAAGCCGAAACGCCATCAAGGGAGTTCGAGATTACGAATACGCCATTCTCGTTTGATGCCGAATCGACACAGTGGAACCGCGACGATCTTCCGTTAATCCCCTTTGATGAGCCGCTGGCCTCCGCTTCAGATACCCAGCTTTCATATCCTGGCGACGACCCGCCGGCGTCAGTTCTGCCTTTGGAAACCATCGGTGAATGGGAGGAAATTGCATCGCAGCCACGGGGGCAGGACGAGGCTGCCGGCCCGCCGGCGGAACGCTTCGCCAGAGAAGAGGAGCCGGGTGACTCGTTCACACAGGAGGGGGCAACCGAGCAATCCGTGGCAGCGTCTCCTGCGATGGATTCCCATGCACTCCCGCTTGCCGCCGATACGCGCTCGGAATCCATAATGGACCGCCTGCTCGATGAACGGCGCAATTGGCTGTTGCACCGGCAGGCCGGCGAAGCGCTCATGGAGGAGGGCGCACGTGAGCATGGGATGCATGAGCTGGACGTTTCGATGGCGGGCTTTGAAGAGGACGGCAATCTCGTGGAAGCGCGCGCGCTGGTTGAAGAGATTCTCCGGCTCGAGCCTGACTCCGTTCGGTATCACCAAAAGCGAGTCGAATACGCCTTTCGCATGAATGACCGTGAGCTTCTCGTCACCGCGTATGTGGAGCTTGCCGATGCTCTTCTCCGCTCGGGAGAGCTCGACAAGGCACGTTCCGTTTATGGGCGCGTTCTCGAGCTTGCGCCAGACGATCCGCGGGCGGGGCACGCATTGGAGGCGACATTCGAGCCGGAACTGCCGCTCGGTCCACCCGAGCCCGCCGAAGAAGGCGGCCCGACAATAGATCCTTCGCCGGCGGTCTCCGCGCCGGAGCAGCCTCTGCCAGCGGTTGGAATGCAGACCGGTGCGGATGGCTACGTAAATCTGTCGGACTGGCTCCGCGACGATGAAGCCCCCAAATCCACGCGGATGGTGGCCGAGGGCGTGAGCGAGCCAGTTGACAACAAGCAGGCCGATTTCGCCGAGATGCTCGAGCGATTCAAGCAGGGCGTTGCGGCCAACATCGACGAGTCCGATCACCAGAGCCACTTCGATCTTGGCATTGCCTATCGCGAGATGGGACTTGTCGACGAAGCAATCGCGCAGTTTCAAAAGGCGTTGCGCTCACCGGGGCACAGGATCCGCACGTATGAGGCGCTCGGGCAGTGCTTCGTGGACAAAAAGCAATTTCAAATAGCAGCGACGCTCCTTTCTCGGGCTGTCGCGGACCGTACACAGAGCGACGAAGATCTCGTCGGGGTGCTCTACCTGCTTGGCTTGGCACTCGAACAGCTGCAGCGCTGGGACGAAGCCAGGCAAAGCTACGAGCGTGTTTTTGCGCTGGATATCAAGTTTCAGGATGTTGGTGAGCGGCTGGTAGGGCTGGAAAGGGCTGGCAAGTGAGCTCCCCTCGCCCACGTCCTTCCCTGACTCCATCCCTGGGAGAAATCCAGGCACCTGTTATCGATCGTCTGGATCAGGTTGCACTGGAGCTTCGGCGTATTGTGGTCGCGGATTTCCCCATGATCGAGGAGATCAGCGGGCATCTTCTTCTCATGAAGGGTAAGCTGTTCCGTCCCACTCTTACTCTGTTGGCGAGCTCCATCGAAGGTCGTTCAGCACCGCGCGCCGCGACACTTGGAGCGATAGTTGAGCTTGTTCACATCGCAACACTGGTGCACGACGATTCCGTCGACCATTCCGTTCTACGGCGCGGCATGCCGACGGTGAACTCGCTTTTCAGCCATCAAGTATCCGTGATCATGGGAGACTTCCTGTATTCGCGAGCGGTGGTCGAGCTGGCGCGGCTGGGAGACATGGAGGTGCTGCGCACGCTTGCGGCGGCGACGAACGAGATGACGGTTGGCGAGATGCGCCAGCTTGGAGCCGTCGATGCGCTGCAGTTCTCTGAAGCGGATTACGAAACCCTCATCCGGTCCAAGACCGCGTCCCTGCTCGCTGCGGCGTGCGAAATTGGTGCTATCGCGGGCGCTCCTCGCTATCGCAGCGTCCTCAGCCGATACGGGCGCGCTCTCGGAATGGCTTTCCAGGTTGCCGACGATCTCCTGGATTATACGTCCAGCGAAGCGGTAATGGGAAAACCTGGCGGCTCCGATCTTCGCGAGCATAAGGTGACGTTGCCGCTCATCGCGGCACTCCGGAGCATGTCGCCGGCCGAGCGCGCGGAAGTTGAAGCGCTTTTCGCGAATTCGCATCCCCACGAAGAGCAGATGAGCCGTGTTGCTGGAATAGTGACCGAGCACGGCGGACTGGAGTATGCGCGCAACCGTGGAGAGCAGTTTGCAGTGGAAGCGAATGCCGCTCTCTCCGGCTTGCCCGAAACGGCGGCGTCCGCCGCGTTACGCGACGCGATCGCCTATGCCGTGGATCGAAGCCAGTGATCAACCGTGGATCATCGCGACGCCGTCCGGGGTTTCATGCTCTGGTGCTGGCGGTCGGATTCGTGGTGGGTGGATTCATGACGATGTTCGCTCGAGCTTTCTTTCCCGCCGGGGCAGTGAAGGAGTTTCTGACAACAGGAGTTACGCCTTCCTTCGGCCCGCTAACAATAGATCTGGTGATAATTACATTCGCGATAGGTCCTGTCGCCCTCGATGTCACGTTGCTGAGCCTGACCGGAGTGCTGGTGGCTTACGTTATCGCTCGATCGCTCTTCTAGGAGGTTACGATGAATTTCGGCAATTTCGGTTTCGGCGAAATCCTGATCATTCTGTTGGTTGTGCTGCTTCTTTTTGGCGCCAAGAGAATTCCGGAGATCGCGGGCTCATTCGGCAAGGGAATAAAAGAGTTCAAGAAGAGCATGAACGACGTTAACCGCTCTATCACCGAGCCGGAAGCCGAGGAGCGGCTCGACCGTGTGCGTGCAGCTGAACAGGCGCCGGGTTCAGTGTCGCCGGCGCCGGAAGAAGTACCTCGTCCCGAGCCGAAGCGCCTGCTGGGTTGAGTTGGCGTCACATGAGGACCCGTCCTCCGGCGCCAGACCGGAGGCGGCGTGGTTTGGAGACGTTTAACGCGTGCGGAGCGCGCCCGCACGCTATCAGCTTGTCGCTCCCTGAATCTGAGCCTGCCGCAGCTTGTCGCGATCATCGCTTATCTTCGCGGCTTCACGCAGGTTGACCATGAACTGCTGAACACGCTGGCGGCGCATCTGGTCGAGTAACGCAGCCCTCTGGGAATCCTTCTGAGCTTCCCAGGCGGCCCTATCTGCCTGGACTCGGCGTTCCACGCGTATGACGTAGACACCGCTGCGAGTCTTCACCGGCGCACTCACGGCTCCAACTGGAAGACCGAAAGCGGCTCCGATAACCTCACTGAGTCGGCCCAGCCCTGGCACAGTCGCCGTTCGGGTGAACGCCTCGGTTTGCTGCACCCGGGCATCATTGGCTTGCGCGGCTTCTTCCAACGACTTACCGCCAACAACGGCCGTCGCTATCCGTTCGGCTCGGGGCATGAGCGCATCCACTTTTTTCTGACGTGCCAGGATGCGGCTTATCTCATCACGCAGATTATCCACGCTGGGCGCCCCTCCTTCAACCAGCGAGTCGATCCGCGCGAGATAATAGGCATCGTCGGCTTCGATAAGCTCACTTGACTCCCCCTTCTTCGCGCCTCCAAAGGCCCAGGCACTTACATCGGGCACGTACTGTCCTGCCACGGTGAGCGGCTCTCCCTCCACGGCCATGCCGGTAAACACGGGCAGCTGCATCGTTTTCGCCGCGGCATCGAACCGTGCCGGGTCATCCGCTTCGGCCGCGAGGCGTGCGAGCTGGTCCGCGCGCTGGTCCGTTACCGCCGCGGACGAATCGCTCTGCTGGATTTTCAGCAGTATGTGCCGAACCGCGATTGTGTCGCCCTTCTTTTCATCCACCTTGATGAGGTGGTAGCCGAACTGCGAAAGAACGGGCTGCGAAATCTGGCCTGCATCCAGTGCAAACGCCGCGGTCTTGAACTCCTGAACGAACGGCTCCGCCGGTGTTATCCGGCCAAGCGACCCTCCCTGAGCCGCGGATGCGGAATCCACCGACTCCCGTCTGGCAATGTCCTCAAACTTCGCCCCACCCGTGATTTCGGCTCGAAGTGCTTCCGCGCGCGCGCGCGTACTCGCCGTGTCCGCAGCCGTGACAATGCGTGGAAGCCTTACGACCGATACCTGTGCCCGCCCGGGCAGCTGTCGGAAATCGTTTCGGTGTTCCTTGAAGTAGGTCTTGATCTCCTGATCCGTGACATTCACCGACGAATCCGACAGTAACTCGGGTGTGAGCGCGACAAAAGAAACTACGGCGGAGTCGTGCTGATCGCGCCAGATCGACCATAGCTGTGCATCGGAAACGTGGATACCGGCAATCAGCTGTTCGGATAACTTCTGTCTCGGAATCTCGGAACGATAATAGCTCTCCAGATACAGACGTACGTCCCCCGCGCCAGGACTGCCCAGGTATCGCTGGTACTTCTCGGGGTCGAACCGTCCCTCAGTCTGGAGCTCGGGAGACTGCATGATTTCTGGTGGCGGATACGTGCGCGCAGCCAGGCGAATCTCCTCGTCCGTCACCTCGATGCCGCGGCGGTCTAGCTCGGCACGGAGTAGGATGTCGTCAACCAGTTGGTCGAATGCCGCGTTTTCGGCCCGGCGCTGGTCGTCCAACGTGAGCGTTCGGCCCTCTCGCTGTGCGCGCTCGGTAATCGAGCGGACCGCACGATCGTACGAATCGACGGTGATTGCCTCGCCGTTTACCTTGCCGATACTCGTCCCGCGCGTGACGTTACGGTCGGTGAGCCCGGATGTCTCCGCGAAAAGAAAGACACCCACAAACGCGATAACGATTATTATCCAGATGTATTTTGCGGCGCTCCGCATTGTTTGTAGCACGGGGCGGTACTCCCGAAGCGATGAGATTAGGGGGGATACAGACCAAAAAAGCTATCGCTGGACATCGCATAAAAGCAAGTGAGAATGTCACTTCCGATTGACTTGAATCGTCAGGTTATGGTATTCTTCACGCTTATCGCCGCAAAGGTTTCCGCGGCAACTTCCGAGGGCATTGCATGGACAGATCGTCCCTGATTTCCGATTTGGAGAGGCAGTTCAGTGAGAACCCAAGGCGGGTATTTGCCAGGCTCGCCAATGAGTATCGGAAGGCGGGCGACTCTGATCGGGCGATTGAAATGTGCCGCGCCCACATTCCCCAACAGCCTGGATACATAAGCGGCCACATCGTGCTTGGGCAGGCGCTGTTCGATCGTGGAGAGATGGATGAGGCGCGCCAGACCTTCGAGACGGCGCTTGCGCTCGATCCGGAGAATCTCATAGCGCTTCGGCAGATGGGTGACATTGCACGGCAGCGCGGCGAAAATGGTGTGGCTGAGGGCTGGTATCAGCGCCTTCTGGACGTCGATCCGCAGAACGAAGAAATTTCCGGACTCGTCGCCTCGATGTCCCCGCCGCCTTCGTCGGGCGCACCTTCAGCACCCGTGTCCGCAGCCGATCCGATGGTTAACTGGGGTCAGGTGCAGACAAGCGCTCCCAGCGGAGCCGGGCCTGGTGTTCTGACTCGGACCGAGGATTTTCCTGAGCATGAGTTTCCTGACACTTTCCCTGCAACAGAAGACACGGAGCTGACAAGCTCAGAGAAGGCTGGCGGAGAAGAGTCGAAAAAAGTAGACAATGACACGGAGCTGTTGGACTGGGGAATATCTCCAGAGGGATCGGCCCACGATTCCGGCCCCGGGTTCGCATTTGAGTCGGCGTCGCCGTCTCTGGAAGAAACGGCCGCCAGCGACTCCAGCATGTGGAGCGAGAAGCTGGCACTCGAGGACGATGGCATCGCTCCGGCGGCAATAGCCCCGGCGTTGCTCGACGTGTTCGAAATGCCCATAGCGGGCAGGGACGATGGTGTAGACGTCGAACCGCCAATTGCGGAACCGCTGGAAGCGGCATCTCAAGCCGCCCGGGAGGCGCCATCGTCCTACTCCTACGATCCCGTTCTCGGCCGCACCTTCGATGAGATAGTGCCTCCCAGCGAGGAAACGCCGGCGGCATTTGTCACCGAGACGATGGCCGAGTTATATCTGCAGCAGGGGTTTCGGGAAGAAGCGCTGAGCGTTTACCGGAAACTGGCCGAGCAAAACCCAGGAGACGAGGAGCTTCGAGCGCGAGTGGCGCATTTGGAGCAGGGAAAGGGAGAGACTGTAAGAGCCATTGTTCAGGAGGACCGTAGCACTGAATCCGTCGAACGCTCTGAGGAGCCTCGAACGGTGCGGTCGTTTCTATCGGCCCTTGCTGCGAGGCGGCCGGCGCGCCCGCATACATCGAACCCGGGGGAGCGTAGCGAGGCAGGTGCGGTTCAGGTGCAGAGCGATTCAGGTAATGCGTCGGACCCTCTCGGTTTCTTCGGCGATACGCCCGCTCCGGCGGAGGATGAGAAGGCTGCCGATCGTCTCGCCCGCGCCTACTCAGGGAAGGATTTGGAACAGGAGGGGGAGGCGCTGGGGCTGCCGTCACGTACGGCATCCCATGGGCTTTCGCTCGATGATGTTTTTCGCGGGGCGGAATCGCGGGCGGAAAAGACAGCGAGCGCAGGTGGTTTTTCATTCGACGAGTTCTTCAATGATGCCTCCGACGCCAAGCTTGCGCGCGGAAGTGAGGAAGGGGCGAACGCAGGTTCGCGGGGCCGCCAGGAGACAGGCAAGCCCGATGAGTCGGATCTCGAAGCGTTCAACGCGTGGCTTGAAGGGCTCAAGAAGTAGTGGTCATCGCCGTGTTGAACGGCCCGAGCCTGAATTTGCTCGGCGTACGTGAGCCATCCATCTACGGCTCTGAAACGCTAGAGGATATCGAGCATTCGTTGCGACAAGTCGGTGACGAGCTGGGCATATCGCTGGAGTTTTCCCAGCGCAACGGCGAGGGAGAACTGATCGACTGCATTCACGCCCTGCGAGGACGCGCGGATGGCGTAGTCATCAATGCCGGGGCTTACGCGCACAGCAGCCTTGCCATTCGTGATGCTTTCGCGGCAACAGCTATGCCGTATGTCGAGGTCCACCTTTCCAATATTTTTGCTCGCGAGCCCGAAAGAAGACATTCGGTGCTGGCCAGCGGAGCCCTGGCTATTTTGTCCGGTTTTGGAGCTTTCGGTTACGAGCTCGCTTTGCGTGGACTAGTACGCGCCCTGGCGCGTGACTGATCGCCGGCTATCGCGCCTCGCGGCGCTCGTCGCGCAAATGGAGCTCGCCGAGCTGGATGGTCTTCTCATATCCGGTATGTCCAACATTCGGTATCTGACTGGCTTTTCCGGCACCAGCGCACTGCTGTTCGTCACCGCGAGTGAGCGATGCATGCTCACCGATTTCCGGTACAAGACGCAGGCTTCCGAGGAGGTGGACGGGCTTGTGCGGGTCAGTATTGAAAGCCAGAGCCTTTGGTCGGGACTGTGGCGCCTTTTGCCGGAACTGCCCGCCGTCAGCTCGATCGGATTCGAATCAGCGCACCTTATTCACCGGGACTTTGAACGCCTGCAGGAGGCGGGAAAGGTGTGGCACTGGAAGCCTACAGTCGACCTGGCTGAGGGCTTGCGCGCGCAAAAGGACGCGGATGAGCTCACCCTCATTGAACAAGCAGTCGCAGTAGCCACGGGAGCGCTTGAGAGCGTATTGCCTGTGGTGCGAGCCGGGATGACGGAGAGCGAGATTGCCGGAATGCTGGAAAGCGCGCTGCGTGAGCACGGGAGTGAGGCGCTTCCATTTCCAAGTATCGTCGCGTCTGGTGCGCGTTCGGCTTTACCGCATGCTCGCACCTCCGGCAGAGCGGTGGAGAGAGGCGATTTTCTGTTGATGGACTTTGGTTCCGTCGTCGGCGGCTATTGCGCTGACATTACCAGAACCTTCGTCGTAGGGCGGTGCGACACGCGGCAGCGGGAAGTATATGATATTGTCCGGGAAGCAAATGCGCGCGCATCGGCGGCTGTTCGGGCGGACATGCGGGGGCGGGAGGCCGACGCTGTGGCGCGCGACTACATCGCGAGTGTTGGCTACGGAGAGGCGTTCGGACACGGATTGGGACACGGAATCGGGCTGGAAGTGCACGAAGCGCCGCGGCTCGCCGCGTCAGCTGAGGGACTCCTGCCCCCGAACGCTGTAGTGACGATAGAACCGGGCGTGTACATCCCTGATTGGGGCGGTGTGCGCATCGAGGATGACGTGTACCTTGATAGCGGTGGTCCCCGCATCCTGTCAGCATTTCCGCGCGACCTTCTCGAGCTGTCGTGACCTTCATTCGTGACCTTCATACGGACAGAGAACCGTCAGCCATGATCGATTTACGCTACGTGAAAAAGCTCGTCGAGCTCCTGGATCAGTCCACGGTTGATTCGATCGAGATATCCTCCGACAAGGGGATGAAGCTGCGCATCTCGAAGTCTCCCCAGCAGCGAGGCCCCGTACAGGTGTCGCCGCAGCTCGCGCTGCCGGCGATGATCGCCGCGCCACAGATGCCGGTCGGTTCGCAGACGCCGGCCGATGGAGTGCCGGCCTTTTCCGGTGAGGAGAGCGCTCGGCGCGCGGAGCTGGCGAAAGAGAAGTTTCTCGAAGTAAAGTCACCCATGGTGGGAACCTTCTACCGGTCGCCCGAGCCGGGTGCGCCGCCATACATCGCGGAAGGATCCCGAATCGAGAAGGGGCAGATTGTATGCATAATTGAAGCGATGAAGATCATGAACGAGATCGAATCCGAATTCACGGGAGTGGTTCGAGAGATCGCCGCGGCGGACGCGCACCCCGTGGAGTACGGCCAGGTCTTGTTCCGGGTCGATCCCAATGGCTAATCCCGTGATAACTGCTACTCAGGCCCAGGTCGATCCCAATGGCTAATCCAGTAACTGCTACTCAGGCCCAGGTCGCCCGCGCTGAGGGAGGACCGGCTTTCAACTTCAAGGCTGTGCTGCACCAAATGGTTCAGCTCAATGCTTCTGACGTGCATCTCAAAGTTGGTCGTCCCCCGGTGCTGCGTGTGAACGGAAACCTGCAAACGCTGCCGATGCCGGCTCTGCGGCCCGAGGATCTGAAGCAGCTCGCGGAGCAAATCATGACGCCGCGGCAGGTCAAGGAATTCACGGAGAACAAGGAGGCCGATTTTGCCATAGGAGTGCCTGGCATCGGCCGGTTTCGGGTGAACGTGTTTCAGCAGCGCGGAACCGTGGCGTACGCGCTGCGCGCCGTGCCGTATCAGGTGCGGACAGTGGAAGAGCTCAATCTTCCCCCCGTGGTATCTCAAATCGCGATGCGACCGCGTGGCCTGGTGCTGGTAACCGGAATCACGGGATCGGGTAAATCCACCGCGTTGGCCGCGATGCTGCAACACATCAACGAAAACAGAAACGCCAACGTGATCACGATCGAAGATCCGATCGAGTTTCTCCACCGGGACAATCAGAGCAACATCAATCAGCGCGAAGTCGGCATAGACACCGGAAGTTTTTCCGCCGCTCTTCGCCGGGTTCTTCGCCAGGACCCCGACGTCATTCTGATCGGTGAGATTCGCGATCTCGAAACGCTCGAGGTCGCGCTGAAAGCAGCTGATACCGGGCACCTGGTTTTTTCGACGCTGCACACAACCGACGCCGCGCAGACGATCAACCGTGTTATTTCCTTCTATGCGCCGCATCAGCACAACGAGGTTCGGTTCATGCTCTCGAGCGCGCTCCAGGCAATCATCTCGCTTCGCCTGGTACCGCGGAAAGACAGGGCCGGCCGGGTGCCGGCAGCCGAAATTCTCATCAACACCGCTGCCGTGCGCGACCAGATTCGCGACATGACGGCGTCGTTGAATATCCCGGACCTCATCAAGGAAGGGACCGTACAGTACGGAATGCAGAGTTTCGACCAGTCGCTCATGGGATGGTACTCGCGGGGTACCATCTCGTATGATAGCGCGATGTTCTACGCCACCAATCCGAGCGAATTCGCACTGCGAGTACAGGGGGTCGCCGGGTCCAGTGACACGAGTTGGGAGGGATTCCAGCAGGACTCTACAGCGTAGCCGACTACCGCCAGCTCAGATGTTCAAAAAAGTCCTGGTCGCGAACAGGGGCGAGATTGCTCTCCGCGTCATTCGGGCCTGCCGCGAGCTTGGCATTCAGACTGTTGCCGTTTACTCCGAGGCCGATCGAGAGTCACTGCACGTGAGATTCGCGGACGATGACGTGTGCATCGGTCCGGCTCCTGCGCGGGATTCATACCTTCGCATACCGCGCATCATCGCCGCCGCGGAGATCACCGGTGCTGACGCCATCCACCCCGGCTACGGCTTTCTCGCCGAGAATGCCGAGTTCGCGGAGACGTGTGAGGCGTCCAATATCGCCTTCATAGGTCCCACGGCGCATCAGATACGCGTGATGGGAGACAAGGCGTCTGCGCGCACGGCGATGACCGCCGTGGGTGTGCCGGTAATACCGGGAACGCCGGGCCCGGTGGACGACGCGGACGAAGCGCTGGTTCTCGCGCGCGGAATTGGTTTTCCCGTGATTATCAAGGCGGCCGCCGGTGGCGGTGGGAAGGGCATGCGAGTCTCCGAGGATCCTGACGATTTTCTCCGGGCCTTTCAGCTCGCACGGTCCGAGGCGCTCTCGGCCTTCGGAAACGGTGACGTTTACGTTGAGAAATACCTGGCGCGGCCGAGGCATATCGAGTTCCAGGTACTCGGCGACCGACACGGGAATGTGATCCACCTTGGCGAGCGAGACTGTTCTGTTCAGCGGCGGCACCAAAAGCTGATAGAAGAGGCACCGAGCCCGGCGATCACACCCGAATTGCGCATGTTGATTGGTGACGCGGCGGTGGCCGGCGCCAAGGCAATCGATTACGTCGGTGCGGGGACCATCGAAATGCTGCTCGACACGGACGGCAAGTACTACTTCATGGAGATGAACACCAGAATTCAGGTGGAGCATCCTGTCACGGAAATGCTGACGGGCGTCGATCTCGTGAAGGAGCAAATACGCGTTGCCGCGGGCGAACCACTTTCAACACTACTGCTACCACCATTGAGAGGTCACGTCATCGAATGCCGGGTCAATGCGGAGGATCCGGCGCGCAATTTCCAGCCTTCGCCGGGCCGGATCGATGTTTTCCATCCGCCAGGCGGCCCGGGTGTGCGGCTGGACACTCACGTCTACGCCGGATACGTGGTGCCGCCGTATTATGACTCTCTCATTGCCAAACTGATCTGCCAGGGACGCGACCGGCAGGAAGCGATCAGGCGAATGCAGATGGCATTGGAGAGCTTCATAATCGAGGGAATTACAACGACCATCCCTTTCCTCGGGCGCGTCATGCGTAATGCCGAGTTCCAGACGGGCGACGTCGATACGAAGTTTCTCGAGCGCCACAGTGACTTGATGCGGGAATAGCCGATGCGCCTCGACGTATTCTTCAGTCCGGCTCAGATTCAGCCTCTTCATCTCGCCGGGCGCGTCGTGGGGGTGATAGACGTCCTCAGGGCTTCCACCACGATTGCGGCGGCTCTTTCGAACGGCGCCAGGAGCGTCGTTCCGCTCGACAGCGCTGACGCTGTGATGCAGCGAGCACGCACGTTCGAGCGATCGGAAGTGTTGCTCGCTGGAGAGCGCAAAATGATTGCGATCTCGGGATTCGACGTCGGCAATTCGCCAGCTGAGTTCACCGCGGCGGTGGTTGAGGGGCGCACAGTTCTTCTTACCACCACCAATGGGACGGAGGCGCTGGTTTCCATTCAGGGCGCCCGCGAGATTGTGGTCGCTTCGTACGTAAACTTCTCCGCGGTGCTGGCGCTGCTCCGTGCCGCGCTGCGTGGCGGGAACAGCGTCACGCTGCTGTGCGCCGGTCGCGAGAAGCAGTTTTCGCTCGAGGATTCCGCCTGCGCGGGCCTGTACGTTCGGCATGTCGTCAAACGAATGCCCGGCCTTCAACTGAACGACAGCGCGCAAGCAAGCATGCTGCTCGACCGTCGGTACGGGGGCCACATCGACAGGCTGTTTGCAGACTCCGAGCACGGACGAGATCTCGCGGCTGGCGGTTTCGCCGATGATCTGGTCACGTGTGGCAAAATTAATTCGTATCCGGTCGTTCCGATCTATCAGGATCGCTCGATCACCATGCTCGGTCCTGGAAGGGACCGCTAGGACGGCGGATGTGGAGCGCTAGAACCAGACGTGAGCTGACGGCCGTCGCACTGCTTCTGCTCGCCTTCTTTGTTGGTGCATCGCTGATTGCCGGTTTCAGCGGTGCGGAGGCGGCTTCCTGCTCGGCTTCCCGTGGATTGTTCGGACCGGTTGGGGCGTGTCTGCGCGTTGGCCTTGTGGAGGCAATAGGCTGGCCGGCTGCGCTGCTCATCCCCGTACTGTCCGCCATACTCGCTTTTCGGATGCTCGGATCAGCCACGGACGAATCAGACCGGCTGTGGTTGGTGTTTCTCGGGGGATTCGTGCTGCTTCTTCCGGCAGGTTTGGGGCTCGGCCTTGGACTTTCAGCAGGACTACCGCGCACTCATCCAGCCACGGGACTGTGGGGCAGTTTTGTGGCCCACCATCTGGCGCTTCCATTCGGCCCTGCCGGTGCCTGGGTAGTTCTCGTGTTCGCGTTCGTAGCGCTCACGGTGATAACGCTCAGGTGGAACCCTGTTCGCCTGCTTATGCGCGGCGGCGATCACCGGACCTCCAGCGGCGGGCTGGCTGGTGCGCGGGCTAATGGCGCGCGCTCGGCTCATGGAGCGCCGGTTCTGGCCGGTTACGAGACCATCGCTGAAGAGCAGGCAGGAGTTTCCGCTGAAACTATGTTTGGTGGCGTGGTTGGCAGCCAGGCGCCGGCCAAACGGGGCAAAAAAAGCAGGGCGGACCAGGAGACGGAACGCACGGAAAAAATCGCGGCCGAGATGGAAGCTTCAGCCGTTCCCGTCGGCGCTCAGGAAGAGCTTCCTCCCCTGGAATTGCTGACACCCCCTCCACTGCGCAACGCCGATCTCAGCAGGCGTGAGCTGGAGGCGATGGGTGTGAAGCTCAAGGATGCACTGAGGACTTTTCGGGTGGAGGCGGAAATCGTCGGCAGGACAACGGGCCCCGTCGTCACGCAATTCGAGGTGGAACCAGCGGCTGGAGTCAAGGTTCGCCAGATAGCGACTCTCGCCAACGATCTTGCGCTTGCCATGCGTGCGCAAAGCATCCGGATCGTCGCGCCAATTCCGGGGCGGGGCGCGGTGGGCGTCGAGGTTCCCAACCCGGTGGCCGAAATAGTAGCTTTTCGCGAATTACTCGAGTCGCGTGAGTTCCAGAACTCCAAGGCGGTGCTGCCGATAGCGCTGGGCAAGGACCTTGAGGGCAAGCCGGTCATCGCTGATCTGGCCAGAATGCCGCACCTCCTGATAGCGGGTGCAACCGGATCGGGAAAATCGGTGTGCATCAACACGCTCATTACCAGCTTGAGCTACCGCCATACGCCGCGTACGCTCCGCTTTCTGATGGTGGACCCGAAGATGGTCGAGCTGTCCGTCTACAACACGCTGCCGCATCTGCGGCACAAGGTGATAACAGACAACCGCGACGCCGCCGCGGTACTCAAGTGGGCGGTGATGGAGATGCAGGAGCGATATCAGCTCTTCGCCGCCAACGGATGCCGGAACATTCAGGATTTCAATCGCCGAGCCGTTGCCGGCGCTCCGCTCAAGCTGCCCAAAAACGCCGATGTGGCGTTCGAGAATCTCACCTACGCCGGAGGAATTCTTCCCTACATCGTGGTTGTCATCGACGAGCTGGCGGACCTCATGATGACAGTTCAGGGCGAAATAGAAACACCGCTCGCGCTGCTGGCGCAAAAAGCCCGAGCGATTGGCCTGCACATGATACTCGCCACGCAGCGGCCGAGCGTGAACGTGATCACGGGGCTCATCAAGGCGAATTTCTCGAGCCGGATCGCGTTTCGGGTGGCGTCCCAGGTGGACAGCCGAACGATCCTCGATGGGATAGGCGCGGAAGCGCTGCTGGGAAACGGCGACATGCTGTTCATTCCGCCGGGGAAATCGGAGCCCGCGCGGTTGCAGGGCGCTTTTATTTCGAGCGAAGACACTGAACGCCTGATGGGCTGGTATGCCGAACGGCGCGAGGCGAAGCGGCGGGAGTTCGAACGGAAGGGGTTCATTCCGGAAGACCCTCTGGCGCAGGAACGCGACATTCTCGAAGAAGTACGCGAACGCGAGCAAACTGAAAGCGGCATAACGGCAGATGCGAACGAAACCGACGACCGGGATCGCGACAAGCTCTTTCGCGAGGCAGCTGAGATAGTGATTCACTATCAGCAGGGATCCACCTCACTGCTACAGCGACGGCTCAAGGTCGGATATGGCCGCGCGGCGAGGATCATCGATCAGCTGCACGAGGCGGGCGTACTGGGCCCATCCGACGGTTCCAAGGGTCGCGACGTGTTGATTGGGTTGGCGGAGTTGGACGCGATTTGTGGGCGCGAGTAGAGGATGCCCTTGCCGGCTCTGGTGCGCCACGAGTGTGGTGCTCGGTGCCCGGCGCCGGGTTCGTAAAGCGCGGTTCCCGGGAGAATCGGGGAAGAATCGGGCGATGATCTGAATCTGCATTCAAACGCTGCTACCCGAGATGAACTGATGCCGGCGCTCGTCCTCAGGCGGGTAGCTTCTCCTGCATGGCGACAGATGCGCAGGCTTTCGGCGAGTTGGGGGAGCGAATCGCGTCGCGCTGGCTGCGAGGGAAGGGCTGGCGGATGGTGGGCCGCCGGTTCCGGAATGGCCACCGGGATATCGACCTGGTTATTGAGAGCGGGGACACCGTCGCATTCGTTGAGGTCAAAGCTCGACGCAGCAATGACTTTGGTGGTCCGCTGGAAGCCGTCGGCTGGCGTAAGCGCCGAGAGCTTACACGATCTGCGCTGGTGTGGATTGACAGATTCGGACGACCCGGGCAGAGCTACCGATTCGACGTAATAGGCGTACTCATGGATCAGACAGGCGTGCGAGTGCGGCATGTGGAAAACGCATTCTCAATTAGTTCGCGCGCTTGACCAAAAGGCGGTATCTTCGTATTTTGTTCGGGTAGACGGCTATTCCTGGCAGTGTCGCCGTTTTGCCGTCCAGACAACGAAGCGCGATGTGTACCCTTCTTTAACTCGAGAGGATGGACCGATGGCTGTCACGTCAATGCAGGACGACAAGAAGAAGGCGCTCAGTCTGGCGATCTCGCAGATCGAAAAGAGCTGCGGCAAGGGCTCGATCATGAAGATGGGAGACACCGAACGAGCGCGTGTGGCGGCTATCTCCACAGGCGCCATCAATCTGGATGCGGCCATAGGAATTGGCGGCATTCCGCGTGGCAGCATAAACGAAATCTATGGCCCCGAATCGGGTGGCGAGACCACGGTCTGCCTTCACGTCGCCGCAAATACGCAGAGAGGCGGTGATGTT
>JBPCJT010000061.1:0-7081 GCA_051005015.1 Gemmatimonadaceae bacterium | reverse complement strand
CGGGACAGCAGTAGTTCCGCCACTACGCAGATCCCCAGGGTGGTCGCGAGCCGCTTGTAACCGCCAAGTATCGCGTAGCGGTATTCGCCCACGACGAGCACCAATGTTATCAAAAAGGTGATCAGGTAGCGCGGATCGACCTTCCACAGCCGAGGGAGCAGGTGCTGAGGCTCGGCTGCAGGCGCGCTCGCAAGAGTCATTGGGACCGCGTGGGCTCAGTTAACACGTGGAAGCGATCGGCAGCCAGGTCCGTGAGTGTCTGCACCAACCCCGAAGGCCAATGGATCGTCACGCGTTCGGCGAGCGCCGCGCGCCCCAGGCCGAAGTGAAGCCGGCGGTCATTCTGGCTCGCAAATCCCATCCCGCCGTCCACCACCCGCCGTTGCCTCACACCGCCAAACTCCAGCGTGACTTCGGCCCCAATGGCGCTGCTGTTGCC
The DNA here is from genome assembly GCA_051005015.1 of Gemmatimonadaceae bacterium. Taxonomy (GTDB): domain Bacteria; phylum Gemmatimonadota; class Gemmatimonadetes; order Gemmatimonadales; family Gemmatimonadaceae; genus JACMME01. The sequence goes on along the minus strand of JBPCJT010000061.1, from coordinate 6,642 downwards.
ATTGGTTCCGACGAGCTTGAGACCGATCCAGTGGTTACCGGGTTCGACGGTGTTCCGATACACCAGCACCGGCTGATTCTGATTGGCCACGACCACATCGAGCTCACCCGTATTGAACAGATCCACGAGCGCCACAGCGCGGCCATCGCGGTCGTCATTGACGCCAACCAGAGCGGCCACATCCACCCAACCCTTTTCTCCCCGATTCAGGAACACGCGAGAACGCTCGTAGCCGGAGAGACTTGCATCACCCATTGCCGGCCAGTTGCGCGCATCCTCGAAGACACTGCCATGGGCGCCAGCCACCTTCGACATCCCGTACCAGTAATCGCGCTTCCGATCGGCAGAGATGAAACCGTTGGCAACCACCAGATCGTTCAAGCCATCGTTGTTGAGATCCCCGAACTGCGCTCCCCATGCCCACCCGGCATCGACTATCGCGTCGGCGGCGGAGATATTCTCAAACCGTCCCAGCTCTCGCAGCAGATTCAGGCGGAGGTTGTTGCCCTGGAAGAGATATCCCTTCTCGGAAATGTTGGTGACGAAGGCGTCCATGCGTCCGCGATTGTGCACATCCCCCAGTGACACGGACATCCCGCTCTTCGAATCTGCTTCGAGTCCCGCGCGCGCCAGCGTGAATCGTTTGCCGCGATCGTTCAGGTACAGTTCCTCGGGCCCATAGTCGTTGGCCAGGTACAGATCGGGCCAGCCGTCGTCATTGAAGTCCGCGGATGCGGCAGCCAGAGTCCAGCGCGTGCTTCCGACTCCCATCGAATCGGTCACGTCCTCAAAACGACCATTTCCCGTGTTACGAAAGAGGATATTCTTTCCGCCGTTCGTGGCGAACTCGAAGCTGTCATGCATTATGCGGGTGGTCTTCACATTCCAGAGATCAACGTCGCTGCGAAAATACGCCGTCACGTAAAGATCGAGCCGCCCATCCCGATCGTAGTCGAACCAGATGGCACCGTTGCTGTTCATCCACCGATGCAGGCCTGCCGCGCGCGTGATGTCCTCGAACTTCTGGTGGCCCAGGTTCTTGAAGAGTCGCAGGTAGCCATACCGATAGACGAGAAGCTCCTCCAGGCCGTCTCCATCGGCGTCGCCCCAGACGGAGCCCATCGAGACCCCCTCGCCCTCGCGATTGAGATCGGCAATCCCCGCTTCGGCTGCGATGTCTACGAAGGTGCCATCTCCCTTATTGAGGTAGAGAGCGTTGGGTTCGCCGAACCGGCTGTTCGTTAAGTACAGGTCCGGCAGATTGTCACTGTTGATATCCACCACGGACACCGACGCGCCCAGGGCCGCCACGTGGGGGGCAACGTTGGCAAGTTTGGGATCCAGCGCTGGCTTGTGGTGCACGAATGTGATACCCGCTTGCACCGCAACATCCCGAAGCACAAATCCAGGGTGGATGGCTCCCGTGCGCGGCTGCACGGTGCGGCGATTTAGAAGCCATACGAGGCCCACCGCAGTGGCTAAGACTGCCGCGACCACCGCGTGACGCATGGAAGGCATGTTCACGGGCCAAGCTTAATCCGTGCGGCACGGAGCGGGCAAGACTCATATCGCGCTTGCGCCTGTCAGTCTGCGGACTAGAGTTCCCGGAAAGCTTACAGGAGAACTGCGTCATGCTGGTGAACCAGCACACGATCTGGGTGCTGCTGTGCGCAGCGTTGGCCGCGACGGCCTCCGGCTGTAGCCAGGAAAAGGTGAAGGTGGACCGCACCGGAGACATCATCACCGCGCGCACCCTTGGTCTCGTTCACCTGGGCAGGGACGAGCTTTCTGAAGCGGAAACGCAATTCAAGACCGTCATCGCCCTGGCCCCGCGCGAGGCGTCCGGATACAGCTACCTTGGCATCACCTACCTGCGGAGTGGCCAGTACCGGAAAGCCGAGGAACAGATCATTCGCGCGATGGCGATCGACTCTACAGACGCCAGCAACGTCGTCGTTCTCGCGAAGACCTATCGGGCTACGAATCGTGGAGGTTCGGCGCGGACACTTCTCGAACGCTGGCTGCGGGCCCAGCCCAATGATCCGACAATACTGTACGCCCTGACCGACCTCGAGGCAGGATCGGCCGACAGCGCAGCCCAACGCCGCCGCGATGCATACCTGCAGCGGCTTGCGAGACTTGATCCGACTAACCTGGCCGTGCGCTTACAGCTTCTGGAGGGGTACGCACGTCGCGGGGTTACCGACAGCGCGGTACAACAGCTGGAGGAGGTGCGCCGAATGCCTCCCGACTTGCCAAGTGAGGCGAAGCCCTACCTCCAGGAGGCGTTAACGCTGTTGCGTGCCTCCAGGCTCGGGCAGGCTCGGATCCAGCTGAAACGATTCCATCACCTGATGGAGCTTACTCCTGCTTATCAGGCGGGGCTGAATGACATGAAAGGCCCTGAGGGGGCGCTGGAAGGGAGACTCGGGCTGACTTTTAGTCCGAATCTTTCCATCCTGGAACGCCTCGGAAAGAACGATACAGCAATACGTGACGCTATTCGCTTCGAAGACGGAACCGCTCTATCGGGGCTGCCTCTTCCTGCGCCAATTGCGGAATCGGTCGGGATTCTCCCGTCCGGCGTTGCGCTCGCGGCCGGAGATTACGACGGCGATGGCGTCGAAGACCTTTTCCTCTCTACGAGGCTGCCCGCGCACTCAAAGACCACCGCCCAGCTGTTCCGTCGCGTGGGCGGAAAGTTTGTCGAGGCCAAGGGAAACGCGGGAATCGCTCTGCCTGATGGCGCGCTCTCGGCTACATTCGCGGACTACGACAATGACGGACGCCTGGATCTGTATGTGGTGGGGGGAGATAGCCTAGGCCATCTTCTGCACAACACCGGCAAGGGGACGTTTCGGGATGTCACGGCGCGAGCAGGCGTGACGGGTACCGGCCACGCCCGCAAAGCCATCTTTTTCGATTTCGACCATGATGGCGATCTCGATCTGTTTCTTGCTGGTGGTGAAGCCACGCTGGTCTACCGAAACAATCTGGACGGGACGTTCCGCGACATCACCGCCGGAACCGGGATCACCACAGGCGCACGCGACGTTGCCTTTGCCGACTTCGACGGCGACGGCCGCATTGACCTGTTTCTGGTCGATGACCGGGGAGGCAATGCGCTCTTCCGGAACGCTGGCAGCCATCGATTCGAGAACATCACGGTGGCAAGCGGCCTCGCCTCGACGAGCGCTTCCAGCGCCGTCGCCATCGGCGATTTCAACAACGACGGATTTCTCGATCTTTTTGTGACCGGCGAAGAGCCAATGCTTTATAGCAACAAGGGAGATGGGACCTTTGTTCCCGACCGGCGCTCCACGAGCGCATTCACTGCCGTCCGCTCGATCGACAGTAGAGCCGCTGTCACACTGGACTTTGACAACGACGGCTGGCTCGATCTCGCCGTGGCGCGCAGTTCCAATGGCCTTGTCCTCTTGCGGAACGAGGGCTCCGGCAAGTTCAGGAATCGCTCCCATATTCTGCCCCCGGTACCGGTTGGAGGCGTACCGTCGCTTGTGGTTTCCGACATCGATGATGACGGGGACGAGGACCTCCTCATCGCGAGTTCCCAAGCGGGGGTGCGGGTTGTCCGCAACGATGGCGGCAACGCGAACCTGTATGTGAAAGTGCAGCTAACCGGCCTGCGTACAGGTAGCGGCAAAAACAACGACTTCGGCATCGGAGCGAAGATCGAATTGCGAGCCGGCGACCTGTATCAGACGCGTGTCGCGACCAGTCGCGTTACACACTTCGGACTTGGCCGCCACGTCAAAGGGGATGTGCTTCGGGTCGAGTGGCCCAGCGGAGTTCCGCAGATTATCTACTTTCCCGGAAGTGATCAGGACGTGCTCGAGAACGAGATCCTGAAGGGATCCTGCGCCTTTGTCTATACGTGGGATGGGACCCGCTATCGGTTCGTAACCGACGTCATGTGGCGCAGCGCTCTGGGTATGCCGCTAGGCATCATGGGAAGCAATACCGAGTACGCCCCGGCCGGCGCGTCTCAGGAATACCTCCGTATACCAGGCAACCTTCTCAAGCCACGCGATGGGAGGTATACGCTGCAACTCACGGAGGAGCTGTGGGAAACCGCCTTCATTGACGAGGTCAAGCTGATCGCGGTGGACCATCCTGATTCCATGAACTTCTGCGGGGACGAACGTTTTGTCCCGCTAACTCCCGCCTCGCTATGCCTCTACCAAATAAGCCGGCCCCACTTGCCGCGTTCGGCGCGCGACGACGCGGGCGCTGATCTGCTTCCGGCACTTCGGGCGCAGGATGACGTGTATGCATCGAATCTCACACCGGAACGCTATCAGGGCGTCACAACCCCGCACGATCTCATCCTCGACCTGGGCCCTCTGGCTGGCGCGGATGGCACGTACCTCTTTCTGCGCGGCTGGGTATATCCCACAGACGCAAGCATCAACGTGGCGCTATCCCAGCAATCGGCTGTCAAGGTCGTGGTGCCTACACTGGAGGTGCGCGATGCGCGGGGGCAGTGGCGCACCGTCTACACCGACATGGGTTTCCCCTCTGGGAAAGACAAGACCGTTATCGTGGATCTGAGCGGCAAGTTTCCAACACCGGATCATCGCGTTCGCATCCGCACCAATATGCAGATTTACTGGGATCAGGCGTTCGTTGGCAGGGACGCACCCAGCAGTCCCACGCGCATCACTGCATTAGCACCGATCTCGGCGGACTTGCACTACCGCGGATTCTCGCGAATGTATCGCAAGGGAGGTCGCTACGGCCCGCAGTGGTTCGAGTACGATGACGTGACTACACAGCAACTCTGGCGTCCGATCGCCGGGACGCTGACGCGCTTCGGCGACGTGGCGCCGCTGCTCGGGAATTCCGACGACATGTACGTCATCATGGGGCCGGGTGATGAAACAACGATGCACTTTGACGCAAAGGCGCTGCCCGCGCTACCCGCGGGCTGGACCCGCGACTTTCTCCTATACAGCGACGGATGGATCAAGGATTCTGATCTCAACACCGCGCGCGGCAATACAGTCGATCCGCTCCCCTTTCATGGAATGACAAGATATCCGTACGGCCCGGAGGAATCCTATCCTGCTGACGCAGCACACCAGGAGTATCGTTCGAACTACAACACGCGAATCGTACGGCGTCTCGCAGCGCCGAAGAATGGCCCGTTATCATCACCAACGCCGGGATGGCAGCGTTGAGCGGCGCGCTGCTGGGGTAGCGCACCCGACAGGCTGATCGTGGTTGACAACTGGTTCGAGGAACTCAAGATGAAGTCTCGGAGGTGAACTGACTCACTGGCTCAGCGTCGCGATGGTGTGCGGTATGGTGTCCATTCGCGCGCAAAATGTTCGCAGAAGTGCTCAAGTCGACGCGCGTTTAGGCTGGTTCACCGCTCGCAGGTGGCCTCGCCGTCGGCTGAGCGGGTGCTCAGGTCGCACACCCGGATCTGGCTCACTCCGGTCGGCATCGTCAGCGTGGCGGAGCCCTGGGAGCTACCCGGTCATTTTTGTCCAACCCCACCTTCTTCAACAGGGCTCGGAAGCGCGGTTCCGCGTGCAGTGAGCGAAAGGCCGGGTCAATACCGAGGTACAGCATGAAGAAGTCGCCTCTCTCGACAGCTCGCTCGAGCCAGTCCACCGCCTGCTCCCGTTCACCAAGACCCGCGTAAACGACGGCGATGCCATGCGGAGCGATCACCGCGTCGAATCCCTTCCGCTCCTTCCAGCGCGCCTTCAACGAGTCAATGACTCGCACAGCCTCGGCTCGCCTGCCCGTGACCGCGTAGATGTAGCCGAGATTCTCGTCGGCCTCGCACCCGAGTTTGATGCACTTCTTAAACGCCTCCACGGACTCGTCGTACCTCCCCAGGTACATATACGCACTGCCCCGCAGACCGTACGGGGCCGCGTAGTTCGAATCGAGGGCGATCACCTTGCCGGCCGCGCGCAATGCCTCGTCGTACCGGCGGGCATAGAACTGGATCTCTCCCAGACCTTGCTCGAAGCGCGCCGACATCGGCGCCAGGTACAGCGTGCGCCGAGCCTCGAGCAGCGCCTCGTCGAACTGGCTCCGTCGCTGGAGCAGCATGCTCAGCTCGTGATGGGCCTCCGCATAGCCGGGATTCAGCCGAATCGCCTGGCGGAACTCGTTCTCCGCGCCCTCCCAGTCCCAGTCGAAGGTCTGTCGGATCATCCCGCGCGCGACGTGCGCCTCGGCCAGCTTCGGATCCAGCCGCAGCGCCTTCTCCGCGAACTCCCTGGCGCGCGTCTCGTCCCCGCTGAACGTATGCACGAACGCCAGCCCGGCGTACGCAGGCGCGTAACTGGAGTCTTCAGCCACGGCGCGCGCAAAGTAGCTTTCAGCTTCAACTCCGGAATTTAGAATCTTATAGCGAGCCTGCGTTCCCCTGACGTAGAGATCGAATGCCTCAGGATCGACTTCGGTGGTGTCTTCGAGGCGAGCCAGATCTTGCGGCGTCAGCGCGATCTCGATCGCTCGCGCGATGGCCAACGCCACCTCCCGCTGCAGGGCCAGGATGTCGCTCCGCTCTCGCTCGAAGCGTTCTCCCCAGATAGGCGTGTTCCTCGCCGCATCGATCAAGGTGGCCGTGATCCGGACACGCTCTCCGTCCTGCAACAC
>JBPCJT010000060.1:0-3459 GCA_051005015.1 Gemmatimonadaceae bacterium | reverse complement strand
CCGGACGACCCGGACGTTTCATTCGCGGGCTGCTACGGCGGCTCGCTGGAAATGAAGCATCGCAAAACCGGCGCCGAACGCGCGGTGAATCCGTGGCCGTCGAACCCAATGGGTCACTCGAGCGAGGACATCAAGTACCGCATGCAGTGGACCTTCCCAATCGTGTACTCGCCGCACGATTCAACCGTGCTGTACGTTGGCTCCAACGTGCTGTTCAAGACCACGAATGGCGGCCAGAGCTTCGACATCATCAGTCCCGATCTCACCAGGCACGATCCGAAGACGATGGGTCCCTCCGGCGGTCCGATTACCAAGGACCAGACAGGCGTGGAAACGTACGCGACAATCTTTACCATCGCGGAATCGCCGAAGGAGAAAGGCACCATCTGGACGGGTTCTGACGACGGATACGTGCAGATCACGCGCGACGCCGGCAGGACGTGGACGAATGTCACGCCAAAGGATCTGGGCGATTTCACGCGCGTCTCCCTCATCGAAGCCTCGCCGCACGTTGCGGGCAAGGCGTACGTTGCGGCGCACCGGCACCAGTTCGGCGACTTGCGCCCAACCATCTGGAGGACCACGGACTACGGGAAAAGCTGGACCAAGCTCGGTGCGGGTATAGCGCAGGACGAGTTCGTGCGCGCTGTTCGCGAAGACCCGGAGCGCCGCGGACTGCTTTACGCCGGCACCGAGCGTGGCGTGTGGGTGAGCTTCGACGACGGAGTGAAATGGCAGTCGCTCAGAAATAACTTGCCCATGGTTCCGGTGCACGCGTTGGTGGTCAAGGAAGGCGATCTCGTCGTCGCCACGCACGGGCGGTCCTTCTACATAATGGACGACCTGAGCGCGCTCCGACAGGTGTCACCGGCTCTCGTGCAGAAGCCGGCTCACCTCTTCAAGCCTCGCGACGCGTATCGCGTCAACTGGAGCGGCGGCTTCGGCGGTGGGGATCGCGGGCCCCACCCCGCGGGGCGCAATCCCCAGGACGGCGCCGTCGTGTACTACACTCTGCGAAAGCCAAACCAGGAAGTGACGCTCGACTTCCTCGACGGCAAGGGTAATCTGCTGCGCAGCTTCACGAGCAAGCTGGACAACATCGGCCTCGCCGACAGCGTGCGAGCCGACAGTCTGACAAAGGCGCGCGAGGATAGTCTCAAGTCCGTCGGAAAACCGATCCCGCAGCCGGAAGATGCCGCGCTGGCCGCGGAGGAGCAGCCGGACTTCGAAACCATGATGCGCCGGGGACCGCGTCCGCCACGTGTGCCGAACAAGGTGGGATTGAACTCATTCGCGTGGAACCTCCGGCACCCGGACGCGGTGCGTTTCGCGAATATGATAATGTGGGCGGCGGGGACCAACGGACCGATGGTAGCGCCGGGCACTTTTACCGTTCGCATGAAGGCAGGAGGCGAGACGCAGTCGCAGACGTTTGCGGTCAGGCTCGACCCGCGCACTGCGACCCCGGCGAGCGATGTGGAAGAACAGGTCGCGTTCCTTCTCAGGATTCGCGACCGTGTGAGCGACGCCAACAATGCGGTGCGAATGGTCCGCAGCGTTCGATTCCAGCTGGATGATCGAAAGCAAAGAGCAGCTGGCCCGCGCAAAGATGAGTTCGTGCGTGCAGCCGACGCGCTCTCCAGGGTGATCAGCGCCGCCGAAGAGGAGATCTATCAAGTCAGGAATCAGAGCAGCCAGGATCCACTCAACTATCCCATCAAGCTGAACAACAAAATCGCGGCGCTCAGTGGCGTTGTAGGCACAGGTGATTCCAAGCCCACAGCTCAGGCCTACGTAGTATTCGAAGAGCTATCCGGCCAACTCGGCAACCAGCTCTCGACGCTCAGGAAGGAGTTGCAGGCACTCGACCAGATCAACGTTATGCTCAAAGCGATGAGACTGCCGATCATTGTGCCGAGTACCGACGAACCCTCGCAAGCCAAGCCGGAAATAGCCGCAAACGAACTGGGGAGTAGGAAGTAGGGAGAGGAGGATGATGGACTGCGGACTGCCGACTGCAGATTGCGGATCACAAACTGAAGGTGGATCACTGGCGGAACTTCGCAGATCGCATCTCGCAGTTAATCCGCAATCCGCAGTCCGCGTCCTGCCCAAGTCCCAGCTTCGTAGACGATTCTATAATTCGTGCGCTACCACCTGCCGCAGTGTTTCACGATCGATGTTGCCCCCCGAAATGATGATTCCTACTCGCTTGCCCGCGAGCTGTTGCCGCAGCGTCAGCAGCCCCGCTAACCCCGCCGCACCCGCGCCCTCCACCAACGTGTGCGTTGTTTCAAGGAGTTGTCGAAGTGCTTCGGCTATCTCCGCATCCGTCACTGTGACGAATCCAGCGAGGCCGTCTCGCAGCGCGGGAAACGTCAGCTCGTAGACGCTCCGCGTCGCCAACCCGTCGGCAAACGTCCGGGCCGCTGCAGTCCTGAGCGGCTGTTTCGCATGCCATGAGTCGTGAGCAGCGGATGCACCCGCCGCCTGTACGCCATACACTTCCAGCCCCGGCCTCATCTGCCGCGCTACCGTAAGAGCGCCAACTGCCTGCGATCCACCGCCCACCGCGATCACGAGCACATCCAGATCGGGCTGCTGCTCGAGCAGCTCCAGCGTCATTGTGGCCGCTCCGGCGATTATCGCGGGATGATTGGTCGAGTGTGCAAGTGTGAGACCCTCGTCGCGCACAAGCCGGTCCGCGACCTCTACTGATTCATCGTAGTCCGCTCCTTCCTCGATGAGTCGGGCGCCAAGACCGCGCATTCCAGCGTTCTTTTCCGGATTGTTGCCATGAGGCACGATGATGGTAACGGAAACGCCGAGCAGCTTGCCTGCCCATGCGAGTCCGAGTCCATGGTTGCCGCGAGTAGCCGCCACGACACCGCGCGAGCGGAGGAGCGCGTCGAGCGCCGTCATGAACGAGAGCCCGTTCCGCACCTTGAATGAGTTGGTCGGCAGATGGTTCTCGTGTTTCACGAATACCTGGACATCAGCGCCGACATATGCGTCCAGTGCTGCGTAGTTCCTGAGCGGCGAAGGAGGGAGATGAGTACCAATGCGCTCGCGTGCGGCGAGTACATCGTTGAAATGAATAGGTATCGCGTCGAGCATGGCGGTTTCTGGTGGAATACTCGAGTGTCGGAAAATGAATCTGCGGGCTCATGCCGCTAATGTCGATAACCGATGGGCCTCCCAAAAGGCGACCGCGCCTTGACGACAACAGTCCGCCAGCGCACTGTTTCCCTCCTCTCGAAACTCCACTCACGGAGCAGCTCCATGACCAGCATCAGCGTCACGGTGAACGGCGCCACCAGGAAGCACGAGGTCGAGCCTCGTTTGCTTCTCGTGCACTACCTCCGCGAAGTTCTCGGGTTGACCGGCACGCACGTGGGCTGCGACACCAGCCAGTGTGGCGCCTGCTGCGTGTGTGTCGACGGCGTTGTGGTGAAATCC
>JBPCJT010000059.1:0-6028 GCA_051005015.1 Gemmatimonadaceae bacterium | reverse complement strand
TGTGAGAGACGGGGGGGGAGGACAGCAGTGGGGAGACGGCTGATGCGACAGGCCCAACGGCTGGCGGGGGCGGCGCCGCCCGCGCAATAGCGCTCCGCGTCCCGAGCACTCAGGCCCAGTGGTGCAGATCGCGATCGTACCAGATGGGACAATCGAAGGATGGTTCGAAGCGTCGCGCGACGGCGGCTTTGTGCGTCGCGCATCAGCCAGCTATCTACCCGAGCCTGGTGATCCCTACGTCCCGCCCAATGTCGTGCGACAGTATGCGCTTCGCCGCGGCGACAAGATCGAAGCTTCGGTGGGGCGAGATCACCGCGGGAGGATTACCGTCGCAGAAGTAACGTCGGTAAATGCAAGGGATCCGAGCGCGGGTCTCAGGCGCCCCGACTTCTCCTCCCTCACGGCAACCTATCCTGAGCGCAAGCTCACACTGGAGACCGGACGTCCAGCCAAGAGTGGTCCGGAGCTAACACGCCGCGCGATCGATCTTATCGCACCAATCGGCTACGGGCAGCGCGCGCTCATAGTCGCGCCGGCTCGCGCGGGGAAGACCATGCTCCTTCAGGCGATAACTGAGGGTGTCGCGATCAACCATCCGGAAGCCGTGCTGCTCGTTCTTCTCGTGGATGAACGGCCGGAAGAAGTCAGCGAAATGATTTCCTGGGGTCGCGGCGAAGTCGTCGCGTCGAGCTTCGACATGCCGGCGGACAGACACGTGGATGTAGCCGAGATGACGCTGGAGCGGGCGCGCCGGCTGGTTGAAGAAGGAAGGGACGTCGTAATAGTCCTGGACTCTATCACGCGCCTGGCGCGCGCCCATAATACCGTGGACCGCGGGACGGGACGGACGCTGAGTGGTGGCCTCGACGCCACGGCAATGGCCAAGCCGAAGGCGTTCTTCGGATCGGCGCGGTCCGTCATGGATACGGTTGGTGGCGGCTCTCTCACCATCATTGCTACAGCACTTGTTGAAACCGGGTCCCGAATGGACGACGTCATCTTCGAAGAGTTCAAGGGAACCGGAAACTGTGAGATCAAGCTGGACCGCTCGCTTGCCGAGAAGCGCATTTATCCTGCGATCGATATCGGTACAAGCGGCACACGGCGCGAGGACAAGCTTTTCCGCCCGGATCAGATTGATGCGGTGTTCACCCTCCGGCGCGGGCTGCATCAGATGCCGCCGCAGGCCGCGATGGAATGGCTTATCAAGCGGATAGCTGGCACACCAGGCAACGACGCTCTGCTTGCCGGGCTGTAAGCAGTTGTCAAGCGAAGTGAGCAGTGCCGCCCGCGTGATCCTTCGGCCAGCTTCGGGGTTAGCATAAAGGAACTCCCTTAAATTCTTCGGTCTCGCCTGAACGCAATCCGGATCAGCGTCAATTGTCGTTGCCATATCATCTAGCACACTGGTCGAGCGTAGCCACATTCGGCGGCCTGTGCCTCATACTTGCGATTTCTGCTGAAGGGCTTCCCGCTCAGGACGACGAGATCGAGCGTCCCGAAGTCCTGAGCCTCGCCTTTCGAGGTGTGGACAAGGTCAGCAAGAGCGAGCTCAAGAAGGGCATCGCGACCGATGAGTCGCACTGCAAGAATCTGCTCGCTAAGCCCTTCTGCCTTTTCACCAAGTGGAAGATTTTTTACGAGCGACACTATCTGGAAGAAACCGAATTTCGGCGCGACGTCCTCCGTATCCGCGTGTTCTACTGGAAACGCGGGTTCCGCGAGGCGGAGGTCGACACCCTGGTCAAGCGAAGTGACAAAGGCGTTCGCATAACCTTCCAGATCCGCGAAGGGCGCCCGACGCGAGTTAGCTCAATTGTGGTGCGCCACGCCGGCGATGTACTGAGCAACCCCGAAGTGGAAAGGCTGATGCGAATTCGCGCCGGCGACCCGCTCGATTTGCTCGCCCTCGACTCCAGCAAGGTTCTCCTGCGTGACCGGCTGTTCGAGCGGGGGCATGCTGACGGCGTCGTGACTGTCGATACGGTAGTGGTGAACGATTCGCTCAAGACAGCGGCGATTCAAATGACCGTCAATCCAAAATGGCGTACGACGGTCGGAAAGATCACCATCACGGGCGACGACCATATCTCCGAGCGAACGATCCGCAATTCGCTGGTGCTCAAGGAAGGTCGCATATACCGGCGCTCAGATCTCCTGCAGAGCCAGCGCAACCTGTATGAATCGAATCTCTTTCGCCAGGCGACGATAGTCATTCCGCCAAAGGGTGGCAGCACAAAAGAGATCGAAGTATCGGTTCGTGAAGCTCCGCTTCGGGAAATGCGCACGAGCGGTGGCTTCAACACTGTGGACTTCATCCAGCTGGAACAGCGCTTCACGAAATACAACCTTTTCGGGGGGGCACGCAGGCTGGATCTTCGCGGGGTAGTCGGAAACATTCTGGCTCGGCAGCTCAACGGCGCGCTGATCTTCAAGAACGTCACGAAAGGACTCAATGCGAGTGAAGAAGATGTCTTTTTCCGCCCTACGTGGTCAGCCAGCGCCGACTTCACGCAACCATGGTTCCAAAGCCCCCGAAACTCCATCGGTCTCAGCATTTTCGGACACCGCCGCAGCGCTCCCGACATCTTTGTCGATAGAGGCTATGGGCTGAGCGCGACATTCACGCGGCTGATGGCTTACAGGGCCCCGGCGAGTCTCAACTACCGGTTCGAGGTTACGAAGGTGGAAGCGGGCGATGTCTACTACTGCCAGAATTTCGGCGTCTGCGAGGTGAGTACCATCGATGCGCTGCGCAGGAGCCAGCATCTCTCGCCACTTTCGCTCAGTGTCTTCACCGACCGGACAAACGACCTATTCTATCCAACCGGCGGATACATCCTGCGTGGCGACGCGGAGCATGCGTCAGCGTTCACCCTTTCGGATTTCCGGTACAACAGGTTTTTCGGCGAAGCGAACAAGTATTGGGCTGTTGGCAAGCGCGGAGCGATCGCTGCCCGTTTGCGGTCGGGGTTTGTGAGGGCGCTGGAAAGCACCGCTCTCGCTGTAGGCGAGGCCAACGACGCGAGCGGAAGCATACTGCATCCACGCAAACGCTTTTACGCCGGAGGATCGCAGTCGGTGCGAGGCTTCGGCGAGAATCAGTTGGGCCCGCGTGTGCTGACCGTGGATCCAAACCGCTTGAAGGACGATAATCTTCAAGGTCCCGCGTGCACAGACGCGACCATAATCGATGGAACGTGCGATCCCAACGTGGTCGGTCTCCCCTCGTCAGCGTTTCAACCGCGGCCGACGGGCGGCACTTCTCTGCTCGAGGGGAGCGTCGAATACCGTTTTCCGCTCTGGGAAAGGATAGGAGGAGCGGTTTTCGTCGACGCGGCCGTGGTGGGGGAAGGAGCCACGCGACTCGCAAAGGGTACGGGCGCGATAACACCCGGGGTCGGCTTCCGCTACTACTCGTCGGCTGGCGCCATACGCGTCGACCTCGGCTTCCGTCCGAAGCTGACGGAAGAACTTCCGGTGGTCACGCAAGTGATGAACAGCGATGGGGAACTCGAGATTCGGGCTCTCGAAATTCGCCGGCACTACAGCCCGATCGATGAATCCGGTGGGTTTCTCTCTCAAGTGACGAATCGCCTGGCACTGCATCTCTCAATAGGACAGGCGTTCTAGAGATGAAGCGGACGGTAACGATCGTACTCGCCGTTCTGCTTGGGATTGCCGGCCTCGTGGCCGTCGCGGTACTCGTCTTTACGAGTACCGATTTCGGCCGCGAGCGAGTGCGCCGCTTCGCTACTGACAAGCTAGCAGGCATGGCGCACGGCATCGTGCGTATCGGCGGAATTGAGGGTAACCTTGCCTCGGGCGTGAAGCTGATCGACGTATCCATTACCGACAGCTCCGGAGCGCCCCTTCTCGCCGCCGACACAATCACGGCAGGGTACAGGATTGGCGACTTCCTCGACAAGAGAATCTTTCTTCATGATGTAAGGCTCGTAAGACCGACCGTCGTCCTGAGCAAACTTTCTGACGGAGACTGGAACTACGAGCGGATTTTCCCCGGTGATACCACCCCTTCCCCAACCTCTGCGCCGGGATTTGGAGACTGGATCAGGTTCGACGATGTAGCGGTTGTCGAAGGCCGTCTCATGGTGCGCACGCCATGGGAGCCAAGCGACACCCTCGCCGCCACCGCGCGAGATAGCGCCATCTCCGCAGCGCTCGGAGGCGGAGGGAGAAATCGCATAGAGCGCGTATCCGGCGGATTTCAGAAGGTGATGGAATTCCGTCAGATTACGGGTCAGTTTCCGCGAATCCGGATCGCCGATCCTGAAGCCGAGGGAATACTCGCTGATGTGGCGAGCGCGCGAATGATCGCGGAGATGTTCAGCCCGCCTGCCGCGGACGTGCGCGATCTGGCGGGGACCTTTCACATAGTGGATGACTCAGTCTACTGGCGTGATGCCCGCGCACAATTATCGGCATCGCGACTCTCGAAATTGAGCGGCACTTATTACCTGGACCCGGGAGACCTCTGGATCCGCCTGCATGGCGATACGGTGGCGCTGTCGGATGTGCGATGGCTGTACCCGCGCCTGCCGTCCGAGGGGGGAGGGTCGCTGGACTTCTACGCGCTCATCGCGGAGGACAGCTCTGAGTACATCGCGCGCAGCGCGACAGTTCAAACGGGCGGCACGACGGTAGCGGGGGATTTCGGGTTGAGTCTCGGCGACAGTGTCCGTTTCCATGACACGAATCTTCGCTTTCGCTCTCTTGGCACCGCGCTCGTCGAGCAGCTCGTTCCGGACCTCGAGTTGCCGCGCCGCGGTACTGTGAGCGGCCGAACTTCATTGGCCGGTACGCCGAGGTCTCTCCGAATAGATGCGGACCTCGCCTTCGACGATACGCGGTCGGGTCTTAGCCGCCTGACGGCCGTTGGAGAGATCGGATTCAGCAGCGAAGGCTTCAGAGCGCGCTCCCTTCGAGTTCGCGCCTCGCCCGTGCAGGTTGACCTCGGCAAGCTGATCCTTGCCGAACTGCCAATCGCGGGAACCATCGCGGGTCGCGCGACGCTGACCGGATCCGGGGATCGGTGGCTTTTTGCCGATGCGAACGTCGTGCACCGCGAGAACGGCGCTGAATCGCACGTGGTTGGCATTGCGGAAGTCGATCTGCACGGCAGTCGCGCGATGCGGGTGGACGTGCGCGCGATGCCGGTGTCACTGGCGACGATCGGACGATTCTTTCCCAATCTCGGGCTCCGCGGTCAGGCGAGCGGAACCGTTTCCATTCGCGGGCCCTTCAACCATCTCCTCGTGAACGCGGACCTGGAATTCCCTGGCGGTGGAGCAGCCGATATTTCAGGTAGCATCGATATCGCAAGCAAGGAGGCGGGCTACAATATCGCGGCTCAACTGGCAGCATTCAACGTGAGCGCCGTTGTAGGAGGTATGACGAATACATCGCTCACTGGTTTTGCAAGCGCCACTGGGCGTGGATTCAATCCGGCAACGATGCGTGCCTCGCTTGTTGCCGATCTGACCGACTCGCGGTTCGATACCGTGTCAGTGGACTCGGCGCGCGCTCGCATTGTGGTAGCGGACGGCATTACAAGAGTCGACACGCTGGTATTGCGGACGGCGAGCGCGAGCGCGGATGTGAGTGGAACGATAGGTATGGCGGCGCCACATGAGGGCACGCTGGTATACCGCGCAGAAATTGATTCACTGTCGGCCTTTTCGGGACTTTTGCCTGGTAGTTCCGACACGGCCCGCGTGGAGCCACGGCCAGCGCGCCGAGCCCGCATGATCGCAAAAGCACGGTCTGACAGCACGGTGGTCGCGAAGGCGACAGAGGTCGAGCGTGAAGTGACGGGCTCACCAGCCCCGAAATTGAAGATTGACTCGATCGCGCCAATCCCGCGGGATTCTTTGGCAGGCTGGGTCTACACCGCGGGAACAATAAGGGGGAGACTCGCCCAATTCAATCTTCGCGGCCGCGCGGCCGTGAGCGACGTGGCGGTGGTTGGGAAGAAGAGTGGGCAGGGGGAGGTAGAGTAAGCACGCCC
>JBPCJT010000058.1:0-9850 GCA_051005015.1 Gemmatimonadaceae bacterium | reverse complement strand
CCCTGGACGAGGACGGTGACTCACCGGTTCCGAACATCACGCACCGGTATCCGGATCGGGCGCTATTTCTGGTGAGCCCGGTATGCGCCAGCTATTGCCGCTTCTGCACCCGCAGGCGCAAGGTTGGCGACCCGGAGAAAATTCCGCTCAACCAGTACGAATCGGCGTTCGGGTATCTCAGGCAGCACACCGAGATTCGCGACGTCATCATGAGCGGCGGTGACCCGATGATGCTGTCCGACCGGCGGCTGGAGTACCTCTTCCAGAAGCTGCGCGAGATCCCGCACATCGAGATTATCCGGATCGGGAGCCGAATCACCTCGCACTTGCCGGAGCGCATCACGCCGGAGTTCTGCGAGATGGTACAGAAGTACCATCCCGTCTTCATGAACACGCACTTCAACCACCCTGACGAGCTGACGCCAGCCGCGGTGGCCGCGCTCGACCGTCTGAGCAAGGCCGGAATTCCGCTCGGCTGCCAGACCGTGTTGCTCAAGGGAGTGAATGACGATCCCAAGATCATGATGGAGCTGATGCACCGCCTGCTCAAGGCGCGCGTCCGCCCATACTACATATATATGGCTGACCAGGTCGCCGGCGGTGAGCACTTCCGCACCCAGGTGCAGAAGGGACTGGAGATCATCAAGGCGCTTCGGGGTTGGACGTCCGGACTGGCGGTGCCGCACTTCGTGATCGACGCGCCGGGCGGCGGCGGCAAGGTGCCGTTGCTACCGGAGTACGTAGAGGAGATCAACGACGACGAGGTGATCTTCCGGAACTACGCCGGGGAACGTTACGTGTACAAGCAGCCGGGGCAGATGGTGCCGGTGGGCTCGGCGTGCGGCGTTGCGGCGGAGGGTACGCCGGACATCGTACCAATCGGAATCGCCAAGGGAGTGAAGCGAGGGCGGGTCCGCGCGAAGAAGTCGGCGCGGGGATAGCGCTGGCGATCGCCGCCGGGCGTCTGATCGCTGAGCTGATCTACGGAATTGCGCCGAGCGACCCTATCGTACTGGTGCTCGTCTCCGCGACGCTGCTCACGGTGGCCGCACTGGTGCCCGCGTGGCGCGCAGCCCTAGGGACCCTATTTCAGCGCTACGAGCCGAATGATGGAAAGTTGTACGCGCAGGCGCCTCACTCGCAGCTTCCCGGCGCTTTCGTCGTGCTCGCCGTCACCGGGAGTGGGTGCGCGTCGCACGCGCAGACTGCCTATGATAAAATGCACACCAGGCTCAGCGCGGCCTGACTGCGTTTTTGTCAACTGTCTCCAAACTTACTCCCAAGGAAGCGATGAGTCCGGCGGGAGGATGGTCGTATGTCTTTCTCCGAGTATCCTGTGGCCGGTCATCGCTTGGACGCGCCGTACCAACGCGGCTTTTTTTTGATCTCATCCTGTGCAGCACGAAGAATCTCGTTCTCCATCGTCTTGCGGCCCAGAGCACGCTCGAGTTCCCGGATGCGCTGTTCTGCGACCCGCAATTCGCTCAGTGGCACGACCTCCTCATTGGCGGCGACCGCGGTCTTCCCGCCCTCTCCCGAGAGGTGCACCCAACGCCGAATCAATGACTGCGAGATATTGTGCTCGCGGCTGCAAGCAGTTGGGAGGCGGCGTGGGTACTAGCCTTTCGCGCATGGCCTTCCTGGTGCATCATACGGTTGTCCGAGGACCCTTATGCCGGTATCTCGCTACCTACGAATTCTCGCCCTGTTGCTCGCTGCCGCGTGTGCGGGCGCACCAGCATTACGTCCCCGCCCCGACCGCTCTTTTGCACGTGAGGCGATCGGCGAAGCGGAGATCGCTGCATCCCAGGCAACCAACATGGCGGAGGCGATTCGCCTCCTGCGGCCGACATGGCTCCGCTCGCGCGGCCCGCCATCCATACGCAGCTCTGTTTCTCCGTACCCCGTCGTATACGTGGACGGCATACGCGTAGGGGAGTCTCAATGGCTTCGCGAAATACCCTGCCCAAGTGTGGCCCAGGTCCGGTTCATCGGCTCCGCGGACGCCACGACTCGCTGGGGGGCGGGTCACGCGAGCGGCGTTATCTTCGTCACCACGCGTCGATAGGGCGAGCGGTTAGAAGGCCGTCGAATCCGTGGGGACGCGACGGCCCTCTTTGCCACCCAGGTGTGGCGATCAGCGATCGGTTAACGTCACCCCAGCCAGGGCAGTCCCGGTTTGGGGGTCGAGCGACACAGCTGTTCGAACGGCGCCCGCTGCCAGTGTGGGCGTTGTAATCGTGAGAATCACGACCGTGGACCCAGGTGCGGTAAAGCGAACCTGATACGCACCCCTCAGAAGCTTGAGATAAGTCGAAACCGTACCCGGTGCGACGTTAGCGAAGGTCGGCACCACGGTGGCAATGCTGGCGTTCGGCGCTGTGACGTAGATGTCCACGTTGCCGGCCGACTGCGCGAGGTGGATGACGCGAAGCTTCACGCTATCAGGCGGGGGGAGGCTGTTGTCGTCGGTCACCACAACAGTGGTTGCCACGCCCCCCTGCTTCACGGCGAAAACCGTCTGGTCGGTGTTGGCGGCTATCGGCACACTCGCGTCGAGCACGTGCACAGTGGTATCCGCGGTCCGCCGGACGGCAATCTTGCGACTCCCCGCGTACACCGGGAAATACAACGTCGGGGCAGCGGGCGCGGCGACACCGAAGGCGAGATTGACGGCGAAGGGAAGATCCTCGACGAGAACGTTGACGCGATCGGATGTCGCCGCATCCGGCACCGCATTCACGAAGCGCATGCGACCGAACGGCTGCGTTGACTCGGCGCCTGTGGGACCTACGGTCTCCTCACTGCATGCGCCCAACAGGGCCGCGGCTAGCAGGAGCGTGGCGTGGCGAAGGTTCATCTGAATCACTCGATGCAGTCGGTGACTGGCGGGAGCGCGGCGTGTCTCCGCGTGACAAGGTGTCCGAATCATGGACACGGAGCCGGGAATGCTGGTGGTTCCGTTCCTTCGGGGTCAGGGGGAACGTTGGCGGGATTCGCATTGCGCTCGCTTATCGGATATGGGAGCCAGCAGCGCTGCGCTATTCCATTCGGCGCACCGACTGACTGCAGTCGGCGTGCATCTTCCCACCGGAGACCCGTTGCGAACAGCTCATACCGGCGGTTTCGGTAGATCTCGGTCAAAAGATCGGTTGCGGTCAGCGGACCCAGGTACGGGCTTTGGCACGGTCCAGGATCGGCTGTAACTCTTCCCGCACCGGGACAATCCGTGCGCACCGAATCCACCACCGCCCTTGCTTCGACAAGGCGTCCCAGGTTCACGAGCGCTTCGGCCTTGATTAGAAGAATTTCGTCCGGGTAGTACAAGGGTATGGAGGCGGTGTCAGCTCCATAACGCGCGTAGTTGTCGAGCGGGGTCTGAATGCGCCCTACGATGGTGGCCGCCGTCACGTGATACCTGGTGCGCAGTGAATCGGTGGGGTCGCTCAAACGGAACGCGTCCACTGGGAGCACGCCCGATGACCCGGTGGAATTAGTGAATATCACGCTGCGGTTCAGGCTGCTGAACGGCAGCACTGAAAAGACGGTTCGGCTAACCGAATCCGCTGCTGCCAATGCGCCCGGCCAGTCATTCAATATCCGGCGAAACCGCGCTCTGTAAGCGGGAATGGTACTCGGGATGTTCAAGCCTGGCGCCAGGACCAGCGACGCAAACTCCGCGCTTGGGATGGTATCGTTGTAAGCAAGCGCCGCGGAATCGAGCAGCGCGAGCGCAAACGTGAGAGCGGTCTGCCGGTCCACGAACACCGGCGTCTTGATACCGGTACCCGGAGCCGGGACGAAATACGTGTCCAACGGGAGCTCCTTGAAGGACTGTGCGATCTCTCCAATCGCTGCAGCCTTGATAAGGTAGGCCATGCCCACCAGCGCGCTGCGTGTCCCTCGCCGGAGCGATACCGCTTCGTGGTTAAAGAGAATGTCATTCGCCGTCTTGATCGTGCGATAGCTGGAGTTCCAGATTTCTCCGACGAAGCCGGCGTTCGGAGCCACGTTTCCCTGTTCCGCGTCGCTGACCGTGGACAAGGCGGTACCGATGGCGCCGAGCTCGTCGGTGACGAGCCCGGCACCGTAAATGAAGTTTGCCGTCGAGGTGCCCAGGCGTGCCTGAAGTCCCACTCCGAGCGAAATGAGCCCCTCCGGTGTGGTGAAGATCGTCTCTTGCGTCGGCGCGTTCGGGTTGGTCGTGTCGAGGTCGCAGCCAGCGATCCCAAACGGAAGCCCGCACAGCGCCAGGGCGAGTATCTGCTGTCGCATTAGGTCTCTGCTCAGAAGGTGAACCGCGCTCCGATCGACCACGAGCGTGGGATCGGAATGGTGGCGAAATCAAACCCGCGATCTGCCGCCGTGGCGCCCGCCCGCTCTGCGTTCTGCCCGAACAGGTTCACCTCGGGGTCGTATCCATTGTAATCTGTCCAGGTATGCAGGTTGCGCCCGCTCACCGTCACCTCGAGGCCGCCCGCGAGATACCGTCGCACCCAGGGCTGGTCGAGCGTGTAGGAGAGCGAAACCTCGCGCAACTTGACGAACGATCCGTCCTCGACGTACTCGTTAAAGAGCGGAAAGCGCCGGAAGAGATAGCCGGCTGGCAGCTTTCGCGGATCGCCGTATGGCAGGAGCTCACGCTCGGCTTCCGGGCTGTTGAGATTACCGATCAGGTCGCGGATGCGTGCCGACAGATTCATTACATCGTTGCCGAAGCTCCCGTCGAGAAGCACCCGAAAGCGGAGATTCTTGCGCAACGTGAGCTCGTTTAGCCACGAGCCGAGCCAGTCGGGGTTTGGATCGCCAAGCACCTTGCTCGTTGAGTCGTTGCACGTACCACCGGAGAACTGTCGCCGCGCATCGATACTGATGAAGCTGTTGCTCGGTCGCAGGCGCCCCAGCGAATCCAGCAGTAGGTCGCCGGTCACGCAATGGCGGGCTGCGTACAGGCCGTAGAAGACGCCCACTGGCTCACCGGCGCGAACGCGGTTGGGATACCCGGATGCCGACTGGAAGTCCGGGATGCCGAGCGCCTCAACCAGGTTACGGTTGCGGGTGTAGGTGAGGGTCATGTCCCACCTTACGTCAGGACGGTCGACGTTCACCGTGCGAAGAAGGAGCTCCAGACCCTTGTTGCTCATCGATCCAATCGGAGAGAACTGCTGGCTATAGCCCAGGCTCGTTGGAACCGGCCGGAAGAACAGAAGATCCGTTACGAGCTTGTCGTAGTAGGTGGCCTCGAGTGAGACACGGTCGTTCAGGAATCCGAAGTCACCACCAAGCTCCCACTCGCGCTGGCGCTCGGGCTTGAGCTGCTCATTGCCCAGCGTAACGCTGTTGACCACGCCTGACCTGCCGCCAAAGGTGGTGGCCACATAGTCGTCGAAACGCGAGTAGGCGTTGCGCACGGAGGGCTGGTTGCCTG
Source organism: Gemmatimonadaceae bacterium (assembly GCA_051005015.1). Lineage (GTDB taxonomy): Bacteria > Gemmatimonadota > Gemmatimonadetes > Gemmatimonadales > Gemmatimonadaceae > JACMME01. Next base: position 4,422 of record JBPCJT010000058.1, on the reverse strand, counting down.
CGTACCCAATCGCCGTGCGGACACGGAGAGAGCTGAGCCAGCTTGCGGGGACGGCGTTCCTGAACCAGTCCTCTTCCGAGATCACGTACGACAGCGACGCCTTTGGAAAAAGTTGCCACCGCTCTTCTTCCGCGAACGTCGACGATGCGTCCGCCCTCAGCGCGGCTGAGAGGTACAGCCTGTCGCGCCATGCAGCCGCTTCCTGCACGTAAAAGCCAAGGGTTTTCAGATCGATGATGCTCTGCGACGCCGACGGAATCGCGCCACCACTGACTACCTCGACCACTGGCACCAGATCCGTGGCGGCGGCGCTGGTGGTGCGGATGCGCTGCTCCGTGTAATTGAACCCGCCGCTCGTCGTGAACTGGAGATCACGCCATGGCAGCAGGTAGTTGACGACGCCGTCGTGATTCAAGATTCGGGAGTTTCGCACCGAGTTGGCCGCAAGTCCTGTCGCCGCTGTACCAACGGGGAAGGCTCCGCGCGGGAAAAACTCGCTTTGCTCCATCGAGTAGCCGTCGTAGCCAAGCGTGTAGCTCGTCGTCAAGCGCTCGAGAGGGTGCCACCGCGCCTGGAAGCTCCCGATAAAGCGGTTTACATCCTGGGGATTTCGGAAACGATTGAGCTGAACCAGTGGATTCGGATTAAGGATCGGCGCAAAGGGAAAGATGTCGTTCACCGCCGTCGGATCGTACGTCGTTGGGTTGAATAGAAAAGACGTGAGAACTCCGAGCGCCTCGCCATTGATCTGAAAATCGTTACGGGTGTTCACCAAATTCGCGCCCACATCCACGTCAAGGGTGCGGGAGATTTGCTGGGTCAGGTTCAAGCGCGCTCCACGACGCTCGGGCGCTGTGCTTCTCAGAACGCCCGTCTCTCGCGTCCAGGTGCCATTCAGGTAGTAGCGTGACTGCTCGCTCCCCCCCTCCACACTCACATTTGCCTCCCCCGTGGAGCCGTCGCGGAAGATCATGTCCTGGAGGTCGGTCCGTGATGCAACTGGCAGCCCTGTCGCATCGATCGGAAAATCGTTTATCCCCAAAAAGCGCGGGACTTCTGAGGTTGTCGCGCGGCTCTGGACCGTAATTCGTGGCTTGCCGACGGTCCCTCGCCGCGTAAAGATCTGCACGACGCCGTTGTTGGCGCGTGAGCCGTACAGTGCGGCGGCAGCCGCCCCCCGGATGACTTCGATACGCTCGATGTCGGCAGGATTCAGGTCCGCCAGACGATTTTGGACGTTGCCACGCGAGCCGAGCTCGCGCAGGCTCGCTGAACTGTTGTCAACGATGACGCCGTCGACGATGTACAGCGGATCCGACCCCGAAATGAAGGAGCTGGTGCCGCGCAGTCGAACGCTAATGCCCCCTCCGCCGGGATTCCCGGAGTTCTGGACAATCTGTGCTCCAGCAATCTTGCCCTGGAGCGCCTGGTCGATTGTTGTGGCGGCAGCGTTTCGAATGGCCGTGCTATCTACGGTGCCGATACTGGTGCCCACTGCGCGCTTCTCCGTGGGACCCCCCGTTCCGGTGACGACCACTTCACCAAGGGTGACGGCGGCGGCACTCATGGCAAAATCCGCGGTCGCTGTTCCACCGGCCGCGACCGCCACACCGCGCCGGATCTCGCCATAGCCAATGCGGCGCGCCACAATGACGCGTTGTCCGGCGGGAACCGCGGGGATGAGATATTCCCCGTTCTGACCGCTAAGCGTGCCGAGCGTGGTTCCGTCGACGCGAAGCTGCGCGCTGGCGATAGGTTGCCCCGTACCGAGATCGGTCACGCGTCCACGCACTGAACCGGCGGTTTGTGCGCCGAGCAGTGGGGGTAAGAGCGCGAGCGCGCTGAGCACAAACCGGCGCACGAAAAGGAAATGCATGATGCGTCCCCTCTGAATTATGTGATCGAACGTCGGCTACGGTGTGAACGGAAACACCCGGTGTCAGGACGTTTTCTCTCCTGGTTACAGGAGCCAGAGCAGGGATGCAATCGAAGGTTGATAGGTACGCCCGCGAATTTCTTACTCAGCACTCCACGCCCCTTACACCTCCGCCATTTCCTTGTGCTCCCTGCTCGACTCGGTGACAACCTTTTGGGCCGCCTCCGGCGGCATCTCTTCGTAGCCGCGAAGCTTTCGCGTGAAGCTGCCTCGCCCGTGCGTCATCGAATTCAGGTCCGTGGCGTAGAGGTGCAGCTCCGCCTGCGGCACAACCGCTCGCACGATGCTCCCGCGCCCCTCACCAGCCGCTTCGGTACCCTGAATCTGCCCGCGCCGGGATGACAGATCGCCCATCACGTCCCCGAGATACTGATCCGGCGTCGTGACCTCAATTTCGTCCAGCGGCTCGAGCAGCACGGGACGGCATTTGGGCGCGACGGTCTTGAACGCGAGAATCCCCGCCATTTTGAACGACATCTCGTTGGAGTCCACCGAATGGTACGAGCCGTCGAACAACTCGACCTTGAAGTCCACGAGCGGGTAGCCAGCGACTATCCCTCGCACCGCCGCTTCCTGGATCCCCCTGTCGACGGCGGGAATGAACTTGCCTGGAATGACGCCGCCCACAATCTGATCGTCGAAAACATAGCCCGAGCCGCGTGGCGCGGGCAGCATCCGAACCCAGCAGTCGCCAAACTGGCCGCGGCCGCCTGTCTGCTTTTTGTGCCGCCCCTGCCCTTCCCCTCTTCCCTTGAGCGTTTCACGGTAGGCGATCTTCGGCCTCGTCAGCTCCGCATGCACACCGTACTTGCGACGCAGCTTTCCAAGGGCCACTTCCAGATGCCGCTCTCCCTGGCCCGAAACGATCGTCTCGTGCGTCTCGGCGTTGTAGTGAGTCTCGAAGGTGGGGTCTTCATCATGCAGTCGGTGCAGGCCGCTCTGGAGCTTTTCCTCCTCTCCGCGGGCGGCGGCGTGAATCGCGAAGCTCACCAGAGGCTCGGGGACCCGGATCTTGGGTAGCCGCACGGGATGCTCGCGGGTGGAAAGCGTGTCATTCGTGTGCGTGTTTTTGAGCTTGGCGACGCAGCCAATGTCGCCCGCACACAGCTTGGCGACCTCGATGCGATCCTTTCCCTGCGCCACCGACAGGTGTCCCAACTTTTCGGCGCCGTTCCGTGTGGCGTTGTATACCTCCTGCCCGTTCACCACCGAACCGGAGAAGATCCGGAAGAAAGAGACATCCCCTACGTGCGGCTCGGAGAGTGTCTTGAATACCAGCCCGCAGAATGGGTCATCATCCTTCGCGTGGATCTCGACGGTGTGATCTCCCACGGCACCCTTGAATGCGTGCAGCTCCTCCATTTCGTACGCCGAGGGCATCAGTTGGACGATCTCGGTGAGAAGCGCCGGAACCCCGTAGGTAAGCTCGGCGGAGACACAGAAAAGCGGGAAAAGGTCCCCGCGCTTCATCGCCTCCTTCATGCCTCCAATCGCCTCGTCGCGGCCGATCTCCATCCCTTCAAGGTATCGCTCCAGCAACACATCATCCGTCGCGGATATCGCCTCGATCAGCTCCTGGTAGTAGCGGTCGAAAGCGGCCTGATGCTCGGCCGGGATATCCACCTCGTCGTGCTCGCCCCCCTTGGTGCCTTTCTTATAGATGTAGGCCTTCTTTGAAAAGAGATTCATGATACCGCGAAACGCTGCACCTTCTCCTATCGGCATCTCCACGGGAATCACTTTTGGCGTCAACTTCTGCTTTACCTGGGCATAAATCCGGTCGAAGCTCGCGTTTTCCTTGTCCATGAGCGAGATGACGAAAAAGACTGGATCGCGGCGCTCGACCGCTTCACGGAACATCTTTTCGGTGCCTACTTCGACGCCTGCTGTGGCGCTTATGACAATCAGTGCGCCGTCTGCGGCCGCGAGACCCGCGACCGCATCACCGTGAAAGTCGAGATATCCCGGCGTGTCTATGAAATTGATTTTCGCATCCATCCACTCTGCGGTTGCGCAGCCAAGGCTTATTGAGTAGCCGCGCTCGACTTCTTCGGGTGAATGGTCTGTAATCGCGGTTCCGTCCCTGACCGAACCGTGCCGTTTGGTGGACCCTGAAACGAAAGCGAGCGCGTCGACCAGAGTGGTCTTCCCGCTCGCTCCGTGTCCAAGGAGGGCCACGTTGCGAATATTGGTGCTATTGTAGTCCCGCATAGGAAAACCCTCGTGCGCGGAATGATCAAATCAGCCAGTCGACGGAAAATCTACCCCGCGACACATGAGGTGCCAGGTGCCAGGTGACACACAAACGCGGTGCCAGGAGAACATGACACCGCGCGGTTCACATCACCAGTCTTGACACTCATTGCCCAGCGTTCTTCCGGAGATGTTGTTGCACGGAAACCAAAGCGCGGTGTCCGGTCAATCTTACACCGCGCCACCCTCCCCATACCTGCCACCAATCACCTCCCTCCTTTTTTTCCGCAACC
>JBPCJT010000057.1:0-4784 GCA_051005015.1 Gemmatimonadaceae bacterium | reverse complement strand
CGCTTGCGGATGGAGAATGAAATCCATGACGCCCAACGTTCGGCTTCAGGCGCGCGCCGCTTGCGGCGCGTCGCCCTGCGAGCCGTTGTTAGCTGGCAACGCGTAAACAATACCTCTCGGCGATGCGCTGCATTATCTATCGTACATCTCAAGCGTATTCTTGACCGACGACGGAGGGAGGCAGTGATATGGCGGCTATTGACGAAAGCGACGACACGCGAGCGATCAGAGCCGTGATCGGGGCCCATTTCCAAGGCCTGCGATGGGCGCCTGGCACGTCTCCGGATTGGGACGCATTCGCTTCCGACTTCTTGCCCGATGCCTCGCTCTTTCCAGCAGCCCGACCAGTGCGCCGCGAGACGCTTGAGGTATTCATTGCGCGCATGGATGGAGTTTCCCAACGCACACTCCGTTCTTTCGAGGAGACTACTCTCGGGATGCAAGTTCTGGTCTTCGGCAACGTAGCGGTAGTGTTGGCCGCATCGCGGATGTTAGAGAATGATACCGAGGTCAACCACGACGTGAGCGGCTACCTATTGGTAAAAAGCGATGGTGCGTGGCACATTGCAGCTCACGCATGGGACCACGCAACCGAGCAAAATCCCGTGCCCGAAAACCTGCGCCATGCCTGAACCAGGAGACGTTTACCAAGACGGTCGCAAGCATTGAAGTTGGACAAGCCCCGTTAGCGCGCAAGGATTTCAGTTGCGGAGCCGATCAGCTACCAGCGATTGAAGTTGCCACAGTTTGCGGTCGTGTATACCTAGCTCCTCCAAGCGACAGACGGTTGCTCTAAGATATTCTGCGCAGGTGCCCCAATGCCCCGCTGCTGTGGCCAGAACACCAGCGACTTCGTCTGGTCTGAGTTTGCCAGCATAGTGAGGGCTTTCGCGGTTCACGACGAAAGCGATGGCCCGAATCGATCCGTTGTCCGTCTTTGCTGTAAGCCATCGAGGCACGTTCACCGCAGGCTTCACCATAACCTCTCGCCGAAACAGCGTATGCAGAGTCGCCTCCACTTGAGCCTGCGGAAGTTTGAGAATCATTCCCTTACACGTTCCACCTCGGTCCAGCGCGAGCATCAATCCCGGTTGGTCCCGCGTTCCTCGAAAACGGGCGACTCTGAAACCGAAGGCACGATGCCATCCCGAAACCGTGGCGATCCGGCTTTCGACGACGTCAAAGCCGGGTTTCCAAAGAAGTGAACCATAGCCGAACACCCAAACGCCACCGGGAGGAGCGAACGTAAGCATCTCTCGCAAGGCAAGCTCGTAGTCCTCATCGCTCATGTACACCGCGCCAGGGTTAGGTCCCGCATCTTCGACGAAGCGAGCTGCTCCGGCCGCCAATTCAGGTGTGAGCGACATTTGCCGACGTACTCGCGTCATATGTCATCCTGAACGTATGTGTTAGAAGAGCCTAACGTCAAAGCTGAGCGGCCCGCCGCTAGCCACGCCCGGATGAAGAAGCTGCGAACCGGCGGGTCCGCTCGAGCGCAAGGTTGGGCCACACGCGTCGACATTCAGCAGGTCGATCGCCGAAGCTCATGACCTTACGATACCGCTCGCGATCACTTGCCGCAAACTCTGCGAGGATCGCCGCGACCTCGCCGGCCCGGCGGTGCTGTACAGGTGCAGCGCCGCGGCCACGAGTTGGGTGCGCTCAACCAACGATAGCGCTTCGCCTCTGTTCATCCGCGCACCTAACACCCGTCAGCCAGGGGAAGCACCGCCGGGCTGCGCCGCTGTGTGCGGAACCTTGCTCGGCCGAGTGTCGAAGGACGCATCATCACAGATCTAACCGATCTTTACCGAAGGCTGCGTGACGCCCAACGATCGTGTTCACCTGCGAGCGAGCAGGGCGAAGCCCTGCTTGCGATAGTCAGGTGCAACACGTTGTTATGCGGCATGGCGTATTCATCCACGAAACGTTTGCTACCGGCCCGCTGAAGACACTGACCCGATGACGGCGGAGGTACCCGCAGCCAACGACTACGGTATGGCTACCGTACGGTGCTGCCAGTTAGCCCTGGCGCCGTAATCTGCATTGGGGGGTGCTTCAGTTCGCGCGCGACGCGATCCGTGGTTGAAGGGGCCCGCGGAGGCTGGGCCGCATCAGGGGCATGGGCCGAGAGCCCCATTGCAATGGAGTCGTCGATGTGGCGTCAACCCCGAGCGTGGCAGCCATCGATCTCGCGCCGCAACACTGCGGATTCCGCCGAAGCTGCTCGCCCGCGCCGATGAGGTGATCGAGTAGCCCTGCCGCAAGCGCACCTATGGAGGGAGCACAGATGTCCCGGAAAGCCACGATAGCCGGTGTCGATGTTGCTTACGAGGTGATCGGAGAGGGCACGCCACTCACCCTGCTCCACATGATCTTCGATGCGAAGGAATTCTGGGTGGCGTCGGGGTATGCCGAACAGCTTCGCAGTTCGAATAGACAGCTGATCGTCATCGACGCAAGCGGGCACGGGAAGAGTGGGAAGCCGCATCAGCCGGAGCCCTACCAATTGCGACCGCGAGCGGACGAGGTTGCGGCGGTGTTGGACGACCTCAAGCTCGAAAAGACTGAGGTGCTTGGCTACTCGATGGGTGGATGGACCGCCCTCGGCCTAGTTTGCCACCACCCAGATCGATTGGTGAGTGCTGCCGTCGGAGGAGCTTTACCGTACGCTCAAGATTTGCAGCCTTTGCGGAGCGTCGTCGCGCAAGGGCCCGCCGTTTGGGTGGAGTTTCTCCAATCGATGGCGTCCTCCCCACTCCCGCCCCACATGAGAGAGCGGGTCTTGGCCAACGATCAAATGGCGCTTGCTGCTGTTGTCGCTGAGGATCGACCCGACATCTCCGACCAAGTTGCATCGGCCACGGTACCGAAACTCTTTTTCGCAGGCGACAAGGACCCGCGCCACGAACGGTGCAAAGAGTTCGCCGAGAGAACAGGCTCGCGTTTCGTCTCGGTTCCCGGAGCCCACCACATCCAAACCCTGCTAGAGCGCGATGTGGTGGTGCCCGAAGTCCTCAGCTTCTTCCGTGAGGTAACCCACGCACGTACCCCGTGAAGGGACGCTCGCGACGAGCAGCCGAGCTGCTGTCGGGCGGTGGGCCACCGATCGCCTTTAGGTCATGGCCTGGCCGCCATTCCGGCGGATCGGGCGGTCGGACGGGGGCGAAGTACATCGCCTTGCAGCCGACGCGCTGAACCGTGCCGCGATTGCCATCAGCAAGTGCCAGCGTCGGAGCGCTCGCTTGGCAGAGTGAAAGCGTCGCCTGACTCACGCGGCGCCCCACGCACGCCAGACATTCACCGAGCGAACATCCGCACGCCTTCGGCGAGAAGGCCGTCAAGAAGCTGATATGGATGGCGCAACGTGATCGTCACCTAGTTCGACAGCAAGCAGATCCAAACAGCACGGCGACAACCTCAACGACGTATTCGCGCAGCGACATGCGTCGCCTCTCAACACATCCCGCTCTCAAATTCACAGCGCACATGGGCGCTCCTGTTTCCTGGCGCGATGCGACCGCGTCAGTGCCGGCTGCTGGAGGACTGGAAAGGCTTCGTTCATGTGGACGGCGAGCATTTCGCAAAAACTTTTCGCATATGACGGCAACATGCGCTTGCCGTCCCATAGCAGGGCCAGCGGCTCCAGGAGCGAGTTTCCGTTCTGGGTGATGCGGGCCACGCGAAGCCGAGAGCGATGGGTCGGTACGACCGACGGCAGGACGGCCAGACCATGGCCGGCCTCGGCCAACACCAGCAACGTATGCGAGATGCGGCTCTCCATGAAGACCCGCGGCTTGATGCCGGCATGCCGGCACGCGCTGTCGAACGACTTGCCGACCTCGAAGCTGGGGTCGAGAATGTAGTCCAGAAGGAAATCGCCCTCAACGCAGCCCTAGTCAAGGTGAGCGGCCTCAAGCCGGAATGAAGCGGCAACAACATGCCTGAGGCCTCTGCCCTCCACTTCACCGACGGCGACGCCTACGAGCGCTTCATGGGGCGCTGGAGCCGGGCCGTGGGCCGTGTGTTCCTGGAATGGGTGGCGCCTCCTTCACATGCGCGCTGCCTCGAAGTCGGTTGCGGCACGGGCGTCTTCACCGAGGTGCTGCTGGATACCTGCTCACCCGCCGAGGTCTTCGCCATCGACCCGGCGCCCGCGCAGATCGAACGTGCGGTCCGCCAGCCGTTGGCGCATCGGGCCCAGTTCCAGATCGCCGATGCGGAGGCACTGCCCTTTGCCGACGCCAGCTTCGACGTCGTGTTGTCGGCGCTGGTCATCAACTTCATCCCCGACCGGCCTCGCGCGCTGGCCGAAATGCGCCGCGTCGCGCGCACTGACGGCATCGTCGCCGGCTTCGTGTGGGACTTTCTGGGGCAGCGAGCGCCGAGCTGGCCGTTGCGCGCCGGGCTGCGCAAATTCGGAGCCGATGTGCTTGACACACCCGGCAGCAGCGATTCGAGCCTCGCTGCTCTTCGTTCGCTGTTCGAGCACAGTGGCCTGCAGAGGGTCGACACCCAAACAATCGAGGCGACCCTGGCGTACCCGGATTTCGACGACTTCTGGCAGGCCCAGACGCCGAGCTACCTCCCGACCACCCAACTCATCGCGTCGATGCCCCGCAACGACCGTGAGCGATTAATGCAGCTCGTGAAAGAGGGGCTGCCGATCCGTCCCGATGGCGTGATCGAGTACAGCGCACGAGCCCACGCGATCAAGGCGAGGCTACCGGCCGTCTAGAGGAGATGCCGGGAAGCCGCCCGTGGCGAGCGACTGGTTCTGGCCG
>JBPCJT010000056.1:0-7506 GCA_051005015.1 Gemmatimonadaceae bacterium | reverse complement strand
GTCTGCTGCCGGATGGAAAGAGCGTCTACATCCATACGTTCAACTGCGGGCTGTATCTGGTGCGTGGCGTGGACCGCAACGAGCCAAGCTCGATGTTCGTGAAGGCATTCGAGGGGAAGAATTGCGGTGTGCCAGTACTCACCGGCCACTACTGGCTTCAGCCGGTGCCCGATGCGCACGCGCTGATCGTACTCGACATCACCGATCCCGAGCACCCTCGAGAGGTGTCCTCCGTGAGCCTCGGCGACGACGAACAGCCCCACTGGATTGCCATCGACGGCACGGGCCGGCGCATCGTGCTGAATTCGGCGGGCGGCGGGAAGGGGAATCGTCTCTTCGTCCTCAACTTCGATCCGGCGAGCGGCGCGTTGGCGCTGGACGAGCGCTTCCGCGATGCCGGCGCGACGCGCGCCGGCGTCAGCTTCACCGGGAAAACATGGCCTCACGGATTCACCGGGACCGCGGCCCCTCACGGAACAGTGTTCTCACGATGACAAGCACTCGACCAGTTCGAACATGACCGGTGCCCGAGTGGAAATGATCAAGCGGCTGGGAGGACCACCTGTTTCAATTCACCTCTGTGCTGCCATTGACAGACGACCGCGCCAGCCACCAGCACGAGCAGGATGGGCTGCAGAGGCTCACTTAGCCGAACCTCGGCATGAGTTGCGGCATGGAGCAGGGTGCAGTACACGAGAATCGAATAGAGCGGGAGCAGCCGCCGCCGCTGGGGCCACAACACCATGATCGCGATAAGCGCGACGATCGGTAACGCTCGCGCGATCATGACATTGACCGCTGCGTCTCGCGAGAATCCGATGCGTCGCAAAGCCCTGAAACTGAAGATCCGCTCGTTGTTCCAGTCAGCGTTGGGATCGCCCACCCAATAAGTCCCCAGCTTTTCGGCGGCGTACTTGAGGTAGGTCGTTGGATCGCCCCGGATGGATTTCATCGCGCGCGCGGTCCAGTAGCGGTCTCCGGCAATGCTGGTCGGGTCATGAATCCGCCAGCCCGGACCATACAGCACCTCTTTCCAGATCCGCATGTAGGTGTACCCGTCTTCGTGGATGAGCTTGTAATACTCGGGGCTGCCCTGCCAGAGGATGGCGTTGCTGGTGGCGAGGGGGAACCATGCGTCATACCGTATCCAGTTACGGATCATCCAGGGCGCGATCACAACGGCAACTCCAGCAGCGAGTATACTCCCATGACGGATCGCACTCCGCCAACCCAGCAGTACCGCTAACGGCCAGAGTAGTACAATGGGCAGAAAGAGCAGCGTCGGGCGGATCAGGTCACTGATCCCGATCCAGATGCCGGCGATGGCGAAGCTCCCGGTGGTCGGTTGCTCCACAGCGCGCCAAAGCCTCAGCGCGATAAGCAGCACGACCGGCGTGAACAGCACCTCGCTCAGAAGGTGGAGCGACTGATGGATCAGGATGTAGCTGAGCGATGCCAGAAGCGCTGCGATCAGGCCAGTGACGTGACCAAAGAGTCGGCGGCTCAGAAGATAGGTCAGCAACACCGTACCCGCGCCGAGGAAGGCCTGCACATAGCGCACGTCATGATAGGAAGTCCCGGTGAGCCAGTGCACTCCCGCGAGCCAGACGGGATAGAGCGGAACCCGGCCGGGCCAGGTATATCCGTAACCGGCCAGAAGCTCGAGCGCCGTATCGTTGTAACCCGGCTCATCCCCTCGAAGCCAGGCGATACTGTCCGGTTGCCATTGGTTGTAACCCCAGGCCACCCAGAGGCGGAGGAGGAGGCCCAGCAGTACGATCGCCGCCACGCTCCACCGCTGGCCAACCGGGCGTTCCAGTAACCAGCGAATGCCGTGATTCGAACCCATTCCGGACGCCACGTTTTCAAAGGGTACAGCTCCATGCCGACTGGAGTGAGCATGGCAAGCATGCCATCAGCGCGGTTTCTTTCCTCCCACGTGATAGTACGAAATACGGTTCGGGTTGGAAAGCTGGGAGCCCGGATCAGTGATAGAGTCTGACCGAACCAGTGTCATCCGATCACCCTGCATATCCCATCGGAATCGTCGGCCAGCCGCGCATGCTCAGCGCCGGCGAAGGCGGGCGATGCAATGCATGCCAGACCGAGAAGTTACGTCGGACCCGCGCACGCGTCAGCAGGATATGTCCACATCCAAGCACGAGGCGCCGCAGACGGAGACTTTTTTTCCGCACGGCTCGCCTCAAACGACCGTGCTACCCGGCGTCAACTACGACCGGCTGCACGAGCTTCTCAGCGCGATAACCCCTGGCAGCGACGGGCCTCCTACGGTCCGGCTTGCCGCGATCACCACTGGTAAAGTGCCGCCCTTCGCCGGCTGGCGGCGGTCACTTTCACGGGAGGATGTCGCGTTGCGCCGGTGGTGGGTTTCCCTGGAGATTTCGCTGAAGCGGCAAGCGCTCGAGCTTCACATAAGTCACACTGGTGTCTGGTACGTCATCCCCGGGAGATCCTAGCTAGGGATCGCTACGGTCAGTCCTGATCACACCAGGACTTCGGCACGATGTTTGTTACGTATATTCTTACGGACGCGGTAAACGTTTGACGTTAGAGGCGAGACCAGTCGCCAACTCGTGCTTACCCTTCCCCGGACTGTGAGTCTCCGTCGGTCCGCTAATCGAGGCCGCGCAGCGTCGGTCTGCACAACACTACAGGCCTCCCATAGTGCACCGACGGGACGTAGCCGGCTGGGACAATCTTAACGAACCCCAAGATGAAAAATATCCGTTCATTAGTCGCACTCGCTACCGTGCTCGGGTGCGCGGACGATCCGGTTGCGGCTCCCGGTGTGAATCCACCATCAGTTCGGGGTTCTTTGATCCCCGCGTTCATATCGACCATCGGTGGTTCCGATTTCGAGCATTCGCGGGATGTCGTTACCGATGCGGCGGGGAATCTCTATGTCACCGGCGGAACCCAATCGCCCGACTTCCCGATAGCGGGACCGGTCTTCCAGACGTCGCATAATCCTGGCGCTCCGGATGCGGGTGTTTTTCCTTTTGATGCTTTTATAAGCAAGCTGGACCCTCAAGGCACGCTCATCTGGTCTACATATCTGGGTGGCCGCAACTACGACCGAGCCTATGCGATTGAACTGGACGGCCAGGGATTCATTTATGTGGCGGGTCGTGCGGGCAGCGGATTTCCGGTAACACCGGGCGCCTTCCAGACCACTTTCAGTAGCGGAACTCCGGCCGCCCCCTTTTATGGCTTACAGGATGGTTTTGTTTGCAAGATCAAACCCGACGGAACAGCAATCGTCTTTTGCAGCTACTTCGGCGGGTCGGACAACAGCATCATCCGCGATATCGACATTGACCCTGTAGGCGACATATACGTTGCAAGCGGATTTAACCACGATTTCAGCGGGGGATCCGTACTGCCTATCACCATTACCCAAGCGTTGACCAACACCCCTATGGGAGGACATGAGGGCTTCGTTGCCAAGATAAAAAGCGACGGCTCACGGGTGCTCTGGGCGAGATTCATCGGAGGTTCGGGCGATGAATCCAACATAAACACGGTGCGTGTGGACGCGACCGGGCGCGCGTATTTCCTGACGAGTGGAACATCACGGGATGTGTACACGTCCCCGGGTGCGCTGCAGCGCACGGCCGCTGGGCCTGTGGATGCGATCGACCTTTATCTGGTGAAGCTGGCTCCTGATGGGAAAAGCCTGGATTTCGCGACTTATTTTGGTGGATCCGGAACGGAAGCGTTGGAAACGCATAATCTGGAGATCGATTCCCAGGGCAATGCCTATTTGGCTGCTTCCACTACATCGGCTGACTTCATGACGACGGCGAACGCCTTTCAGAGAGTCTACGCTGGCGGAGTTGCAGGGAGCAACTATCCCGGTGATGCCTTTGTTGCAAAAATTTCTTCTGATGGTTCTACCCTCCTGGCGAGCACCATGCTGGGTGGCCCTGGAGGAGACGGAGCGGAGGGAATTGCGCTCGATGGTCAGGGCAATGTCTATATCACGGGCGCCGCGGGTTCCACTAACTTCCCTACGACTTCCGGTGCCTATTCACGGTCTGGCAAGGGCGGGACAGATGTCTTTGTTGCGAAGTTTTCGCCGGATCTCAGCCAGCTACTCTTCAGCACACTTATCGGAGGCTCTCTCGATGATACGGGACGAGCAGCCACGCTCGACGCGAACGGAAATTTCTACGTGGTCGGACAGATCAACTCGTCGAACTATCCGCGGCTCAACAGCCTTGCGCAATCTGCCTTTGGCGGCGGACGCGCGGACGCGCTGATCCTCAAGTTCAAGCCGTGAAAGCGTAGGTTACGCGCGTAACGCAGGCGTCCTGCCGGCCCGGAACCACCCGCTACGTTTGTCGAAGGACCTACGCGGATACGCGATATGGGTTGCAACCCGCCTCGTTTCTCCCGCCTTGACGGAAGGGTGGAGCTTAAAGCGGACGGATCGTTCCGGTTCGCGTCGGAGTTACGCTGGATCGTTACCGGATTGCCGCAACGCAACATCACTCGCGAACACACATCGGGACGTATTCGAGCAATGGCACGAGCTTCACGTTTGATCCCACGAACGCGGATGAGGAAAGCTTCTCGGGCCAGCTCAATCGTGATTTGCTGACAGTACTGATGGAATTCGACACCGACGAGATGACACTAGGGCCCGACCGTCTCATCTTTCGGCGCTGATGGCCCGGCCAGCGCGGGGCTCATTTCCCCCAACCTTCCCTCGCACCAGCCCACCCTACGATACCCGCAAAACCGGCACTCCCCTGGATTCTCGGTCAGCCCCGGTTTCCCCTCACCCCCCAGCCGCCCCGCCGCCTTCTCGATCCCGGCGCGCCCTTCCTCCCGAACTCCTTCAGTAATATCCGAGGAGACCTGCGTCCCCGCCCTCGAAAACTGAAACGCAAACCGTTCCACGTTCCGTCCAGCGATCGCCTCCGCCGCAGCAACATAAACGTCACGCTGCCGCCCGTAGTTTGCCGCCACTCGCTGCGCTTCCTCCGCGTCGCACTGCGCCGTTTTTACGTCCAGCAGCACCAGCCCGTCCGCTTCCGGCCCCGCAAGGTCGATTGATCCTTCGGCGACAAGCTCAGGTCCTGCAAAGTGAGCGAATCTGAGCTCGCGCCGCGCGCCCTCGCGATCAGCAATCGCGCGGTACTCGGGGTGCCGCGACACCAGCGTCACTTCCTCGCGCAAATGCTGGCGGTATCTCCGCCCGCGCGAAGCTTCCGGTGGAGGTGCCGTTTGATCCCATCGTCCAATCGCCTCCTCGAGTAGTGTGTCGAGTCGTTCCTCCTCTTCAAGCGCTTCCAGCACGTCGTGCACGATCTGGCCGCGGCGGACAGCGTCAATTAATGCAGCCTTTCCCTCGCTATCGCCCTGCAACGCCGGCTCGCGCAGCCCCTGGATGTACTTGAACCAGTGCTTTCGCGGGCAGCGCTCGTAGGTCATCAGCTCGGTCGCCGAGTGGCGCAGACGGCCGGCCCGAATCGGAACGGCAAGTGCGGCCAGAGAAATGCTCGTCATACTGCCGATCGCCTTTTCGATCGGCTCCTGTTCTCCCGGCACCAGCCTCGGATCACACACGACCACTGCGCACTGGTACTTCTTCCCCTCGAGAGTTGTTACAATGACCTTCCTCGGCGCCTCGTCCCTGATGCCGAGCCGGTCGCGGATGGCGCCCGCGGCGCTCTCCGTAGCCCGGCTGGGCTTGTATAGCGGGACGCCACCCAGAATGAGCCACTCCTTCGCGCGCGTCGCGGCAACGTACCAGAGCCGTTTCCGTTCGGCGTCCGCTTCGGCGCACTGCGACGCACGCAACGCTTGCCACTCCTGCGGCTGTTCCTCCTTCTTTGCATCCGGGTGGCCGAGTATGGCGCGATCGCGCCCCGTGTCACGGTCCCGCCCGACAGCGAGCCCGCCCTTCTCTCCGACGGCGCCGCGCATGAGGTCGCACCAGAAGACTACTTTCCACTCGAGTCCCTTCGCTGCGTGCACGGACGTAATGGTGACGACGTCCTCGCTTTCGCCGTAGAGACGCTCGTCTCCCTCCAGCTCCTGCCGTTCGCGCAGCTCATCCACGGCTTTGAGAAAGGGGCCGACACCCAGCTCCGCGCTCGCGTCCGCGAGCCGAATGAGCTTCCGCACGTTCGCCATCGGCTGAAGCCCGTCGTCGCCCAGCAGCGCCAAGTGAGCGAGGTAGCCGGCGTCACTCAGTATTAGTCGCAATAAGTTACCAATACCGATCCGGTCGCGAAGAGCTGCCGCCCGGCCGATAATCGCCGCGGCCCGCCTCAGCAGCGCCCGCTCCGCGGAATCCTGCACTGCATTCTCGCGTTTCTGATCGTCGGACAGCACGTCCCAGAAGGGCGGGTAACCTCCCCGCGCCAGGGCGAGCAGAGTCTCGTCGCGCACGCCGACGAATGGCGAGCGGAGAAAGCCCATGAGCGCGACATCGTCGCGCGGATCCCGGGCGACGCGCAGCGCCAGAATGCAGTCGAGTATCTCGCGCCGCTGGTAGAAGCCCTCGGCCTGGAGCGCGTACTTCGGAATGCCGGCACGCGCGAGCGCGCCCTCGTAGGTGCCGAGAGCCCCCCAGCCGGTGAGCAGGATTGCCATGTCCCCCCAGGCGTAGCCTTCGCCGTGCAGCTCGCGCATCCTTTTCGCCACAGTCTCCGCTTCAACCGCGCGCGCCATCTCGACGTTGGGACCGCTCCCCCCGTCGCCCGGGATTAGCAGCATTTCGACCGACGCGCCTCTCGGCTGTTTCTCGTTTGCCTCGAGCGCAGCGTATTCGGTCTCGAAGTCGGCCAGTTGTTTGCCATCCACGGGCGTACCCATCGCGCTCCCGATCACGTCGTCAACGAAGGCGAGGATCGCGGGCACGCTCCTGTAGTTCCGGTCGAGGCGGATCAACTTCCCAGTGCCTTTTTCCTTGAAATCGCGTCTGACCTTATTCCACACCGAGATGTCCGCGCGCCTGAACCGATAGATGCTCTGCTTCGGGTCACCCACGAGCATCAGTCGGGTGGTCTCCGCATCTTTCGAGAGCGGAGCGCCGAGCAGATAGGCCAGATCGCGCTGCGCCGGGTCCACGTCCTGAAACTCGTCCACGATCAGCAGCCGGATCCGCCGCTGGAGATGCTCGCGGGCAAGCTTGTTGTCGCGCAACAGATCGCGCGTGCGCAGGATGAGCCTGTCGAAGTCGATCAGCTCCTCACGGACAAGGCTGTCATCCATCGCTTTTCGAGCGGCCCGCGCGAGGGCAAGCAATGGTCCCTCCCGGCCTGTGACCTTCGCCTCGGAGATGGCGGCGAGACGGTCGCCGTCCGACACCAGCTTTACGGCCCAATTCTCGATATTCTCGAGTCCGTAATCGCCGATGAGACTGTCGAGTCCGCGTATCGAGCCTTTTTCGAGTGAAGCGAGCACTGTGTCACGCACGCTCTCCCGTGCCATCGCCAGCGATTCGCCTTCCTCGGCTACTCGGTGCGGAGG
>JBPCJT010000055.1:0-7118 GCA_051005015.1 Gemmatimonadaceae bacterium | reverse complement strand
AACACTGGTCGCATGTGGCTCTGGTGAATCCGGCTAGCGCGGACGAACTAACCCACGCGAAGTCGGAGGGCCAGCCCAGTCATATTTCAGGAGCGTCGAAACGCCGCCTCCAGCGCAGCGGCAAAAGACCGCCGCCGTTCGGAGAAAAAAGATGCCTTCTTGCCAAGATGACCAGGATTAACAGGATGGGCTCGTAAGTGAATCAGCGGACTATTCCCATCCTGTCATCCTGGCTCATTTTTTCTGTGAGTACACCTCGGGCTTCAGTGCTGCGCCGCTCGAATGCTGCCGTATTTACACAATCGACCACTTAGCCTCCCGAAGCTGCCGGTCAGGGTGATTTGGATCTTCGGACTAGGAGCTGACAGCGTCACATCGAATATCTTTCGGGGCAGTCAGTCCGTACCTGCAATCCGCAGTCCTCATCACTCCCATTTCCCAACCTATCCCCCTTGTCGCGAATTCTGAAAAAAAAGGACGACGTTCCCAAGCGCTCATTCTGGCAGCGTTTCAAGGACGTCGCGATGCTGGACGTCGGGTTGCTGGTGCGCGGCGGTGTGAGTCCGGGCTCGCTGGAAAAACTCGAGGAAATGTTGCTCGAGGCGGACTTTGGCGTGCCGGTTACGCTTCGCTTGATTTCCGAGGTGGAGCTTCAAGCATCTCGGGGGCTGGTACAGACCCAGGATGAGTTTCTTGAGGCACTCCGTGCGGGCGTGGAGCGCGCGCTCCGCGCTGGAAGGTCCGATCCAGCGATGGCCGTTGCAGCGTCGGGTCCTACGGTGGTGCTGGTGGTGGGGGTCAACGGAGCAGGGAAAACGACCTTCATAGGCAAGCTCGCTTCGCGTTACCGAAGTGAGGGAAAGCAGGTACTGGTGGCGGCAGGTGACACTTTTCGTGCTGGCGCGATAGATCAGCTCAGGGTGTGGGCGAAACGGGCCGGAGCGGAGTTCGTAGGTGGCAAGCCCGGAAGCGATCCGGCCGCGGTCGCTTACGACGCATTGGAATCGGCGGTGGCCCGGGCAATGGACGTTGTCATAATCGACACGGCGGGCCGGCTGCACACACAGGAAAACCTGATGATCGAGCTCCAGAAGATCGGACGCGTGATACGGAAGCGCATTCCCGAGGCACCGCACGAAACCCTGATCGTACTTGATGGAACGATCGGCCAAAATGCGGTCGCCCAGGCAAGAGCCTTCTCGTCATCCGTATTGCTTACAGGAATCGTGGTTACCAAGGTTGACGGCACCGCGCGAGGTGGCATCGTGCTGGCAGTACACGAGGCGCTCGACATACCCGTGAAGTTTGTTGGGGTTGGTGAAACGGCGGTGGACCTTCTTGCTTTCGATGCTGCGGCGTATGCGGCGGAACTGACTCAGGAATGAAGTTGAGGAAGCGGGGGGCGTGAGGCTTGACTTTATGCACCGTGCGACTGCTCCGTTCGTTCTTCCATTTAACGCTTGAAGTGCGGCCCGCTACGCTCGAGTACACACTCTGACCCTGTCGCTTCCTGCTGCCGGCCTCGCAACTTCCACTCCCTACTCCCACTCGCCACTTCCTGCTTGTTCCTCGATACCCCCGTCACGTACCTGAAAGGCGTCGGACCTCGCCGAGCGGAGATGTTGCGAAGACTTGGCGTTGTTACCGCGGGTGATCTCCTGTATCACGTCCCGCATAGATATGAGGACGCGTCCACCGTCGCGCCGATCGCGTCACTCGAGCCAGGAATGGACGGTACGGTTATCGGAACCGTTATTTCGAAGGGCGTCATACCGACGCGAAAAGGGCTGCGGATATTCCAGGCGGTTGTGCGTGATTCATCAGGCATGATCGAGGCTGCGTGGCCGGGACAGCCCTTCCTCGATCGTTCAATAGAGAAAGGGGACGTCCTGCTGCTCAGCGGGCCCGTACGATTTTTTCATGGCAGGCAGCTTACGCCGCGCGAGTACGTGAACCTCGGCAGCGACGTCGACGGGACCAAGAGCGGCAAGGTTCTGTCGGTTTACCGCGCGACCGAGGGATTGTCTTTCAAGGTGATTCGCGGCTTGATCGACGCGCACCTGGACGTGTTGCTCGGACTGGTTACCGAGTATCTCCCGCGGGAGATCCTGATGCGCGCTCGCGATGCTCAGGGAGCGGGCCTTCCCGTCCTGGCGGACGCGCTCCGAATGCTGCACCGCCCTGATTCCATCGGCGAGGCGATGCGGGGTAGGGCGCGTCTCGCCTTTGAAGAATTGTTCTTCGTCCACTTGCTGCACCGGCGCGCAAAAGAGGTTGCCCGTTCGCGGCGCGGAGGAATCGCTTTCAGGAACAAGCGTGAGCTTACCTCCGCGCTCAAGGCGGCGCTTCCGTTTCAACTGACCGATGCCCAGACGCGGGCAATCCGCGAGATTGCCTCCGACATGTTCAGCGAGTTTCGCATGAGCCGGTTGTTGCAGGGCGACGTCGGTAGCGGCAAGACCATCGTTGCGCTTTTCGCGGCGTTACTCGCACTGGAGAATGGCTATCAAGCGGCGATCATGGCTCCGACCGAACTCCTCGCGGAACAGCATGCCAGCACGATGGAGCGACTTTTCCAGCCGCTTGGCATTCGTCCCGTACTCGTTACTGGCAGTCTGCCGGCGCGCGAGCGGCGGGAGGTGGCAACTCGGCTCGCGAGCACCGCGCCGCTGATAGCGGTGGGAACACACGCGCTCGTGCAGGAGAGCACCAGCTTTGGCCGCCTGGGTTTTGCGGCGATCGATGAGCAGCATCGCTTCGGCGTCGAGCAGCGTGCAGCGTTGGGAGCCAAGGGGGAGCGTCCGGACTTGTTACTCATGAGCGCTACCCCGATTCCGCGCTCCCTAGCGCTTACGCTGTACGGCGATGTCGACATCAGCATTCTCGACGAACGTCCTCCCGGCCGCAAGCCAGTGACGACTGCGCTCCGGCGCGAGACAGCCCGCACGAAAGTGCTCGAGTTCGTCGACGGTCAGATCGCACTCGGACGGCAAGGTTACATCGTGTATCCGGTCATCGCCGAATCAGAGAAGAGCGATCTCAAGGCGGCGACAACCATGTTCGAGTCACTAAGAACCGGGCCGTTCGGGGCGCGGCGAATGGCGCTGCTGCATGGCCGTATTCCCTCGGACGAACGCGATGAAATCATGCGGCGCTTTCGCGATGGCGGAATCGACTTGCTTGTAGCTACCACGGTCATTGAGGTGGGAATTGATGTTGCCAATGCCACTGTCATGTTGATCGAACACCCAGAGCGTTTCGGCCTGTCGCAGCTTCACCAGCTGCGCGGGCGAGTGGGACGCGGGGCGGACGAGTCCTTCTGTGTCCTGCTCGGGGACGTCAGCCCCGAAGTAGAGGCCCGCCTGCGCGTGTTCGTGAATACCGAGGACGGTTTCGAAATCGCCCGCGCCGATTTAAAGATGCGGGGAATGGGGGATCTCTTTGGGGAACGACAGAGTGGCGCGGCGATGTTCCGCTTTGCGGATCCGTTGCGTGACGAGGAGCTGAACGTCGAAGCTCATCGGGCGGCGGAGGGAGTGCTGTCGCGCGATCCCGAGCTTTCGCGCGCGGAGCATGCCGGCATTAGAAAGACCCTGGGTGAACGTTATGCCAGGGCGATACAGCTTTTTCGCGTGGGTTGACTGGTTAGTCCGGAGTGCGCGGGGCCGTCAGTCGTTTTTTGATCCGCTCGAGCTCCGCGTTTGCCTTGTCCAGCTGTTCTTTCAATCGCTCGATCTCTTTTTCCATCTCCTCTTCCCGCGCAGTATCTGGAACGGACTTGGCGGGCTCGTCAGGTTCCCCAGTTGGCCGTCGTTGCGCCGCACGAACAGCATCGTGCAGAGAAGAGACAGCGGAGGCCATTCCGCGCAGCGCACGAGCCTGGCTCACGTTCGCAGGTAGCGGATGGGAGAGGTATTCATCGAGATACAGAACAGCTTCCCGTAGATTGGAGGCGCGGTTCTTTGGGTCGAGAAGGTACACCGCTCTCCAGTAAACCGCTTCCCGCGCCTCGGTCGTTCCCTTGCGAAGCTTGATGAAATCAGCGAGCACCGCATCGGCTTCAGCGAACCTGCGATTTTCGGCTGCGCGCTGTGCCTCAGAAAACGCTGTGATCCAATCAATTGCCGGGGCAAGAACAACAACGGGCGGACTGGATGGCCGCACGCAGGCAAACGACAGACAGACAAGGGTAACGAACCACAACTCCCTCATGAAAGGGCGTCCGCGGTCGCTGGCCGGCGCTCCTGCGGTGCCAGACGTGTGGCGGCGCGAATGGGCAGTGTTATGTGAAATGCTGTTCCCATTCCCAGCTCACTGGTCGCTGTTATCGTTCCGCTATGCGCCAATACGATCTGCTTCGCGATCGCTAGGCCGAGTCCGGTGCCGGTGTCAGCAGCCGAGGTCTGATTGCTCGCCTGATAGAATTTCTCGAAGATGCGCGGAAGCTGCTCCGGGGCAATACCGGCGCCCGAGTCGTGTACATCTATATGCACGTCGTTGTCGACCGCCTCAATGCCGAGTATTACAGACTCGCCCACTGAGGTGAATTTGAACGCGTTGGAAAGGAGGTTTCCCAACACCTCGTTAATGCGGTCTGCGTCCCAATACACTTCGTCGGGGAGGACCCCGTTCCGATCGATGCGGAACTCGACCTGGCGCTGGAGCGCAAGAACCTGAAACGTATTTTCGAGGTCGGTAAGGAAACTGTGGAGTTGCACTGGACGAGTCTCGATCTTTCCTCCGCCCGCCTCGAAGCGACTGATGTCGAGCAACTGATGAACCAGTCGCGCAAGGGATTGCGTCTGCATTTCGACGGTGGCGAGAATGTCCCCCTGCTTCGGCGAAACTTCGCCGTAAACCCCCTCCTCCAAAAGTTGCACGTAGCCGAGTATGACGTTGATGGGCGTTTTGAGCTCGTGCGATGCGACCGACACGAATTCCGCCTTGAGCTGGTCGAGCGCAGCGAGCTGCTCCGCCATCGACTGAAAACTCCCCGAAAGCCGGCCAAACTCATCCCTGCGTTTTGGAGACATCCTCAGACGGTGGCCAAACTCGCCCCCCGCTACAGCCGACATTCCTCCGTCGAGATCGCGGAGTGGCTCCGCGATCGACCGCCAGATGATGAAACCCATGACGAGCGCCGCAATGCTCGCGAGTATGAACGCGATTCCGGACACGCGCTTCGCTTCCCCAGAAGCTGTTTCCGCGTGCTCCACACGCTCTCCGATGCGGTCACGCAGTTGCGATTCCGCCGAACGTAAAATGCTGTCGGCGCGGTTTATCGCGGGCACGATACGCGCATCAGCCATCGAGTCCGCTGCAGCGGCCCTCCCTTCGGCGGCGGCCACGGACGCCAGCCTCGTGGAAGCCGCAACAAGAAGCATCGCGCTCTCGATGCCATTGGCGAAACGCTCCAACCTGAAAGCCCGCAGTCGGCCAGCAGCGGAAGCGACGCGTGCTCCTCGCGCCAACAGTGTGTCTCGTGTCGTGTCGCTTGGGAACGCGGAAAACGCAATTTGTGCGCGGCGCACGTAATCGACATCGCTCCGCAAGCGACTCACACGCACGGACGCAGCGAAATCCCGGTCTCGCAGGTCGAGCGTATCATCGTGAATGCGATCGAGCGAGCGAAGGGCGAATGCCACCGGTGCGATCATGATCACCGCGATGGCAAAAAGACCGAGAGCGAGCCGCGTGCGAATAGACACTAAAAGAACACCTTGGCGCCTATGGCAATTGCGTACGCCGCTGGCTCCGTCGAGTCGGCCGGATACGGAATGTCTGGCGGGCCCCTGCGATTGCGCAGATCATAGATAAACAGGGCAGCACTGCCAAGAAGAGTCACCTCGCCCCCGATTATCGCCTGGTGCGCGCGACGGTCAGCGGATACCGCGCGCTGGTACAGGCTTTCGGCGCGTGAATCCGCATACCTGTCCCCGCTACGTACGCAACGATTCTGTTCCGCTCGGCAAAGTGTGCCAAGTTCGGCGTAACTGTCGTCGGCTCGCCCCGACTGCGAAACGGCGTAAGCGCCAAATCCCACGGCCGCTCCCAGCAGCGCCCATTTCGCCAGACGCACCGAGGTCCATGAGCGGGGAGCCACTGGTTGCGGTAGTTGCGCATGGGCCACAGCCGAGCAGGCGGAAATACAGAGAATCCACAGCCCAGCTACCGCCCGCAGCATGGTCATTTTCATCTGAGGCTCACGATATTGCCAAGAATTGGGGCAACTATGATTTGGCTATTGCGCAGTAACGGTGGGTGGCGGAGTTCGCTGCCGACCTGGCGATCCCACAGCCGCACCCCCGACTGGCGATCGAAAAGAGCAACCTCGCCTCGAACTGTTGCAACCAATACGCCGTCGCGAACGAGGGTGGGCGCGGCAACCGTACTACAACTCAGTTTGAGCTGCCTTGCAGCCGCAGGTACAGCGACTGGAATTGTCCAGAAATCGCATGAAGCGGTAAGAGCGAAGACTGTGTCGCTCCAGACTATGGGCGCACCCAGAACCGGAGATGACGTCGGGATGTTCCACTGCGAAAATAGGGGCTTGGCAGTACGTCGGGAAATAGAGGAATCGCCCTCCCGCAACCCACTAGCGTGCCCGTATTTCGATCCGATCGTGATGGCCGTCACATGCCCGGACGGTGAAGTCAGAACCACTGTCGAATCATTCGCCAGCAATAGTGCGGACGTGGTGGAAGCAGTAAGAGGATGCCGGGTGGAAACCGCGCCCGTAATGGCACTCAAGACGAAGAGCGTATCCGTGAGCGTTGCGACGACGACTCGCTCGTCATCCGTCAACAGAGGCCCTGAAAGCGAAGGACCTATCTCACGGGACCAAAGCATTCTTCCCGTCGTGGCGTTGACGGCGAATGCCCGGCCATTGATGTGTGTAGCGCCGTAGATCACGCTGTCGCGCAACACCAGCGGAGCCGCCACGTCGCCGACGAATGTGCGCCAGCGGCGCTTGCCGTTGTAAAGATCAAGAGCTACAAGAGTGCCGGCGCGTCCTTCGGTGGCGGCGTAGATGCGGCCGTCAGCCATCAGTGGTCCGGTGCCGAAGGGCGCCTCCCCGCGATGCCGCCAGTACGTCTGCCCAGAGCGCGAATCCAGAG
>JBPCJT010000054.1:0-21634 GCA_051005015.1 Gemmatimonadaceae bacterium | reverse complement strand
CCGAACGGCGCTGGCAAGACGACACTGCTCCGGTTACTCGGTGGGTTGCTGAAGCCGAGCGCAGGGACGGCCATCGTGGGAGGAGTATGCCTGCCCGCTGGCGATGAAGCACGCGGTGCCGTGGGACTGATCGCGCATGCCACCATGTTGTACGGCGCACTTTCCGCGCGCGAGAACGTAGAGTTTGCGGCGCGTTTGCATGGGGTGCGGGACTACCGACAAGCGACGGCGGCAGCCCTGGGAAAAATGCGTCTGGTAGACAGGGCATCGGCGCCCGTGCGCGCGCTCAGCCGGGGAATGCAGCAGCGCGTAGCGATCGCGCGGGCGATCGTCCACGCGCCTTCAGTTATCCTGCTTGACGAGCCCTTCACCGGGCTCGATGACGCCGGTGCGTCGGCACTAACAATGTTGCTCTCCACGTTGCGTGACGGCGGCGCCGCGCTCGTTCTGGTGACCCACAATCTTGTGGAAGGTCTCGCTCTCGCGACGCACCTGTCTATCATGCGGGCCGGTCGGTTCGCGCGGAGCGAGGAGCGCTCCTCAATCGATCCTGAGCAATACCAGAGCGAGTACCGGAAACTGGTGGCGCATGACGCCTAATGCCGTGAGTGCCGCTTTGCTCATTGCCCGAAAGGATCTCACGATCGAAGTCAGGACGCGTACAGCGTTTCTGGCGGCCCTGATCTTCGCATTACTCGCGATTGTGATCTTCTACTTCTCATGGGATCCGACCGCCATCCCGGCGGCCGATCTGGCTCCCGGCGTGCTGTGGGTAATCTTCACTTTCTCGGGACTACTGGGCCTTCACCGATCATTTGGCGTCGAGCAGCAGGATCGTGCGATCGACGGGCTGCTCGGTGCGCCTGTCGCCCGCGAGGCGATTTTTGCCGGGAAAGCGCTGGCCAACCTGGTGTTCGTGGTGGGAATCCAGATAGTGTCTATCCCTGCTGTTGCGCTCTTCTACAATGTGCCTGTGATCCCGGTGGCACCGGCGCTCGCTGCAATCGCACTTCTTGCGGCGGTGGGGCTCGTTGCGGTTGGCACGCTCTTCAGCTCGATGGCGGTGAACACGAGGCTCGCCGAACTGCTGTTGCCGGTGTTGTCGTTGCCCTTCTTCGTGCCGATAGTCGTGCCGGCGGCGCAGGCTACCGCAAAGCTGCTGAACGGCCGGCCGATAGCCGAAGTGGCAGGCTGGTTGCGGCTCCTGGGTGCCTTCGACATTGTGTTCGTGGCCGTGTGCATGCTTGCATTTCCCTATACGATCGAGGAATGACCAGCTCCGCTACAGCAAGCGATCCTCTGAAGCTGCGTACCCGGGAGGAGATAGCGCCGGTGTTTGACTGGTTTCTCGTAGCGGCGGGCGTCGCGGTCATTGGAACGCTGATACGCGCGATGGCGTTCACGCCGATCGAATTACGGCAGGGACCGGCGCAGAAGATTTTCTACGTGCATGCCCCGGCGGCGTGGGTCGCCTTTCTCGCCTTTGGTCTGGTGGCAGTCGCCGGTGTGCTCTACCTCTGGCTCCGCGATCCGCGTCTGGACCGCTTTGCCGAAAGCTCTGCCGAGGTTGGCGTCGTATTCACAACGGTCGTGCTTATTACAGGTCCCCTGTGGGGCCGCCCGGTGTGGGGAACGTGGTGGACGTGGGATGCGCGCCTCACGTTGACGCTCTTTTTGTGGTTCGTTTACGCCGGTTATCTGGTGCTGCGTGGTGCAATCGACAACCATGAGCAGCGCGCCCGCTACTCTGCCGTGCTCGGCGCTCTCGGCGCGCTGCTCATTCCGTTCATCCACCTCAGTGTTTATCTGTTTCGCACACTGCATCCGCAACCCATTGTGATGAAGCCTGGTGCCCCATCGCTTCCGAACGAAATGCTGGTGACGCTTCTGGTAGCTTTTGCCTCGTTTACGCTGCTGTACGTCGCTCTGCTCCGGGCGCGGTATCGCCTGGCGGAAGCGCGCAGCGTCCTCGCACACGAGGAGGGCGGTGATGCCTGACAACGCCGCGTACTACCACGCCGCCTACGCTTTGGCCGCGACGATCTATGCTGTTTACGCGGCGAGCATCTGGTGGCGGGCGCGGCGCGTGCGCGAGCGGCTTGCGCGTAGCCCCGCTTCGCATGATTAACGCGTGGCGTGATCTCCCGCCCGGTCATCATCCACCCGACATAGTCACGGCGGTTGTCGAAATTCCGAGCGGCAGCCGGAACAAATACGAGTTGGACAAGGACTCGGGGCTCATTCGCCTGGACCGCGTTCTGTATTCCGCGGTCCACTATCCGGGTGACTACGGATTCATTCCGCGCACGCTTGCGGAGGACAACGATCCCTGTGACGTCCTCGTGCTACTGAACGAGCCGACCTTTCCGGGTTGCCAGATAGACGTGCGTCCGATAGGAGTCCTCAAAATGCTCGATCGCGGGGATCCGGACGACAAGGTGTTGGCGGTGCCGAGCAACGATCCCTTCTACGGAGAATACTTCGACATAGCCGACATACCGCAGCACTATCTGAAGGAGGTCGAGCACTTCTTTCGCATCTACAAGGATCTGGAAGGGAAGCGGGTACAAACCGTAGGGTGGGGAAAGAGCGACGTCGCCATGCGGGTGATCATGGACTCCATTTCCCGGTACACTGAGAAATATCTGGGGGTTGGGCCGTGAAATGGTCCTCACGGGCGACACGGTTGATCAGTCTTTCCTCGAGGGTGCGCGACTCCTTGCTCCGGCAGGATCGACCACTCCATGGTCTGGCGGCTCTGGCGCGCTTCGCAGGAAGAGCGTGTCATACAACAGAGCGGCGGCGACGGCACCCAGCATCGGGCCGATCCAGTAAATGAGATGTCCTTCGTAGAAGCCGGATGCCACCGCCGGTCCGAAGGATCGCGCGGGGTTCATGGAGCCGCCGGTAAGCGGGCCGATCGCCAGAATATCGGCTGCTACGGTAAAGCCGATCGCCAGGCCGCCAACCCTGGGTGCTTTTGGATCCGCCGCCGTTCCGAAAACCACGAACATGAGAAAGAACGTGGCGACCGCTTCCAGAAGATACGCCTGACCAGATGTCACTCCCTCCGACACGAACTGCCCCCCCCCGCGCGCGGCCATGAAGACTGAATCCGGATAGACCCATTTGAGAGCATACGCCGCGCTCATGGCTCCCAGTAGCTGCGTGACGATGAATATCCCGGCCATCAGCGGTGCTATTCGCCGCGTGACGAGAAAGCCAATCGTCACCGCGGGGTTGAGGTGGCCCGAAAAGCGCATTGTCGCCGTAACCATGGCTGCGAGTATCAGTCCGTGCGCCAGAGCGATTTCGACGAGACCGATGCTATTCTCGGATGTCCGCGCCGCGATGAGCGCGGCGCTTCCAACGAAGACGAGGGCAAATATGCCGATGAATTCCGCGACCGCGTGGCGTAGCGAATCACGCATGATGAATTCCTGATGAAAGAGGGGGCGTGCTTAACAGCTGTGAGGATGAGATCGGCGACCCGGGAGAGTAGGCTTTTCGCGGTGCCGAAGCAAGGCATTTCGCGATGAAGGCGCCGGTCCTGCTTGTGAGCGACGTGCCAGCCCGGTTCGATGTGCTCCGCAGAAGCGCGCTGTCCGGACGGGAGGTGCACATATGGATGCCTGAAAGGATGGACGCCCCTGCGTGGGCGAGCGCTGTACACGGCGATCCGGTCGCGTCACGAACGTATGCCGAGCTGAGTGCTGAGGATTTGCTGGCAGTGGTGGACATCGTCGACGGCCGCCGCGCGAGTCGCGTGGCGACGGCCATTCGCCGGGCCCTCCCCTCGGCGCCGGTGCTGGCGATCGTGCGGGGTGCGGAGCGGAGGCGAAGCGGCAATCGCGGCAGGATTACCTGGATCGACGAAGGCGAGCTGCTTGCTGACGCCATCGATTTGCTGTTGAAGCGCGTTCAGGACCGAAAACGCGTAGAAGGCCTGCGACAATCCCTGCGTGGGTCGGATCACTGCGCGTTTCTGATTCAGCACGATCCCGATCCCGATGCGATCGCATCCGCGCTGGCGCTGCGCGTGACGCTCGACCTCGACGCCGTACACTCACCCATCATCACCTGCGGCAGGGTTACCCGCCCGGAGAACCGGCGAATGCTCGCCGAGCTCAGCGAAACAGTGCAGCACGTATCCGGTCGGAGCCTGGCAACGCTTGGCCCGCTGATTCTCGTCGACGTGCAACCGCCGTATTTCAATATGCCACTGCCAAACGTCGCGGCGGTGATCGACCATCACCCTACCACCGGCAGGTATCGAGCACGCTATCGAGATATACGTACGTCGTACGGGGCGAGCGCAACCATGGCGGCGGAGTATCTACTCACCTGCGGACCTGCGGCGCTTACCCGACAGCTTGCGACCGCGCTTTTGTACGGAATCATAACAGACACCAAGTCGCTCTCTCGTCCGACCAGCGATGAGGATCTGCAGATGTTCGCCCAGCTATTTCCGCTCGCGGACCAGGCGGTGCTGCGTCGAATTCAGCACCCGTCATACCAGCCCGGCACACTGCATCGTTTCGGCCGCGCTCTGGAGACCGCCCGCGTGCGCAACGGGCTTGCCTATGTTCACCTCGGCAGGCTTCCCATGGATCAGGAGCACATTGTCGCGCAACTCTCCGAATTCTGCCTGGGCATGGCGGGCGCGGAGGTTAGCGCCGTCTCCGGCGTTTTTGGGGGACGGTTGGTGATGAGCACACGTGCGCTGAATGCCGATGCACGGCTTGGCGCGCGGCTCCGTCTACTTTTTGGCCGGTACGGGAGCGCGGGTGGTCATCCGGTCATGGCCAAGGCAGTGATCGAGCTCGTTGCCTGGAAGGAGGAGCATCCATACTCGGATGACGCAGAGCTGGAGCGTACGATGCGCTCGGCAATGCGAAAAGCGGGGATCGGTGCGCGGAAGCGCCGGTAGTTCGCAGTTCGCAATTCGCAATTTGTTGTTCGTTCTACCAGGTCGGATTGCGCGCCAGGAGTGCCTCGATGTCCGCCGGTGGAAGTGGCCGCGAAAAGAGATAACCCTGGCCGAAGTCGCATCCCAACTTTCGCAGCGCGAGCAGTTGCGGTGTGCTTTCCACCCCCTCCGCCACTGCGCGCAGATTAAAGCTGCGCGCAAGCGTAAGAATGGTGCGAACGAGCTGGAAATGCCGATCCTTCGTTTCCATCTGGCTCACGAATGAACGGTCGATTTTGATGCAGTCGATTGGGAGATGCGTAAGGTAGCTCAGCGACGAATATCCGGTACCGAAGTCATCGAGGTGTATCTCTATGCCGATCGCCTTGAGGCCGTCGAGCACTGTTATCGCATGGTTGGGGTTTCCCGCGATCACGTTCTCGGTTATTTCAAGCTTGAGGCTGTGGGGCTGCACTCCCGTAGTCGCTATTATGTCTGCGATACGCTCCCTGAGATCGGGCTGTGCGAATTGTTTGACGGAAAGGTTCACACCAATGGAGAGTGGCTCGGAACGGTTGAAGGTCCGCTGCCAGCCGCTGATCTGCCGGCAAGCTTCCCGCATTATCCACTGACCCATGGGGAGAATCATTCCCGTCTCTTCCGCCATCGGGATAAATTCGTTTGGCGGCACGAGACCACGATCGGCATGCCTCCAGCGAATCAGGGCTTCGAAGCCCGAAATCCTGCCGGTCTCGAGCGAGATGACCGGTTGATAGTGCGCAATGAACTCTTCGCGCTGCACCGCGTGCCGGAGATCCGTCTCGAGCTGAAGCCTGGCGAGCGCGTCAGCGTGCATGGCGCGATCGAACATCGCGTACCGCGCTTTTCCAGCTCCCTTGGCGCGATACAGCGCCATGTCCGCACTGCGAATCATGTAGTCCGACAACCCATGGGCGGTTGCGCTGTCAACGATCCCGATGCTGACGGACGTGTAGACCTCGTATCCGCTGAGATTCACGGGCTCCGCCAGCGCTTTGAGAATGCGCTGGGCCACACGAGCGGCATCGGCGACGACTCTGATTCTGTCGAGCAGAATGCCGAACTCATCTCCTCCGAGCCGCGCGACGGTGTCCTCGGTGCGGAGGCACTTTTCCAGGCGTCGCGCCACCGCTACGAGCAGCTCGTCACCCACCTGATGACCCAGACTGTCGTTCACCACCTTGAAGCGGTCAAGATCCAGGAATAGAATCGCGAAGAGATGATCGGGATACCGCTTCGACCGCGCGATGGATTGGTCGGTGCGCTGCATGAAGAGCGTTCGGTTTGGAAGCTCCGTCAGTGCGTCATGAAGCGTTATGTGTCTAAGCCTTACCTCCTCCTCCTTTCGCTCGTGTATCGCGCTGTGCAGCGTCAATTCGGACGACAGCGTCTCAACCAGGCCGGCGATCGCCGCCGCGTCGCGATCGCTCCACTCGCGCTTGGGCGCGCCCGCCACGCATAGCGCCCCCAGAACAGCGCCATCCGGCTCCGCTGCAAATGGTACGACGATTAGAGGGGAAGCTCTCAGTCCATCGCCCTCGGACGGAATGAGCGCAATTCTACCCGAGGCAATCGCATGCGCCACGCGCATGCTGTCCTGATCGGAGATCTCGTCGTCCGGTGAGATCGCGCCCGTGGAATCGAACTTCCCGCGGACGGTCACTCGGCCGTCGATGACCGTGCAGACAAACGCTACCGGGGCTTCCAGTGAGCTCGCCGCGAGCCTTGCCACGCGATTGAACGACTCCTGCGGAACGCTTTCCAGGAAGCTTCTTCGAGACGAAAGCACGTTCGTCAGCTGTGGCGCCGAATAACCAGCGCCGCGTTGATGCCGCCGAAGCCAAACGAATTCGTCACGATGTGCTCCACATGTGCCTTTCGCCCCGTTCTCGGGATGTAGTCCAAGTCACAAGCATCGTCAGCGGCCTGGAGGTTTACCGTAGGTGGAAGCCAGTCATGTTGTAATGCGAGCGCGCAGATTGCCGCTTCGATTGCGCCGGATGCACCAAGCGCGTGCCCGTAATATCCCTTTGTTCCGCTTACCTGCAACCGCCGGGCCGAGTCCCTGAACACGCGCTTGATGGCCAGCGTCTCCGTAGCATCGTTGAGAGGCGTGGAACTACCGTGCGCATTTATATAGTCAATCTCACCGGCGCTCACCTTTGCGTCACCGAGTGCACGCTCCACCGCGCGCGCGGCCTGCACGCCATCCGGTAGCGGCGCGGTCATGTGGTACGCGTCGTTAGTCACGCCGTAGCCAAGCACTTCGGCGTAGATCGGCGCGCCGCGAGCCATGGCTCGTGTCCGTTCCTCGAGAATGAGTACCGCGGCGCCCTCACCCATGACGAAGCCATCGCGGTCCCGGTCGAACGGGCGGGAAGCAGTTCCCGGATCATCATTGCGAGTTGACATGGCGCGAATGATCGCGAACGCTCCGAAGCACAGCGGCCAGAGGGGCGCCTCAGCGCCGCCGCAGATCATGACGTCGGCATAGCCATCGCGGATCTGGCGGAAGCCGTCGCCTATCGCAATGGTGCCGGACGCACAGCTCATTGCGTTTGTGCTGTTGGGTCCCTGAACGCCGAACTCGATCGCAATGTTGCAGCTCGAGGCCCCTCCGAACACCATTAGAGCGAGCGCGGGATCCACGTCCTTGACTCCGCTTGTGTAGTAGCGGCTGCACTGTTCCTCGGCGTAGCCGACACCGCCGAGCGCCGTTCCCATCATTGCTCCCACCCTTTCACGGTTTTCCCCCCCCAACTCAAGTGCGGCGTCGCCTATGGCCATCTTCGCTGCGGCTACTGAGAAGTGCCCGAACCGGTCGAGGCGGCGTGTACGTTTGCGCTCCATGAAGTTACCAGGGTCGAAATCGGGCACCTCGGCGGCACTGTGGCTACGAAACGGGGTGGGATCGAAGCGGGTAACTCCCCGCACGGCTGAGCGCTGCGCGAGTATGCCCTCCCATAATCCCTGCCGTTCGACTCCGATGGCGGTAATCGCCCCAATGCCGGTGATGACCACTCGACGCCTATACTGCACGGTTACCCTCCTGGACGGCACTTCCATTGGAATTTCTTTCCGCTGCCGCTGCGAGCCCCGCGAGGGTGCGGGACGCGATGCCATGAATGAAAACCGGTCCGATCACATGCACCGCAGCCACCACTCCGATCAATGGCCATCGCGGCCCGTTCCAGGCATGCACGATGCGTACGCGCACTCCGTGGGGCAGATCTTCGAATGTCCATTCGACATCCATCTCGGTGGTGATGCCGCGTACGTGACGATAACGGATCGCCGGTGCTCCGTGATCCACTTCCATTTCCGAGATCCACCATGTGGGCCACCGCGCTGATCCAAACGGGCGCCAGGCGGCCATCTCCACAAGGCCGCCACCATCGCGAGAACGCTCCAGGAAACGCACCGAGCGGTAGTGAGGCAAAAAATCCGGCCAACGCTCCACGTCGCGGGCGAGTGGAAACACGGTTGCCAGGGGCGCGCGCACGGTTTGCTCATCAACAGTCTCCATGGGTCGGCCGAGCGGCATGGGACCGAGGTCGTATTGCGCGTCCGGCGCCAGCGAACGCTCTGTCATTCACCCCTCACTGGGCGCCATGACGCGGACAGGCGAAATGCCGCGCGCCGGCGAACCAATGGGGCCACGCCAGTCGCGCACGCTATCAGTTCGCGAAGCTCGTCTGTAGTGAATCCTCGCAAAACCGACACGACGCCATCGTGCCGGCTCACTGGGTGAAAACGAAGTACCCACGACGCAAGCCAGATCCCCGCTGCCGCCATCCAGCTCCGCCTCAGTTCCCCGACGATGACCAACCGGCGTGCCACCCGGTCCATCTCGCGCACCAGCAGCATTCCATCATCCCGCTCGAAGTGATGCAGGAGTTGCGAACATGTGACGATGTCCACGCTTCGGTCGCGAAGTGGGAGTCTGCGCGCGTCAGCGCAGGCAGTGGGAAGACCGCGCGCAGACGCTGCGCCAGCGAGTGATTCGCTGGAGTCCACCGCGAATGCCTGGAGCCTTACACCGTGTCGTTCCGCAGTCGTGCGTGCGCATTTGGGAATGTCACCGACTCCCGTGCCCACATCGAGCAACGTTAGCGTGGAATTACCAGCGGCAACCAGAACCCCGGGCAACTCCGCCAGAACCGCCCTTCTTCCCCCAAAGAGCCAGTTCGAGAGGGCGACATCCTGCATGGAGCGCTCGAGCGTGCGGGAGTCAACTCCGCGATCGTCCAGATACTCCACACCGCGGTGCCGTTTCGGCGTCAGTAGCGCTTGCACGTTACCGCTCCAACTGCGCATAGCCGCCACGGTAGTACAGCAGCGGCCGGTCGGCACGCGCCTCAGCGTCCACTACTTCGCCAATGAATATGCTGTGGTCACCTCCGTTTAAACGTTTTTTTAAAGTGCACTCGACATGCGCGAGGGTCCCATGAAGTAGAGGAGCTCCACTTACCCCGCGTCCAAACCCGATGCCATCGAACCGGTCCTTGATCCGTTCCGCGAAACGCCGGGAGATGGACTCCTGGCCGCTTGCGAGAATATTCACCGCAAACTGGGAAGCAGACTCAAGCACACCGTGCATTTCAGCTATGCGCTCGACGCAGACGAGTACGAGTGGCGGCTCGAGGCTCAGGGAGCAGAAGGCGCTCACTGTCATGCCGTGATCTACGCCGGATTGATCGCGCGTCGTCAGGACGGTCACTCCAGAGGCGAATCGGCCAACCACGCTGCGGAACTTCGCTGGATCGAAGGGCATGTTTCAGATCGTCGGAGTGGCGGGAAGGCTGTCCACATGGGGCGTCGGCTCGCCGGGATGCCGGCCAAGCGAGCTAACGCCGAACAAGGCGCCCGCTACGAGCCGCGTGAGGAAAGACACCTTTAAAACCTCGCTGGCAGGTACAAAGTCGCCGGTCACTCCCACAAGCAGATCTGCCATTTCCTTGCGGCGCGAAAGCGAGCGAGCGGCTCCATTCATGAGCCAGGGAACTCCAACCGCGGCTCCGATGAGCCGTTCCGCGCGCCACTTGCCGTTGAATTCCGTTATGCGCGACTCATCGTATTCTCTCAGGGCCTCATCGGCTCCAACCCCGGCGGACGCTGATAGCGCGCGCAGAACCGCGGGCGCAAGCATCTCGCCCCCACGGAGGGCAGCGTAGATTCCCTCGCCAGTGAACGGGTCGAAAAAGTCGGCGGCATCTCCCACTAGCGCTGCGCCCGGCGCCCACGCGCGGCGTGCGTGCGACGCGAACGGTCCTGTAGCGTACACTGGTGAGATGCGGCGCGCGCGCTCGAAACGAGGGGCCAGATGCGGACGCGCCGATATCCACCAACCGAGAAATCCCGCGCGATCGCCGGCCAGAGCTTTTGCCCTCCGCGCGGGAATAACGACAGCGACATTCACCATACCGTTGCCGACCGGAGCGATTCCCGCATAGCCATCCTTCTCGACGTGCATCTCGCCATAGGCGGTTATATCCGCGATTCCCTCGTAATGCGTGACGAGAGCCATGCGCCGGGGAAAGCGTGCCCGGCGAGCAAGACCCAACCGGCGCGCTATTACCGACCGCAGCCCGTCCGCTCCGATTACCACCTGAGCATACCGCTCGCAATTCGGTCCTTCGCCGCCGACCGTGCACACGCCGCGCACGCGGCCGCGCGCATCGCGAATCACATCCGTCACTCGCACTCCTTCCTCCACATGGGCGCCCGCACCCCGGGCGCGATTGAGGAGGCAAACATCGAGAATAGTGCGGGGAATGGCCACCCCTCGATCGCTGTAACCGCGCCATCCATGCGTCGCAACGAAATCTCCCTGGAACACCGTGCCGTCCGGCGATCGGATCCTCATTCCCGCCAGATGTGCCGCGCCGGCCTCTTCTATTGGAGCGAGCGCGCTCATCGCGTCGAGAATTCGGGTGGCTTCGGGGCTGAGATACTCCGAACAGGGCTTGTCGCGTGGGAAACGCGCGCGGTCGAGCACTGTGACCTTCGCCCCTTGGCGCGCGAGAAACCAGGCGCAGGCCGCCCCCGCGGGTCCGCCACCGACCACAATAACGTCCGGTCGGCTCATTCGATCGCGCGCGCGAGCCTCTGAAAGACTCCCATGTAACGCCAATGCGGCCTGGGCAAGCGGAGCAGGGACGCCAGTCCAGTTAGATACGGAAGCAGACGCGAACGCGAATCAGCGGAGAACATGAATCGCGGGTGTGCGGACGCGAATTCGTGCAAGCGGCGCACCGTGCCCTCCAATCGCAATTGTGGAGAGAGGTAGAACGTCGGGGCAAGCAGCGGATCGTCCTGTTCAATGACGCCCTCCTCTATCGCAATGCGCCGCATCGCCGTCCCCGGATAGACGCGCACGCCCACGGTAACGTAGACAGCATCGCCGTGGCGGAGTCGCCACTCGGCAAACTTGAGAGTCTCCTCGATCGTCGCCGCGGTCTCGCCTGGTCCGCCAATGAGAAACACCCACAGGACAGCAATTCCGGCGCGCTCAACGTCCTCCGCCACCGCGCGCACTCTGGCTGAGTCGAAGCCCTTCTGCATGCGCTCGAGCACCGCGTCGCTCGCACTCTCGGCGGTGATGCCAAGCCAGCCGAAACCTGCGCGCCGCATGGCGCCAAGGAGGTAGTCAGGGGCGCTGGCGGGGGTGAAGTTCGTGGTGTCGAGCTGCACGCGCAACTTTCGCCTGATAATGCTCTCGCAGATCTCCGCAGCATGCCGTGGTGGAGCGTTAAAGGTCGAATCAACGAATTCGAAATGCGTGATGCCTGCCTTCCGGTGAAGTCGCTCCATCTCGTCGGCTACCAGCTCGGGCGACCGCAGCCGGTAACCCCAGCCTTCCACATTCAGGTACGTGCAGTATACGCACTTGAATACGCAGCCCCGCTTTGTCTGGATGGGTACCGTCCCTCCATGGCGTTCGTATGAGGCAAGGTCGATCCACCGATCCATGTTCACTGTCGGGAGAGCGTCGATGTCGGCGTCGCCCCCCGGCGGAGTCACCTTGACGGTCCCGTTCTCGCGGTGCACGACACCCGCGATTCCAGCCGGCGTGCGCCCGGCAGCCAGCGCATCGATCAGAGCCACGGTTGCGCGTTCCCCATCGCCAGCCACGGCGTGATTCACCTCGAGAGCGTTGAGCAGCCCTTCGGGCGCGACGCCGAATGCGGCGCCGCCCGCGATAATCGCTGCCCTGGGCGCGGAGGCACGGAGTGTGTTCAAGATACCCGCCGCCTCGGGCGTGTAGTGTCTCAGCGCTACGAGGTCGCTGTTGTCTATGTTGCGGACCGAAATGCCGATCACGTCCGGCCGGAATTCACGCACCGTCTTTCGAGCGCCGACATGCGGGTCGCGGGCGAAGCAGAGGTCTTCAACGCGCACACGGTTTCCCGCTGCTTCCAGCGCGGACGCAACGCACGCCACGCCATTGGGAACGACGGGGAATGGTTGCCGCTCGCGGTTTGCACTCACCAACAGCACGCGCGGCCGCGACGTGGCCGCCGCTTCGAGGCTCACGGCCTTGCACGGACGAAATCGCGTCCGTCGAGTGTGAGAATGTCGCGATTGATGTGAAAGAAGAACTGCGTGGTTCCGCTTGCGGGCGAGACAAAGTCGAGTACAAGCGAGCTGCCTTGTACACGCCAATTAACTATGGCAGTGATAGCATCGGCGAATCCTTCGGTCAGGTTTCTCGTGACTACCGTACGGAGGGCGGTACCATCGGAGCGAAAGTCCCACAGTGTTTCTGAAGCGTGCACCGCTCCTCCGGCGTCGGTAAAGAACACCACGCGCTCCCACCGCCCAACAAGGGCAAGTGAGGAATTCACGGTCGCGCCCGACCGTCCAGTCCCGGTGCCGAGGCTGGCATCGCTGACGCTGCAGGCTGTAGCGACCAGGAGCAGCGCCGAGTACGCGATGACAAGTCCCATTGCCGCTGCAGTGGAGCGCGGAGGCGTGATCCGAGAAAAGCGCATGGATATCAGGATATCAAGAGGACCGCGGCCACGGCACCCATTCCCGAACAGATGAAGTTCACAGTGTCATTGTTTACCCATGCGGGCCCTCGAACCAGATTTGTAATAACGCCGCATGAATGCACGCGCCGTTCCGTCTTCGCCCCGCAGCGGGAACAGCTCCACTGGGCCTGGACGAAGGCGCCCAGTAATGTATCCAGCGACGCGCCGAACACTCCGGCGACTGCCGCGGCCACAACGACCCGTGTGCTCCATCCCAACAATGCTGCTATTACCGCGACGAAAAGTGCACCACTCAGCGTTGCGACGATTCCAATCCAGCTAACGGCACCTGAAGTTCCGGCGGACACGCGGCGCCGCTCGAGTAGCGACCATGGATCTCCGTTGGATAACATCCCCAACTCCGTTCCCCAGGTATCCGCTGAAGCCGCAGCGAGCGATCCAATCGCTGCAGCCGTCCAAACGTCCGACTGTGTTGCCGCGGCCACAAGCGCGGCGATGACAAAGATCGCGCCGTTCACTAATACTTGTGTTGCGTCTCGTTTGCCGCCTTTGGCCAGGACCGATTCGGACCGCTTAGCTTTGCGCGCGCCCGAGATCGCGGAAAGGCCGCTGGATGAAACAAAGAATGCCACGAGAAGCCAGGCCCAGGGCCATCCGGCCGCAACCGCCCCCGTACCCAGCGCTGTCGCCGCCAACGCTCCACTCCGCGCGAGCATACCGGTCCGCCACGCAGTCCACGAAAAGATCGCGGCAAGCGCGAGGCCGGAAACCACCGACCACCTTAACACGTCACACAACTCATTGGCTGTTCTGCATATAGCATGAGGCCTGAGCTATTCGGGACACGCGTCACCGCTACGTCTTGAACCCAGTCGTGAGGGCGACTACCTTCCGTGTCCGCTCTGCCGCGTTTGCCTACCTTTGCAATGACCGTCGACGCACTCCTACCGCTCAGCTTTCTTAAGGCAGTCCGTAGCGTCGATGCTCCGGACGACGATCCCGATGCGGAGTTCGTGCCTGAGCTGAGAAACAAACGCCTGGGACTGAGCGAAACCGTCTACATACAAATTCAGCGCTATTCCGAGGCCGTCAAGCGAAACCAGCGGACGGTTCAAGATGAAGTCGTCGCGCTCGCCACGCTTCTGGGCAGGCGTCCCGATGCCGAAGCGGTGTTCCGCGAAGCTGGACGATTTCTCGCGCGGGAGGCGTACGAAACCGTCCCATTCTCGGTTCGCCGACTGCTGCACGCGCTACCCGCCTTCCTGGCTCGGCCGCTTGCTCTCCGCCGCGCCAACAAGATCGCGCAGCGCTACCTGAATGGCGTCGTGCGCCGGGTCGGCACGAATCTGATCCTTGAGGTTCCCGATCCGGTAACTCTCGACAGTGTCGCTCGGGAAAAGGGGTGCTCGTTTTACGAAGCGTGCCTGGTGGAATTGCTGACTCTTCTCGTGAATGCCGGTGGCAGCGTCGAGCACGTGCGCTGCAGTG
The DNA here is from genome assembly GCA_051005015.1 of Gemmatimonadaceae bacterium. Lineage (GTDB taxonomy): Bacteria > Gemmatimonadota > Gemmatimonadetes > Gemmatimonadales > Gemmatimonadaceae > JACMME01. The sequence goes on along the minus strand of JBPCJT010000054.1, from coordinate 7,201 downwards.
CGAGAGGAGAGGGCACATGCGAGTGGCGAGCGGAGTGGCGGTAGGCGGTCTGGGGAGTGGGTGCAGCTGTTGGGATGCGGACTGGAACACGCGACGAAGTGCGAGCAAGACCGGGGACGGGCACCTGTTAAATTTCGGTTGCTCCCCTAGGTGGGCCACAGCAGTCTAACTCCCAGCACCACCACCGCCACTGTCATCAACCGCACGATGCGCCGCCCATGCAACCTGTGCGCGACGGCGGCCCCAAGCTGAGCACCCACCACTACTCCGATTCCTATGGCAGCCGCGAGTCCCCAGTCTATGTAATCGCGCCGGGCGTACTCCATGGTTCCCACCCCAGCGGTGATTGCCAGCACCAGCGTCGACGTCGCCGTCGCGATATGAATGGGGAAGCCCATCAGGTGAATCATTGCCGGGACGTGAACGATACCACCACCAATTCCGAGCAGGCTGGCCAATATGCCGACTATGAAGCTGATGCCGAGCGCGAGCGGCAGACTGTAAGTGTACTCGAAGCTGGACCCGTCCGCGTCCCTGAATACCCGCGACACCCTTCCAAAACCAACCGCGTGCGAACCGGTTACCTGTGGCCTCCCTTCAGGCCGGATAATGAGAAACCCCGCCATCGCCAGGAGAAAGAGACCGAATACGACCTTGAAAATTCGTTCTGAAATCCGCTCGGCGATCCACGGACCGATAAACGCGCCCGGCACTGTGGCGAGCGCGAGCACGAGCGCAGTGCCGACATCGACGCGGCCGCGGCGCAGATAGCCCGCCGATCCGCTCACCGCGTTGATCAGTACGACGACCAGGGAGGTTGCGGCGGCCACCGGCGGCGGCAACTTATAGATCAGCAGGAGTAGCGGGACGATCAAAAACCCGCCGCCAAGCCCGACCAGCGTGCCATACGTTCCAACTACCAATCCCAGCAGCGCGAGGAGCGCGATTTCCTGAATGCCGACCACAGTCTCCCTGTCCGACGTTTCGTGCCGCGCGAATCGGTGCGAGACTACTGTCACAACGCGCGCATCACAAGAGCGTGTGCACAGCGAGGCCGCATGCTGACGCTGGCGATGCTCCCCGCCGTGCAGGGTGCGCTGCGCGATGCGGGTGTCGATGGATGGCTGCTTTTCGACTTCCGCGGCTTGAACCCGATAGCGTCCGGCATGCTTGGGCTGGAGGGGATGGTCTCACGCCGTGTCTTCGCTTTCATCCCGGCGAATGGAGTCCCCGTCGCCATCACACACAACATCGAGCAGGGAGCGTGGCGAAGGTGGCCCGCCGAGTGGAAACGCGAGAAGTACAGTACCTGGCTTGCGCTCGAGGAGCTGATTTCGAAGCACGTGCGAGACAAACGTGTCGCCATGGAGTACTCGCCCAGAGATGCGGTTCCCTATCTCGACCGAACGCCGGCGGGGGTGCTCGAGCTGGTGCGCGGAGCCGGAGCCACAGTGGTTTCGTCGGGTGAGTTGGTAACACGCTTTTACGCCGTCCTGTCCGCGGAGCAGATTGCATCCCACGAGCGTGCCGCTGTCATTGTGGCCCAGGTTGGGCGCGACGCGATCGCCCACGCGGCAGCGCAGACTCGCGCTGGAGCACCAGTCACGGAGCACGAGCTGGCCTCCTGGATCATGGAGCGTTTCTCGCGCGCGGGAGTGGCGTCCGACCACTCGCCGATCGTTGCCGCGGGCGCCAACGCAGCCAATCCGCACTACGAGCCGTCGGCAACTCAGCCGCGGCGCATCGAAACCGGCGACGTGTTACTGGTCGACCTCTTCGCCAGGGAGCCCGGAGGAGTTTACGGAGACCAGACGTGGATGGGGGTGATGGGGACACCGACGCCTCGTGCCGTGGCAGTATGGGAGGCAGTGCGGGATGCGCGCGACGCGGCCATAGCGTATGTACGAGAGCACGCGGCGAGCGGCAAGCCCTTTTCGGGAGGTGACGTCGACGACGCGGCGCGCCGCGTTGTGACCGAGCGCGGATTTGGCGAGTACTTCACGCATCGCACGGGTCATTCGATCGACGCGAGGGATCTGCACGGATCGGGCCCTCACATCGACAACTTCGAAACGCGCGAAGAGCGCCTGCTAATACCGGGCGTCGCGTTCTCCATCGAGCCAGGAATCTACATCGCCGGCGAGATAGGAATGCGGTGCGAGGTGAACGCCTACATTGGTGAGCGGGGCGCGACGATCACGCCGCGAGACTACCAGCGGGAACTCATCGTGGCGTGAACAGTGACCGGTGGCACTGCTCTGAACCGCCATCCTGATCCTCGGCGTCGTCCTCGTTCGAAGAGTCGACTCTCCGCCTGCGCGGTTAATATCGCGCCAGTGATCCGGTCTCTGCTTCATGATTGCGGGAGGCGGAAGCCTACAAACGTGAGGCACAGGCACTCCACTCCCTACTCCCTGGCTCCCCGCCTACTTCCTTCCCACGCGCCAGCCCCCATCCCCCACTCCCCAGATGCGCGGGTCTTCTAGGCCCAGGCGCCAAAGAGCAATTCGCCGCACTCCAGCTCCCTCGGCTTCCTCCACCAACGCACGAAGCAGCTCAGCATCGGTTACCCAAACCTCCCACATTAGCGGACGCGCGGCCCGTAGCGAGCCAGAGGACGGATCCCGTTCCAGCGACAGGCCCGCGGCGCTAACAAAGTTTTGGGTTTCATTAAAGCTCATCGTCTCGCCAGAATAGCCGGCCAGAGCAGGCGTCGAATTCGATGGTGCGGGAGACGACCGCCCGGTAGAGTCGCGACGCCAGAGATATCCGTAAAGTGGGAGTCCAGCCACCAGCCGTCCGGCGCCTACCTCGCCGACTCGAAGCCCCAGGTGTCGCCGCACCCACTCGGGAGAAGCGATCGGTCCGGGGGATGAGGACGCCCAATGCTCGTCATACAGCATCACCATTAGCATGTCGACGGCGCTGGCCAGCGGCCCTCCCGGGTATGCGGCCGTATCGCCCGGCGGAATTGCCAGAACAACGGGCCGGATGTCCCGCGCGTGCGCCGCTTCGCGAATAGCGCGCGCAACGACGATGAGTGCGGGCAGGTCAGCAGGGACGTGCTGCTCAAAATCCAGCACAATTCCCGCATAGCCGCCGACAGACGCGCGCCGCCCGATGTCGTTCGCGACGCGCGTGAGCTGCGCGGGAGCAGACGCGAGTCCACGAATTGTCGCGGGATGAAAGCGCTGGCCCGCAAACGACGTTACCAGCATCAGCTTTTTCGTTCCAGACGACATGGACGCGAAGAGAGAGTCTGGCAGTTGCGGCCGCGGCTCGCCGGTCAGACTGTCCAGCGTTATCCAGCCAGACACGATTCCATCGAGTGACCCGCCATGTGCCTTGGCGCTCGCGATGCTCCTCGCATCCCAGGGTGCCGCGAACGACCAGACCTCGCGCTTCGCGCGCCCGATAATGGGAAGCGACGAGCAAGCCATCGCTGTTAGAATAACAACGGGAAACAGGCGACTAAACAAAGTCACACAGCACAATCGCAAGATCCGTGATCCGAAATTGGTGATTGGTGATCGATAACCCGAAATCCGCAGTCGCAATCCGCTGTCCGCATTCCATCCCACCGGCCCGTCGCTTGCGACATTTCCATAAACGCACACACACACTGAACCTGGACTCACTCTGGCAATTAACACTGCTACCCGCACTGGCACCTACATAGGGTCTGGCATCTGCAACGGCGCCCACACGGTCATGCACTACCCCATCGCCGCCCTCCTGGCACTGGTATTTTACGCATCCGCCTGCGGCGAACCAGACCCCGAAGCGAATGCCACGGAGTCACACGCGGTGACCGGCGCCTCTGAGCTGGAGATTCCGCGCCCGCCCTATCGAGCGAGCTTTGTGCCCAACGGCGGAACTATAGCCGGCGCTGTTGAGCTGGTGGGCGACGTCCCCGCCGATACGACTGTCGAGCCTCCAGTTGGGTCCAGCGAGTGCAGCGCCGGCACCATTCGCATTCCCCTCATCCAGCGGAGCGGGCGCCGTGTTGCCGAGGTCATCGTATGGCTCGATGACGCAAGAGCAGGAAAGCCTCTTCCAGACACCCGGCGTTTCACGATCGCAATTGCCCGCTGCGGGTTCGAGCCGCGCGTTCAGGCGGCGATCGCCGGTGGAATGCTGAACGTAATGAGCCACGATCCCATCGAGCACCGCACCCGGTTCGTGGCTGCCTCCAACGGCAAGACCATAGAAACCATCCTTCAGCACGATGCCGGCGCCGTGGTACCTGTGGAGACGGTGCTGAAACGAGCCGGACGTGTGCTCGTGCGAAGCGACCTCCACACGTGGATGCGCGGGTGGATTCAGGTTTTCGACCACCCATACTTCACGGTCACCGGCGCGGCAGGCGATTTTCGCCTCGACGATGTGCCACCTGGCCGATATCGCCTTGTCGCCTGGCACCCACGGCTCGGCGAGCGTGACACGACCGTGAGCGTAAACTCGGCAGCTGCAACACGGTTGGTGATGCGCTTCTAGTGATGCCCGAGCGTCCGCTGACGCGCTGTATTTCCGCTGCCGCCCCGCTAGCCGCTCTCTACCTCCAGATACTGGCCCCGATAAAGGCGCGCATATACACCATCCTCCGCGAGGAGCTCGAGGTGGCTCCCCTCCTCGACCAGGCACCCTCGATCGATCACTACCACCCGGTCGGCCCTCCGCACGGTACTTAACCTGTGCGCGATGATCAGTGTCGAACGCCCGCGCAGCAGGTCTTCCATCGCCTCGCCCACCAGGCGCTCGCTCTCGCTGTCGAGGCTCGATGTGGCTTCATCCAGAATCACTACGGCGGGATCCTTGAGAAAGACTCGCGCGATTGCCAGCCGCTGACGCTGCCCGCCGGAAAGCTTCACGCCGCGTTCTCCAACGCGAGTCTCCATTCCGAGGGCCAGCCTTTCGATGAACTCCATGGCGTGTGCTGCGCGAGCCGCCTCCTCCACTTCCTGATCCGTTGCCTCGCGAGCGTATGCGATGTTCTCTCGCACAGTTCCGCTAAAGAGCGCCGGCTCCTGCGGCACCATGCCGATTGAGCCACGCAAATCGGCGAGGGCAAGCTGTCTGATATCGATGCCATCGAGCGTGATTCGGCCCGAGGTCACATCCCAGAAGCGGGCGATGAGCGAGGCGACCGTCGTCTTGCCAGCACCCGAAGGCCCCACCAATGCCACTACCTCACCCGGCGCTATCCTGAGCGTCAGCTCGTGAAGCACGTCGGGTAGAGGTGGTGCGTACGCGAAGGACACCCGATCGAGGATCACCTCGCCGCGGAGCTTTTTCGGAAGCGGTACAGGGGAAAGGGGCTCACCCACTGTCGGAACAGCCGTGAGAAGCTCGAAGACCCTCAGAGCCGCCCCAACAGCCTCCTGGTAACTTCCAAAAAGCGACGCCAGCGTGCCGACGGCCGCCGCCACGGTGATGGCGTACAACAGAAACGATACGACCGCGCCGGCAGTCAGCGCGCCCTCCAGCACAAGGCGTCCACCCTGCCACAACACTGCCACGACTCCGCCGAACGCCGCGAAGGTGATGAAACCGAAGAACGCACCACGGATGAGCGATCGGCGAATCGCGGCCGCCACCACATCCACGAGGTGCAAGCCATAACGACGGGTTTCCTCCGCCTCGCGCGTGAAGCTCTGAACCGTTCTTATCTGCGCGAATGCCTCGTCGGCGGTGCCCATGGCCTCCGCGATCCTGTCCTGCACGCCGGTGCTCGCGCGGCGCAGCGCCCGTCCGAACCACCAGGCCGCTCCAACGATAAACGGGATCACCATGAGCGTAGTAACAGTCAGCCGCGTGTGCGTCAGTAGCAACAACGCAATGCCGCCGAAAAGGTACAGCAACTGCCGCGCAAACTCCGATAGCTGGTGACTGAGCATCGACTGCAGCAGCGTCACGTCGGACGACAATCTGCTCGTCAATTCGCCGGTTCGGCGCTCGGTAAAAAATCCAGGCGAGAGCCTTACAAGGTTTGCAAATAGATCTTCGCGGAGCTTGGCGATGACGCGTTCCGCGGTGGAACTGAGCAGGTATACCTGCGCGAAGTTGAGAAGCGCCTGTGCCCCGAACAACCCCAGAAGCCCGAGAGCGATGCGGTCGAGCAAAACGCCATTCTTCTCTACGAAGGCGGCGTCCATCAGGTACCTCACCACTTGCGGGAAGGCGAGTCCCGCGACCGCGCTCAACAGCAGGCACAGAGCTGCAAGCGTGAGGGCGCCCGCGTGTGGCCGAATGCGCGGCAACAATGGACGAAGCGAAGCAGGGGAGGGAAGACCCTTACGGCGCTTGTCGCGTGGGGCGGTGCCCTCGTCAAACGTCACATCGAAACTCCGTTCGCAACGCCCTGCGGCAGTACGTTTGGAGCATCAGACTTTGATGCCGCCGAAATCGCCGATGCCCCGGATGCGATGCGGGCCAGATACGCAAGCGTGAACGCCGAGAGCCATACCGCGACGCCCACTGCCTGATGAAGCGACCGCAGGTGCGCAGGGAGCTGCATCTCTAGCATCGCAGCCGCCAGGAGAATCTGCACAACAATGAGGGCCAGGGTAGTGCGCAAAGCGCTGACCACAACAGGTGCCTCCCTGCGCTTTCGTGATGCCATGAGCATTCCGACAACATGCAGCAGGAGCAGCAGCGCCACGACTCGATGGGCGACATGTATATGCAGTGCTCCGCCTGCTGTGATCACTTCGCCGCGGCACAGCGGAAACCCCTGACAAGCGACATTCGCACCCGGAACCTTGGCAGTCAGCCCGCCGAGCATCACGGCGGCAAGGGTGATCCCCGCAGCGGCATAGGCGCTGCGGGCGATTCTGGCGCTCGCCGGTTGAACGCGAGCGCTCCAGCCGCCGAAACCGCCCGCCCGAATAACGGTGGCCGCCAGCGCGGCGATCAACAGGGTGGCCAGTAGCCAATGTCCGGCGGTTGCGTATGGAACGTTCCCAAGTTTCACCGTAACCGCGCCGAAGAGGGCGGTAGCTAGTACCAACGCGGTGGCGAAGGCAGCCATTCGCAAAACGCCACCGCGCCCTCCTACCCCAGTCTCTGCACGTCTCATCCACGCGGCCAATAGGAGTGCCGCGAGCACCGCGATCAGGATTGCGGCGAGTAGCCTGTGCGTCCACTCAATGGCGCGTGTCGGCTCGGTGCGGGGCGGAGAACAGGCGCCGTAGCACTTCGG
>JBPCJT010000053.1:0-27179 GCA_051005015.1 Gemmatimonadaceae bacterium | reverse complement strand
CGACGCCACATACAGTGCCAAGGCTTTTGCCGCCGCTCTGGCCCTCGCGGAAAGACCAACGTCACGCATCTTGTTCTGGTTGACCTTTGACGCGCGTTGGATGTCGGAGTGGGGAAGCGGGAGTAGGGGGTAGGGACTAGGGGATCGCGCATTGTGGAGCACAAGCTGAAACGTGGGATCCCTGCCGCAGTTCGCAGTTCGCAATCGTCCGCCCAACATATCGACCAAACACATGCTTCAGCGCGCCGGTTCGATCGACATCGCGTACGAGGCCGCCGGTGACGGATCGCCGATCGTCTTTTTGCACAGCTTCCCGCTCAACCGGAAACTGTGGAGCCCGCAGCTGCGTGCGCTTGCCGGCTTCGGGCGGTGTCTTGCCCTGGATACGCGTGGCTTCGGGGAGAGCGAGGTTTCGCCACCGTATACGATGGACCAGTACGCGGACGATGTCATCGCGTTCCTGGATTCGCTGGAAATGCGAGAGAGAGTGGTTTTCGTCGGCATCTCGATGGGTGGTTACGTTTGTCTCGCACTCTGGCGTCGCCACCGGCATCGCGTGCGCGCCCTCGTGCTGTCGGACACGCGGGCGGCCGCCGACACGGAGGAAGTGCGCGAGAAACGCCGCGCACTCACCCGCACCGCGAAGGAGCGAGGCAGCGGCGCGGTCGCCGATCTGCAGTTGCCCGGACTTATAGGCAGGACGACCCGGCAGCGAAACCCCACTATCGCTGCGGAGATCCGCGCGATGATTTCATCGGCGCCAGTTGCAGGCATAATAGGAGCATCGGAAGCGATGATGACGCGGCCGGATTCCACGGCGCTTCTTTCAACGATCGATGTGCCAACTCTCGTGATTGTCGGCAAAGAGGATGTGCTGACGCCGCCAGTGGAAGCCCAAGCGCTTTGCTCCGCGATTCCGGGTAGTGAGTTGCAGATTATTCCGAAGGCGGGTCACAGCCCGTGCATTGAACGTCCGGCCGCTTTCAACCACACCGTAGGCGATTTTTTATCGAAGCTGAACGACCTCACGTAGCGTTTAAAGCGGTGGCCTGGATAGAATTCATTTCGCAATGACAACAGATACAATCGTACACACGGCGGGCCGGATCGTCGACCGCAAATGACGCAGGTGCCGCCGGGGCAGTCGCTCCTGGCGGGTTCGCGCAGCTGGCCGATCTGGCTTGCCTCGGGCACGATCATACTTCTCGTAGGCGCGCTGCTCTCGGTTTGGCTCGGTAAGCAGCACTCGGTCAAGGCCAAGGCGATCTGGACTGCCATCATATTCGCCGTACCCGTACTCGGCCCGCTGAGTTGGTTCCTATTGGGTCGGGAGCGCCAGAGATAGGATAGCTGCCCGCGCGGTTTGACGTTGTGCGGGGGGCCCCCCCCAAAACCAAATTGGCGCCGAGGAAGCTCGGCGCCAGCATCGTTTTGACGCTTGGGGAAGCAATTTGCTCTCGCCGCGGCTACGGCAGTGAGCAACGGGTCATCCTGCTATTCCTTCCCCTATTCCCTACTTCCTCGTGTTTGATGTTCGCCGCCCGAGAATAGCACCTTCTCTCTATCTTGTTGGTCGCGTCGGAGGTGAATCGCTCTCGAACACCTCGGCGTTTTTCTTGATGTAGCTCTTGAGTTGCACGGGAACATCCTCTTCGGGGAAAATCGCCGTAACTGGGCATTCCGGTTCGCAAGCGCCGCAGTCGATGCATTCGCCGGGGTGGATGTAAAGTTGATCGGGACCCTCGTAAATACAGTCAACGGGACAGACGTCCACGCAGGCCTTATCTTTGAGATCGATGCATGCTTCCGTAATGATGTACGTCATATCGTGCCTCGATAAACCTCGATGGCGTAATGATGTTGCGCAACCACTCCCTACTCGCGACCCGGATATCAGCTCAGACCGCGTGCTTTCTCTGGCGCGCGACGGGATAAGATAATGCGAAAATCTCAAACGCGCACTCATTTTCTGATGCATGTGAGCATGAGCGTGAATGGCGCGGCACAGGTTCTCGAGGTCGCGACCCACCATAGCCTTCTGGAAGTCCTCCGCGACCAACTGCATCTCACGGGCACCAAGCTGGTATGCGGCCGCGGCGAATGCGGTGCCTGCACGGTGCTGCTGGACGGTGAGCCCGCCTATTCCTGTCTGACGCTCGCCGTCGCATGTGAAGGACGAGCCGTGATGACCATCGAGGGAATTGCACCGCCCAGCGAGTTGCACCCCCTGCAGCAGGCATTTATCGAGCACGACGCATTGCAGTGTGGTTTCTGCACGCCAGGACAGATACTCGCCGCGGTAGCGCTCCTGCGCGAGATACCGCTCCCCTCCCAGTCTGAAGTTGTGCACTGGATGAGCGGCAATCTGTGCCGCTGCGGTGCCTATCCCAAGATTGTGCGCGCCATTCTTGCGGCGTCGGCAACGATGCAGGAGCGCGTGAATGCCCAATAGGGCGTCCGAACCTGGAAGCGAGCCCACTGGAGGTCGCTTTGTCGTCACCAATGTCGAGGTGGAAGGCCGGGACGAAATAGTGGTGGTTGAAATGCCAGCCTTCGAGCCCAAGCCCTGGAGCGAAGACGCCGTTTTAGGCATTGTCGGTGCGCCCGTACCACGTGCGGATGCTCACAATAAGGTCACGGGTCGCGCACGCTACACCGTCGATATCAAGCGTGCCGGGATGTTGCATGCCGCTATCCTTCGCGCGCCCATCGCACGGGGCCGGCTGACCGCGCTCGATCTCACGCCCGCTCTCTCCAGCACTGGAGTGCGTGACGTAATTTCGTGTGCAGATCTCCCTGACATAAAAATCGCGGGCCTTCCGCTGTTCGATCGAGTCATTCGGTACGCGGGCCAACCGATCGCCGCCGTCTGCGCCGACTCCAATGAAGCGGCGCACTCCGCTCTCCGCGCTGTTCGCGCCGAGTACGAGGCCGCCCCCCATGCTGTAACAGCCGAAGACGCGATGGCCGAGGGCGCGCCCATGGTCAGGGGAAAGAGCAACCGCATGGACGAGTCGCCAGCCGTCGTGGAGCGTGGCGATGTGGAGGCGGCTCTACGCGAGTCCGAGATCGTGATTCATCGCACTTATCGTACGCCCGTCGCGCTGCATACATCGCTCGAGCCACACGCGTCGGTTGCTGAATGGGATGGCGAAGTGCTCACGATCTGGGAATCGACGCAGGGAATCTTCCGCATTCGTTCCGATATCGCGAAAGCGTTTGGGCTTCCGCTTAACAGAGTACGCGTTCTCATGGATTACATGGGCGGCGGGTTCGGCTCCAAGAACAGCGCGCGCGCACACGTCTACGTCGCCGCGGCCTTTGCCCGCCGGCTCAGTACCGCTGTTCGAGCGGTGAACGACCGCGAGGCTGAGCAGATGGACACGGGGAACCGTCCGGCCACCATTCAGCGCGTCACCCTCGCCGCGCGCGGCGACGGGCAGCTGACGGCCATTGTGCTGGACGCTGTCGTGCCACTTGGGATCGGCGGATGGGATGGCGGGCCGTCAAACATCTACCACGAGATGTATGCGTGCGCCAATGTTCGCACTACGGAGACGTTCGTGTACATCAACGCGTCCGCCATGTCGGCCTTTCGCGCGCCGGGCCATGTGGAGGGCGCATTCGGGTTGGAATGCGCCATGGACTCGCTTGCGCGCAAAGTGGGCATCGATCCGCTGGAGCTCAGGCTGCGGAATTACGCCAAACGCGACGGAAGAAAGGATCGTCCTTACACAGGCAAGCGTCTGGACGAGTGCTACCGGATAGGCGCCGAGCGCTTCGGCTGGGCCGCGCGTGGGAATGGAGACGCTCGAGGCGAGATGGTGAGGGTAGGGAGGGCAGCGGCCGCTAACTTTGTATTCGGGGGGGGCCCCCTCGGAGCCTCGAACTCCGAATCACTCCGCCGCGGCTTCGGTATGGCCTCCCAATGCTGGGGCACTGGCGGAGGGCCGCCAGCATACGCCACCGTCCGAGTGAACAACGACGGCTCCGCAGACGTCCTCACCGGATCGCAGGACCTCGGCACAGGTGCCCGCACCATCTTCGCCCAGATTGCCGCCGAAGCACTCGGCGCGCGCCTCCAGGACGTGCGCGTCACACTAGGCGACACCGATCGCACACCTTACACCGGCAACTCGTGGGGATCAATGACCACGCCATCGGTTGGCCCTGCCGTGCGTATGGCAGCTGAAGATGCGCGGGCGCAGCTGTTGGAAGCCGCCGCCAGTGTGTTAAAAACCACCCCTGACAAGCTTGAGGCTCGTGGCAGCGTCATACGCGTCAAGCGCGGACGCCGGTCGATCACCTTCAAGGCACTCGGTGAAGAGTTGGGAGACGTGATGATCATTGGACACGGAAGCCGCGGCCCAAACCCGGACGGCGAGGCTATTCACACTTTCGGCGCACATTTCGCGGAAGTGGAAGTGGATGTGGACACCGGCATCGTCCGGGTGGCCAGGATCGTGGCCGTTCACGACGCCGGGCGCATAATCAATCCGGCCCTCGCCGAGAGCCAACTGCAGGGCGGCATCATCCAGGGAATTGGCTATGCGCTGTTCGAGGAAAGAATCATGGACAGCCGACTAGGCGTGCCCATGAACCCCAACATGCATGATTACAAGATCCCAACGCTTAGCGACATCCCATCGATCGACGCGTCTCTGCTCGCCGGCGCGGATATACGCGCAAATCACATTGGAGCGCGTGGGCTGGCCGAGCCACCGATAATTCCGGTAGCGCCCGCGATCGCCAACGCAGTCGCGGACGCGATCGGCGCCGAGGTGACGGAAATTCCGTTGACACCATGGCGAGTGCTTAAAAGCAGGGAGGTGGGCAGCGGAAGGCGGGAAGGGGGTGAGAAGTAGTCGAGCTCGACACTAAAGCAGGGAAGCGGGAGGCGGGAAGTAGTCGAGCCCGACATTGGACTGGATGCAGTTTCCACCTCCCTCTTCCCGCCTCCCTATCAAGTACTTCCCACTTCCTAGTCCTTCACCAGCACTGCCGGCACTCCTCGCTCCTTCACCAACGCGTTGAAAGCCGCCACGCTACGTTCGAGAATCTCCTTCACCACTTTGTTGCTTTCGGTCCAGGCCTCATCCAGGCTGGTGATCCGTTCACGCATCCCCTGAGTTACCGGCGCGTCCGCGCCGTCCACGCCTTCGGCGAGAAAGAGGTACTGGTCACTCAGGCCGTTGCGGAAGTTGATGACGTCCTGAAATGTCTTGCTCCGCGGCTGAATGAGCCGGCCCTCGATAGCGTCAACCTGGGCGACTAGAGCCTTTCCCGCCTTGACGATAGTATCTGCGCCGGGCTGGTCTTTCATCCGGTTTACGAGTGCGTTTACCTGCTCGCGCACTTCGCGCAAGCCGATCGCCGACTTGTGGATCTCGTTCACACGGGCATAGATGGCCGAAGCCATCTGCTGCGTTGCGACAATCTCCGCGGCGCTGAGCTTCACTCGCGGATCGGAAGCCACTTCGAGAGGTTGGGTCAGCACTGCCTTCCCCGCGGTTAGGCGTACGGTGTAGTTCCCAGCCGGTACCCGATATCCCTGTGGACTACCCAGAAGCAGCACGCCGGGTACACGGGAGATATTTTCGCGGCGGAGATCCCAGACCGCGCGATTGAGTCCGCGGGTCGCCGCAATTGGCTTCGGCGCCTGCGCACCCGGCGCTTCGACAGCCTTCTGCTTCTCGCTGGTGAGCTTCCGCATTACCGTCCCGGACGCGTCCATGAAGTCAAGCGTGACAGACGTGCCGGAATCAGGTGCCTGCGGCAGCCAGTAGTAGATGATCGCCCCAGGCGGAGGATTCTGTCCCCTCGAGGTTTCGGCGTCACCTTCTCCATAAACCCTGTACGCCCGCCTGGGTTTGTACAAATGCGCGGTTGAGCGGGCCGAACCGGTATACTCACGGAGTGGGTTAAGGTCATCCAGAATCCAGAACGCCCGGCCCTCCGTGGACGCGACGAGGTCATCATTGCGTATCTGCAAGTCTGTCACCGGAACCGTGGGAAGGTTGAGCTGTAGCGGCTCCCAGGAAGCACCCCCATCGAAGCTCATGTAAGCTCCGGTTTCCGTGCCGGCGTAGAGCAGATTTCTTCGGACCGGATCTTCCCGCACGACTCGCACGACGTCTCCCGTGCGAATGCCATTCACCAGGCGAGTCCAGGTGCGGCCGTAGTCGGTAGTCTTGAAAATGTGCGGCGTGTTGTCATTCCATTTGTGTTTGCTGACCGCAATGAACGCGGTGCCCTTGTCGTGCGGCGACACCTCCACGGTGTTCACCATTCCCTCGCCAAGCCCGCGCGGGGAGACGTTCGCCCATGTCTTGCCTCCGTCGCGCGTGAGTTGTACGAGACCGTCATCCGTGCCAACCCAGATTGTCCCCGCCTCATGCGGCGATTCCATTATCGCGAAGATCGTGTTGTAGACCTCACCCCCGGCCCCCTCGTTGGTAATGGGCCCGCCTCCAGCGCCCTGCCGCTCTTTTTCGTTTCGCGTGAGATCGGGACTTATCGCCGTCCAGCTCTGCCCCCGGTCGTTCGAGCGGAAGAGCACATTGCCCGCGTGATAAATGACTTTCCGGTCGTGCGGCGAAGTCGCTATCGGCGCGCTCCAGTTGAAGCGGTACTTCTGCTCATTTGAAGGCCCCGCGAGACCCAGCGCCGGATACACCATGATGTTTCGCGCCAGGCGGTTGTCGCGCTCGAACTCGCTGATGATTCCCTGGTAACAGCCGGCGTAGATGAGTTTGGCCTCGGCTGGATCGAATGCGATGTGCGCGCTCTCGCAGCCCCCCACCTCGTGCCAGTCGCCTGCACCAATGCCGGAGCCAAATGTGCGGCTCGCGATAGCGATGGTGCTGTTGTCCTGCTGCGCGCCGTACACCCAGTACGGGAAACGAGCATCGGTGTTGACGTGATAGATCTGCGATGTCGGCTGGTTCTCCTGCGTGGACCAGGTACGCCCGCCGTTGAAAGAGACATTCGAACCGCCATCGTTGCCGTTGATCATGTACGCGCTGTTTGTCGGATTGATCCAGAGCGCGTGGTTGTCGCCGTGCGGCGTTGGAACCGGACGAAATGTGCGGCCTCCGTCGATCGACTTGAGCATCGGCGCATTCAGGACGTAAACGACATCCGCGTTGGAGGGATCGGCGTGCACGTGCGTGTAGTACCAGGCGCGCGCACGGAGCAGGCGGTCGCTGTTCATGAGCTGCCACGTTTTGCCGGCGTCATCCGATCGGTACAGGCCACCCGAGTCGGCTTCGATGATCGCCCACACGCGGTCGGGGTTGGTGTGCGAAACGTCGACGCCGATTTTCCCCATGATTCCCTTGGGAAGTCCTTCGGCGAGCTTCGTCCAGTTGTCGCCACCGTCAGTCGTCTTGTAGATCCCGCTTCCGGGCCCCCCGCTCCGCACGCGCCATGGTGTGCGCTGATGATCCCAGAATGCGGCATACAATACTCGCGGATTCGTGTGGTCCATGGCCAGCGAGCTGGCGCCGCTGTTCCTGTCGACATGCAGCACGAGCTTCCACGTCTTTCCTCCGTCCAGGCTCCGATAGACTCCTCGCTCAGCGGTGGGGGCCCATCGGCTTCCCTGCGCGGCGACGTATACCAAGTCCGTGTTGCGAGGGTGCACCAGTACTTGCGATATCTGCCGGGTGTTGCCCAGGCCTGTCTGCTTCCACGTGCGGCCCGCGTCAGTCGACTTGTACACACCGTCTCCCCAGGACGACGCCATCCCCCTGATCGGCGACTCCCCCATTCCGGCATAGATGACGTTCGGATCGTCCTCCGACACGGCGATGCTGCCCACGGATCCCATCTTGAAGAACCCGTCGGAGATATTCTTCCAGTTGCTGCCGCCGTCCTCCGTCTTCCAGAGTCCGCCGCCTGTTGAGCCCATGTAGTACAGCAGCGGCTGAGACGGCACGCCGGCGACCGTTGTGACGCGCCCGCCTCTGAATGGACCGATGCTCCGCCAGCGCATTCCCAGGAAGCGAGTCGTATCGGGTGGCGATGTCGCTGCACCAGTAGATGGTCGACCGCGCCTGTCGGCGACGCTCTCGCGAGCATCGGTTCCCTGCGCGGCAAGACTCGGGGTGTGGCAAGCCAGGACCAGGAACCAGAATGCCCGAAGTGGGGAGCGGGGGGTAGGAAGTAGCGAGCGGGAACTCGAACCCAGGCGGCCGAGTGTAACCAGCGAGACCACCTGGAGCAAACGAGATGGAATGAAGCGAAGCATTGAGAGTGGCGTGCGGGGGTGTGTGAGGATGGGAATGTTCAGAAAGTACGCCGGGCAGAACTGGGCGCAATCCGTTGCAACTCCGAACTCCGAAGTCAGCTGCGAACCGCGAACTCTGGTGTTCTATAGCCGCCTGATCTCTGCCTCACCATTTGTGCTTCGTACTTGGTAGTTTGTAATTTGCAGTTCGCAGTTCACTCCCTTGCGCTTGTCCCTGCTCCCTGCACATGCTAAGAGCATCGCAAGTAAAGGCCGGGAATGGTCACCTTCGGATCAGGAGTGTGACGTATGCAATCGCCTCGCTCTCAGACCCTCGTGCACGGAGCCATCGGGGGGCTCACCGCCGGTCTTGTGGTCGCGACCTGGTTCCTGATCGTCGACTTGGCGGGATCTCAACCCTTCCGGACACCCGCGTTACTGGCAAGCTCGGTACTGGGCGAAACAGCGGCAGTTCCCAGCGTGCGGCTCGTGGCGGTGTATACCCTGCTCCATTTCAGTGTATTCATCGCGCTCGGTATCGCCGCCGCTCTGTTCGTGCGTGCGTCCGGCATGCGCTTCGGCCTTCTGCTCGGTGCCGTGTTCGGACTGGGTGTGCTGGACGCAGTGCACTACAGCGCACTGCTACTCACCGGCGCGCGTGTGCTGGATGTCCTGCCGCCTGCACACGTGCTCGCCGCCAATCTCGTCGCGGGCATGGTAATGATGGCATACCTGCATCGCACGATGCACGAGACGACGCCGCTGGGGATCGGCATGCTTCGCGAGCATCCTCTGGTGAACAGGGGCATCGCCACTGGCCTGGTTGGAGCCGGTGCGGTTGCGCTCTGGTTCCTGCTTCTTGACGTGATGCGCGGCGCCCCTTTCTTCACTCCAGCTGCGCTCGGCTCGGTGTTGTTCTTCGGCGCGGCGAGCCCGGCCGGAGTGCAAACCACCGCCGCGGTGATCGCTGCCTACACTGCGGTGCACGTCGCCGTTTTCGCCGCTGTCGGAGTGGCGCTGGAGTGGAGCGCAGAACGCATGGAACGGGCACCCGGAATGTGGGTGATGGCGCTCCTTGTAACCATCATGATCGAGGCACTCTTTCTCGGCATCGTTGGTAGCCTGAGCGCGTGGGTGCTGGGCGCCGTTGGGTATTGGGCGGTGTTGGTGGCCAACCTCGTTTCGGTGGCCGCGATGGGTGCGGTGCTATGGCGGACCCATCCTGTGCTCCGCAGGGACTTCGATGAAATGCCCGCGCAGAGGGTGTAGGCCTGCACGACTGGGTCTTGCGATAGTATATAAATGAACTAGACTATCTCTGAAGTACATTCCTGGAGATAGAGTCCCCCATGATCAGACCAGTCGTCCAGCACGCGCCTGCCCCACCGGACCTGGACAGGCCCGCCCTGCGAACGTTCTTTCGAATTGCGGACCTTTGGGGACTGAGCGTCGACGAGCAAATTACTCTTCTGGGCCTTTCCTCCCGCTCCACGTACTTCAAGTGGAAGCGCGAGGGAACCGATTTTCTCCCGAAAGACACTCTCGAGCGAATCTCCTACATACTCGGGATCTACAAGGCGCTCCAGATTCTCCTGCCCGACGAAAGCGCGGCCGATTCATGGGTGCGCCAGCCAAATTCCGCCCTTCCCTTTGCCGGTGAGTCGGCTCTGGACCGCATGCTTTCAGGTAACGTGATCGACCTGTACGTCGTACGACAGTATCTCGACGCTGAACGCGGCGGCACGGCGTGAGCGCGCCGCTCGCGAAACCCTCGCTGCCCGTGCGCCGAGTGACCTGGCGCCCGTGCATTCGCATAGTGCCGAGCCGGTTTCCGCCCGTCGCACTCTTTGAGCGTGTCGCGGATCCGGTTGACGTCGAAGCGGTCATTGCTGCCGAATCACTCACGAACGAGCGTCTCCGACAGGAGGCCGGCGAGATCGCTCTGGTGGCGCCAGAGGATCGAGTCTCGGGTGCTGGCTCGAGCTACATAATGGCGCCCTTCACCCATCGCGCGCCGGGAGGAAGCCGTTTTTCAGATGGCAGCTTCGGCGTGTACTACGCGGCCCGGGACGAAACAACGGCCATTGCCGAGACGCGCTATCACCGGGAGCGATTCATGCGGGCGACCAGGCAACCGCGGATGGAGCTCGACATGCGGGTCATCACGGCGACGCTGGACGGATCTTTGCACGACCTGCGCGGACTCCAGGCCGCCCTTCCAGGGATCTACAATCCGGACGACTATACGGCCCCGAGTGCGCTGGGCCGCGAGCTTCGCGCCGCCGGCTCAATGGGAATCGTGTACGATAGCGTTCGTTGTGACGGCGGCCAGTGCGCGGCGGTACTCCGCCCTTCCGTCCTGTCCCGCTGTCGGCAGACAAGGCACCTGTCGTACCTCTGGGACGGAGAACGTATCAGGTACGTGTATGAGAAGAGACTCAGGGAGTAGTGGCAGTTACAGCTTTTCCATCTTCCAGAACGCGATCCCGCCCGCCTGCTGGCCGACGTCCACAGACGCCACGCGCGCCAGCGCTTTCATGTCGTAGACATCCACCTTTCCAGGCGCCGCGCCTACGCCCTCGCTCGAGACGAATGCGTAGCGGGAATCGGGACTCATCGCGATCCCGTGCGTCACGCCGGTTGAGCTCTTCGTTTGCATGACGCTCGCTCCCGTCGCGAGGTCGAATACCTGCACGCCACCGCCCTGCTTGAGGGTGGCGACGAGCAGCTTTCCATCCGGTGTGACTGCCAGGTTGTACGGTCCGCGTCCTGTCTTGAAGCGCCGCGCAATCGTCCAACCGTCCCGATCGAGCTCGATTATCTCGTCGGCCTTGTTGCAAGCTACGTAGATCTTCCTTCCCTCGGCCGACGGCTGTGCCCACGTGGGCGAA
This sequence comes from Gemmatimonadaceae bacterium, assembly GCA_051005015.1. Taxonomy (GTDB): domain Bacteria; phylum Gemmatimonadota; class Gemmatimonadetes; order Gemmatimonadales; family Gemmatimonadaceae; genus JACMME01. The sequence goes on along the minus strand of JBPCJT010000053.1, from coordinate 16,058 downwards.
CAGCTCGCGGGAGTCATCGTGTGCGCCTTGCCCGCGCCGCGCGCCGAATCGGGCATGCGGGCTCCCTGGTGCGTGGCGTGCTCGCTCGACATGACAGCCCGCACAGGGATCGCACCCTCTTTTCCCTTCGCCAGGCCGAACCTGCGCGAGACTTCGAACGTGCGCGTGTCGATTTCCACAACCTGATCATCCATCATGCACGTCGAATACTGCCTCGCGCCCGTCGGATCGACACGGCTCCCGTGGGGCATGGTGCACGTCTCAGTTCGAGCGACCTCGGTGTTCGTGGGCGTGTATACCACGGAGACTGACGACGGAACCATCTCCCCGTGGAGATTGAAATTCACGGCGAAGGCGTACAGTCCGTCCGGCGTCACGTCTATGGACGCGGGGAAATAGCCGAGGAAGAGGCCTGCTCCAACGAGAGTGTCCGGGCCAAGCTCGTACTTCCAATACTTGCCATCGGGCGACCCATGCCCAGTCGTCATGTGGAGGTACTTCCCGTCCCGCGAAATCTGAAGCCCGTGCGGGCCCTCCATTTCGGTAGGCGATTCACCTACGGGAATCGTTTTCTCCACAACGGCCCCTTGCGGTCCAAAGCGAACCCGGTGGATCAGGTCGGCCGACTCGGCGCCAACGTACACCCAGTAGTTGTGCGTAACGCTGCTGGCGGGGGTTCTGGCCTTCGCGACCGGCCGCATCTTCTGCTGAGCGCACGATGGGGCCGCCGAGCTCAAAGCGACGAGCGCGGTCGCAAAGGCGCAGCAAAAGCGCTTGCATGAGAAATGACTGAAGCGCATCATAAATGGTCTAACCCCATCGAATCGCAGGATGTTCGGAAAGGTGGGTTCGCACGGCTATCATTCACCAGTCGCCACGGGGCGGGAGCTACAAGTCATGAACGTAATGCGCAGCCTTCGGTTCGTCACCACCGCCACCATGACGCTCGCGGCGATCATGGGAATGTCCGGAAAATCGCTATCGGCGCAGCAGCGCACTGATACTGCCACGGCCAAGGTCGCAAGACTTTGGGCCGAGCCTGCAGCACTGACGCTCAAGGTGGTAGACATCGTGCCACTCAAGGTGAATGCCTACGACGTTCATGGCAACGTGGTCGCCGCGCAGCTTCGAGTGAGCGGGCCGCGTGATGCAGTCTGGGTAAACGAAGGACAGGTGAAGGGACTCAAGGCTGGTAAATTCGAGATCGTGGCAGTGGCGATGTCAAGCTCGAGGGAGCAGCTCGCCACACTCAAAATACCGGTCACAGTCACCTGGCCGGCACTCGCCAAAGTCGAGATCACTCCAGAGCCGGGTCGCCTGTATGCCGGCGTTACGCTCGCGCACCGCGTGCGAGCGACTCACGCAGACAGGAGCGAGCGCCGTGAAGCTGTATTCTCCTGGCGGAGCTCCAAGCCGGCGGTGGCGACAGTTGACCGCTTCGGCAACGTAACGGCGCTCAAGCCGGGCAGGGTCACGATCTCGGCGGAGACCGACGGGGTGAAGGCGGACATTCAGCACACTGTCACGCCTAACCCCGTGACGAGCCTCGCGATAGAGATGCAGGAAAACTCCGTGCGCACTGGCGATGTGGTGCACCTCAGGGCTGTGGCGAAACGCGCGGGCGGCGCGGTAGTGTCCGACGTGCCGGTTACGTGGAGCTACACCTACACTCCGGACGACACGATTGCCGCCCCCGGAGCCACTGGCGTCATCGACCGCGGACTGTTCGCCGCCGAGGTGCCTGGCCGCTATACGCTACTGGCAATGGCTGGGGGAGTGAGTGCGCGCTCGGTGCTCGATGTCCAGCCGCGCGATGTTCGGCGAGGCATCAACGTCACGGGACGGGGCGGAATCACTCACGTGCACACGTCTGACCTATGGCCGTGGACCGGCAAGGACGGCCGCGATTACGCACTCGTGGGAACCTGGGGCGGCGACGGCTGGGCCTATGTCTTCGACATCACAGACCTGGCGAAGCCTGTGAAGAGCGACTCCATCAAGGTTGACGCGCGTGTAATCAACGATGTAACGGTGTCACCCGACGGACGCTTCGGCGTACTGTCCCGCGAGGGAGCATCCAACCGTGTCAATGGCGTGGTGCTGCTCGACCTGGCGAATCCCGCGCATCCCAAAATCGCGTCCACGTTCGACAAGGAGCTTACGGGCGGCGTACACAACATGTTCGCCACCAACGACCATCTTTTCGCCATCTCCAATGGCGACAAGTACGTCATCGTCGACGTGCGCGATATCTACAAGCCCACGTATGTGAGCGAGTACAATCACCCCGACTCGCGTGTCCACGATGTATGGGTGAACAATGGAATCGCGTATTCGTCGGAATGGGGGACGGGTGTGGTCGCGGTGGATGTCGGGAACGGCAAGTGGGGCGGAACGATCGAGAAACCCAGGCTGATCGCTACCTTCCCGACCACGAGCGGAGCAACACATGAAATTTTCCCGTACTTCCAGAAAAACACTGGCAAGGTCTACCTGTTCCTTGGCGACGAGATCATGTCGCGGCAAGGACGAGTGTGGGAAGGCACCAGCTATCTGCAGAACATCAACGCCAAGGGTGGCCCTCCGCAGACGTCGGCCGGCTACACGCATATCATCGACTTCACCGACCCCAGGAACCCGAAGAACATCGCGAAATACCATCAGGAGGAGTTCGGGTCACACGACATCATTGTCGAAGATGACGTGATGTACCAGGCGTATTACGACGGGGGCCTCAGAATAGTTGACGTTTCAGGTGAGCTGGTAGGAAATCTGGCCGATCAACGCCGGGAGATCGCGGTATTCAAGCCGTTCGATCCTCAAGGCTACACGGCGAACGCTTCCTTCGTGATGAACGCGATGCCGTGGAAGGGGCATATCCTCTTCACGGACTTCAACAGCGGGCTGTGGTCGGCCAAGCTGGAACCGAAGCAGGTGATTCCGTAACTCATGGAAAGGGTAAATCTCGCCGACGCGTTCGCATCGTTCCATGACCATTGGAGTCCGAAGATCATCGCGGACCTGAATGGCCAGCATGTGAAGATCGTGAAGCTCCGTGGCGAATTCGTCTGGCACCATCACGACAACGAGGACGAGCTGTTCCTCGTTCACCGCGGGCGCCTTAGCATGGAGTTTCGCGACCGCACAGTGGAGCTCGAAGCGGGCGACCTGATAGTCGTGCCGCGGGGAGTGGAACACCGGCCGGTTGCGGACGAAGAGGTCCAGCTCGTTCTCTTTGAGCCCGCTGGAACGCTCAATACGGGGAATGTTCTCGACCAGCGAACCGTGCTGGAGCCGGCTCGTCTGTCTCCCGATTCCTACAACCGGTACAAGTAGCTGAGCTTCACGAAGAAGCCGTCCACGGTGCGCCGAAGGTTCCCAAAGCGAAGTGGCTCCGGCTCGATCATGGTACTGCCGTAGTCGGCGAAGAACACCGTTCCGGGACTCGGCTGATATGAAACAACGCCCGGACGTAGTGGCCCGTGGCCGCCGCAGAAGCCATGAGCGCGAAGTAATGAACGCGGACAACCAAGTGAAGAGCGGAGCGATCTCATATCTGCTGCTCCCGCTTCTTCTTCAACTCGGGGTTCTCACGATACAACGTCACAGTCTTGCCAATCACCTGCACAACAGCGGATTTCGTCGCCTTCGCAAGCGCCCCGGCAGCGTCGCGCGCCGGGGAATCCGCCTGCTTTCCGATCTGCACCTTTACGAGCTCGTGCGTCCGAATCGCATCATTCAGGGCCTTTATGAGCGCCGGAGTAATACCCGACTGTCCAATGTGCACGCTTGCCCGTAAATGGTGAGCCTCCGCCCGCAGCTCCGCACGGCGCTTTCCCGAAAGCATCACGGGTGCGTCGGCCGAGCCAGGGTTGCGAACGGCCGCGGATCGACCGGCGTTCCAGCCCAAAACTTTCCTTCGGTATGCATCACGGTGACTTGAAAGTGGAGGTGCGGTACGCCGGGCGGCGCATTCCCCGTTGTGCCGACGTAACCTATGGTGTCCCCCCTGCCGAGCGGGGCGCCTTCGGCAAGACCAGCGCGGTAGCGCTCCAGATGCGCGTAATAATACACGATCCTCCCGGATGGATCGGTAGTGTAAACGGTAATTCCCCCCGACGCGTTGTAGCGAAGCTTGAGAACGTGGCCTTCGTCGGCGGACAGCACGGGCGTTCCACGAGGCGCAAGAATGTCGATCGCGTTGTGCATCCGCGACCCTCTTTTGGCGAGATAGCTGTCGGGAATCTGCTCCGGCCTAACACCGGCAACGGGGACGATGAGAAGCCGCGAGCGTACATGAATTATCTCGCGCTCGAGTGCGGAAGGTGGACCAGCAGGCAGACGGGAATCAGCCGGAGACGCCGGCGGTCTTTCCAGGGGCTGGATGCCTGAATCCGTCGATGGCCGTACGCACGCACTGAGTGCGAACCCGAAAATAACTAGCCGCCAGCGCGTTGGAGATTGATAGCCAGGCGCCATTAGGCCCCGCCTTTCACTCAGTGGCCGATTCCGACGATACGTGACGGATCGAGGGCGGCGAACTCCGGACTTTGTGGAACCCCCACTCAGCGGGCACGCGCTGGTCTCACGCCAACGCGGATCGCGAAGGCACGCAGTACGTCGAGCTGTGACCCAGCAAGCCAGAAGGCGACTTTGCCAAACCTGGCACCGGCGGAGGTCGCATTGGCAATGGCAACGAAGTCAACCAGAGACACCTCCGCGGACGCCTGTTCCATGTATGCTCTGCCTATTTTCGAGACTCTGACATCAAGATTCTCAATTACGACGAATGACTTACCGTCTATCAGGATGTCGAGATCATCGCCTCTGTGGAACTGCCGCTTGGCCCCCATATGGGTGAGGAACAGCTCCACACTGTCGGCCGGAACCAGCATGCCTCGACCCGGCTGCTTCGCGGTAACGGAAAGCTCCAAATGGGGTGCCACCGAAGGAAGGCTGACGCGAAAACTCGTTCGGTCAAATTTGCGGTCGTAAGTTACGTCGATTCTGGGGATCGGGCGGCCGGTTTGTCGTGCCGGGTCCAGCCGGATATCCGCAACGGCTTCATGGTGCGGGTCGCGAGCTTCCGATGACCCCGAGGCGCTTCGCTGTGAGAGGACATTTGTCGTAACCAATGGGAACATAAGAGCAGTGAGAAGAACGTACAGGGATGCAGCCATGTCCGCCTTTGTGCTTCAGGTTATGCCGCGATAAGCCAGGTTCCGCCGGATGGTACACGACTCTTGCCACGCGGTGCCAGGAGAGAGATCTTGTGAGCCTCCCGCGACGAAAATGTGATGCGAGTCACTAACTGGCGCGGGGTCAGCTTTGGGCTTCCCAGATGGACGATGGTGGTGGTTTCGCGCAACCGTCGCGTGGTGACTGACGCCTAATATCTTCTTCTACTTGAGCAAGGTGCTTAACGACAACGCGCCAGCGGAGGGCAAAGCGCGATGAACCTGATTCGGCTTGTACTTGGCTCGATTTTCGTAGCAGGGTGCGCGGGCCGCGGTATTAGCACCTCCTCCTCCCCCACCACGCTTCCGGCGGGTGCCGAGGCCATGTCGCTGCTCGGCAAGCCCCTTTTTGCCCCAGAGCTGTCAGCGGAAACGCGCGCCAATTTCGAGCGGCATTTGGCCGAGGCAAGGAACGCATGGGAGGCAAGTCCGAACGATCCCGACGCGATAATCTGGCTCGGACGGCGAACTGCCTACCTGGGCCGGTACCGGGAAGCCATCAGGATCTATACGGAAGGCATCTCGAAGCATCCGATGGATGCGAAATTATACCGGCATCGCGGGCACCGCTACATCACCGTTCGCCAGTTCGACGACGCGATCGCCGATTTCACACGCGCTGCCGAGCTGATCAGGGGAAAACCCGACGAAATCGAGCCCGACGGGTTGCCCAACGCTCGCAACATCCCCACGAGCACCCTGCAGTCGAACATCTGGTACCATCTCGGGCTGGCGCACTATCTGAAAGGAGACTTCGAGCATGCACTCGAGGCGTATCGGGAGTGCATGAAAGTCTCGACCAACCCGGATATGCTGGTAGCGACAACGAACTGGCTGTACATGACGCTGAGACGTCTGGATCGATTCCAGGAAGCCGCAGCGTTGCTGGCGCCTATCACGCGCGACATGAATCTCATTGAGAACGACAGCTATCATCGTCTCCTCCTCGTGTACAAGGGGGAGATTCCAGCGGAGGCCGCCGTCGTGTCAGCCTCATCCGATGATCGTGCACTGGACGACGCGACGCTTGGTTACGGCGTGGGGAACTGGCATCTGTATCGCGGCTTCAGGCCGCAGGCACACCGCATTTTCGAGCGAGTGCTCGAGGGAAAGTCGTGGGCAGCGTTCGGGTATCTCGCAGCAGAAGCGGAAATGAGCAGAAAGTAGCGTAGGGCTTGGGAAGGCGGGAGGCGGCAGCCGCGTCGACTGCCAACTGCCGCCTTCCTCATTTCCAAGTGCTTCCTCCCCGCGCCCTATTCCCTTCCCCCTACGCCAGCCATTTTCGCGATTTCCTCATCGATCTTCCGCGAGTGGTGCATCGAGCAGAACTTCGGCCCGCACATCGCGCAGAACTCGGCGCTCTTGAAATACTCTGCTGGGAGCGTCTCGTCGTGGTATTCTCGCGCGCGTTCGGGGTCGAGCGATAGCCGGAACTGTTCATTCCAGTCGAACTTGTAGCGGGCGCGCGAGAGCGTGTCGTCCCGGTCGCGCGCGCCGGCACGTCCGCGGGCGATATCCGCCGCGTGCGCCGCGATCTTGTACGCAATTACCCCGGTGCGCACGTCGTCGGCATTCGGAAGTCCCAGGTGTTCTTTCGGTGTCACGTAGCAGAGCATGTCGGCGCCGTACCACCCTATCATCGCCGCACCAATAGCGCTTGTGATATGATCGTAGCCCGGCGCTATATCGGTTACGAGTGGCCCAAGTGTGTAGAACGGCGCTTCGCTGCAGATCTCTTTTTGTTTCCGGACGTTCATCTCTATCTGGTGCATGGGGATGTGCCCGGGGCCTTCGACCATGACCTGGACGTCTCTAGCCCAGGCACGTCTCGTTAACTCTCCCAGCGTTTCCAACTCCGCGAACTGGGCGGCATCGCTGGCGTCGTGCAGGGAGCCAGGGCGCAAGGAATCTCCCAGCGAGATGGTGACGTCGTACTGGCGAAGGATGTCGAGTACGTCGTCATAACGCTCGTACAGCGGATTCTGCTTCTTGTGGTGCATCATCCAGACGGCATGCAGGGAGCCGCCGCGGCTTACAATGCCCGTCACGCGACCGTAGACGAGCGGCAGGTGCTCCAGCAGGATTCCCGCATGGAGCGTCATGTAGTCCACCCCCTGCTTCGCCTGGTGCTCGATCATCCCCAGCAGGTCGGCCGCCGTGAGATCCTCGGGATTCTTGACAGTCTGAATGGCCTGATAAATGGGCACAGTGCCAATGGGCACGGGAGACGCGGCGATGATCGCTGCGCGAATGCCGTCGATATTTCCGCCGGTCGAGAGATCCATCACAGTGTCCGCACCGTAGTGCACGGCCATGTGGAGCTTTTCGAGCTCGCCGTCCGAATTGGACGTGACGGCGGAGTTTCCGATGTTGGCGTTGATCTTCACACTGGAAACCTTGCCGATTGCCATCGGTTCCAGGCGTCCGGCGAGGTGATGAATGTTAGCGGGAATGATTAGCCGGCCGATCGCGATCTCATCGCGAACAAGCTCGGGGGCAATCTCTTCGCGCTCGGCGACAAAGCGCATGGCATCGGTGGTGACGCCATCTCGAGCGAAGCGCATTTGCGTGGGTGCTATCATCGTCTGACTCCCTACGCCGGTACGAGCCGGATCAGGTTCAACGGGACTCTCTCAGCCCGGGCACAGGAGCGTGCGCGGGCACCCCGGTCAACATTTAAACTAGCGGATACCTACGAACTCTGCTACTCGCCATCGGTATTCAGGGAAGCCGCAACGCCTTGCGTAGTTGTCGTACGCGCGGATCGGAAAGGACAGGTTCCAGCGCCGGGTCGACGACCAGGTTGTGCAACCAGCCATCACGCGCCTCGTACGCGAGCCACAGCCATCGAACTGCCTCATCTTTGTCGCCCAGTGCCGCGTACACCCAGGCCATATGAACTGGTGACCCACGCGATGCGCTTTTCTGCACTTCGGTTGCGATCGACCGTGCTTCACTAGTGCGACCCGCCAACGCATAAACGCGAGCCAGTCCCAGCCGCATCATGGGGTTCGTGCTGTCAGCGCGCACGGCCTGCTGCGCGTCAACGATCGCGCCGGCGGTGTCACCGGCCTCGAGGCGAATCTGCGCGCTCCAGAACATACCCAGCGGATAATCCGGATGCAGGACCCGAGCGCGCTGGATCTCCGCCAGCGCCTGCTGAGTCCGGTCCGCAAACAGATACCGTGTGGCTAGTATGGTCCCGATGATGGGCGACAGGGGATCCAGTGTGTAGGCCCGCCGCATTGCATCAATGGATTCATCCTGGCGGCTCATGTCAGACAGGTAGAGTGAGTACCAATGATGAGCCGTGGGATAGGAAGGATTCAGGGCAATCGCCATCCGGAAATGCCGTTCCGCCGCGGCCCAGTCCCTATCATGCCAGAAGAGCACGAAACCGAGCGCTGCGTGCGCCTCTGCGCTTGTGCTATCCAGGCGAAGCGCCGTCCGCGCGGCAACGCGTGCGCGTGGTAGCGCATTAATGGATGGCACAAAATTGTACGTTGCCTGGACGTTGTAGGAATCCGCCAGGCCGGTATAGGCGAGCGCGTACGTCGAGTCTCGCTCGAGTGCCTTCTGAAAGAATGCAATACCTGTCCTCAGTCCTTCCTCGGTTCGCTTGTTCCAGTGGTATCGCCCCTGGAGATATAGTGTGTACGCTTCTACATCGGTCGTGGAGTGGCTCACGAGGGGTGCGGTTGAATTACTCGCGAGCCGGACACGCAGGGCATCCACGATGGCGCGAGCAATTTCATCCTGCATTTCGAACACGTCGGCTAGCGTCCGCTCGTAGGTGTTGGACCAAAGCGGGGAGTCATCTTTCACATTGATGAGTTGTGCCGTCACGCGAAGCCGATCACCAGCCTTCCGCACACTTCCCTCCAGCACCGCATTGACCTTGAGCATGTCCGCGATCTCGCGGATGCTGGCCTTACTCCCCTTCAGCGTAAACGCCGATGTGCGCGAGGTAACTCGCAGTTCCCCGACTTTTGCCAATGCGTTGATCAGTTCCTCCGTCATCCCATCACTGAAGTATTCGTTCGCCGCGTCGTCGCTCATGTTCACGAACGGCAGTACGGCAATGGACTTGATCGGTCCATCGACGGCCGCGGAGGGCGTCGGCGCGTCCGCGGTGGAAGTCACCACGGTGCTCCGGCTAATGCCGCGGTACACGGCGGCGAACGCTCCGATTGCCACGATCACAGCGGCCGCCCGGAGCCATCGCGTGCGAACCACCTTGCCGCCACTCGGTGGAGATGGTGTCTCAACCGAAGGAAGTGGCGACACACCCACTGCGGTGGCAAAATCCCGTGTAGTTCGGAAGCGGTCAGCCGGCAACCGCGAAAGCGCTCGCATGACGGCCTGCTCTACGTGAATGGGCACGGTCTCGCGCGTCGCACGGATGGATCTGGGAGTATCGGTCAGTCTCCGCGCGATTATCGCCTGCGCAGTGGGCCCCGTGAATGGCGGCTCGCCGCCAAGCATCTCGTAGAGAACACAGCCAAGCGCGTAAACGTCCGAAGGAGCACCCAGCTCCGACTCCCCTGCTGCCTGCTCAGGACTCATATACGCGGGTGTACCAACAGCAAGGCCCGTCTCGGTAAGCCGTTCACCAGCGGCCTCGCTCACTGCTCTGGCGATTCCGAAGTCGGCAACCATGGCGTGTCCACGGGAAAGCAGAATGTTCTCGGGCTTGATGTCCCTGTGCACGATTCCCTGCTCATGCGCGCACGACAGGGCGTCCGCCACCTCGCACGCGATCGTGACCGCGTCGTCGACCGGCAACTGCTGCTCCCGGTTGAGTCGTTCGCGCAAGGACTCGCCGGCCACGTAGGGCATGACGTAGTAAAGAAGTCCCTCGGCCTCTCCCGAGTCGTGGAGCGGCAGTATGTGTGGGTGCTGCAGGCTGGCCGCCAGGCGAATCTCGCGCAGGAAGCGATCGGCGCCGAGTGTGGCGGCAAGCTCGGGGTGCAGCACCTTGAGTGCCACGGCGCGCTCATGCCGAAGATCGCGCGCAAGGTAGACACTCGCCATACCACCACGACCGATCTCGCGATCGATAGCGTAGCGATGGCGCAGGGCGCCCTGCAGACGGTCGAGAAGAGCGGTCAGTGGCCTTACCTCCGGGGCCTGCCAAAGCCCCAAAAGTAGGTGCTCGCCGACGAGGCCGCCAGCATGAATAAACCGTCTGCGCCACCCTACTCCGCCATTTCCTTCTCGCTCGGAAATCCATGCTGTTTGCGGCCGATACTTCCTTCATGCTTGGCGGTGACCTTGTACGTCTCGAATCGGCCGTCTTCCGCGAATCTCGCGACTCGCTCACGTAACGCCCTCATCTCTTTCGGCATGAATGGTGTGAAACCGCGTGCCACCTTGAGGTTCTGACGTAGCACCCTCAGCGAATCTATTCCGCTAACCGTCGTGGCGACCGGCAAGCTCATCGCGTACCGGAGCGCGTCCCGCGCCGTGATCGCCCGCTTTTTGGCGGGATCTCCCTCGCCGCCAAGACTCTTCATCCCGATAGCCCCTATGCCGCGCCTGTTCAGCTCCGGTAGCACCTTCTGCTCGAAGCTTCGGAAGCTCGCATCGAATGCGTTCAGGGGCAGTTGGCACGTGTCGAAGGGATAGTCATAGGACAACATTTCCAGGTGCAGCGTCGGATCCTTGTGACCCGTAAATCCAACGAAGCGCACTTTGCCCTGCTCCTTCGCCATGGTGAGCGCTTCAACGACGCCACCCTTCATGAAGTGACGTTGCGGATCGTTGTAGTAGGCCACCTCATGGATCTGCCAGAGATCGAGATTGTCGGTTCCCAGGCGACGCAGCGATTCCTCCAGTTGCCGCATCGCGGTCTTTGCATCCCTACCATGCGTGCACACCTTGGACATGAGGAAGACCCGATCGCGCCAGTTTCCCGAGAGCGCCTTTCCCATTCGCCTCTCACTTTTACCATCGTGGTACTCCCAGGCGTTATCCATGAAGGTGACTCCGGCGTCGATCGCCTCGCGCACGATCTCAATGGCGTCGCGTTCACGCGAGATGAGGCCGAGATGATAGCCGCCGAGGCCAAGGGCAGAGACCTCGACACCGGTCCGGCCAAGCGGGCGGGGGGGGATTTCATTTATCCGTGCGTTCTTCGTTAAAGTCGTGGGCATTGGTTCCTCATGGGGATGTCATCCAGGTAGTCTGTTCCGCAGATTGGTAACATTTGAGTGGAAGGCCATGGAAGTTGCAGCAGCCACGAGTCCGGTGTACGGTGCACGGTTGTCACAGCGCGGTGTCCGATGCTCGGGCAAGTACCGTGATGTGTCAGGTGAACCCTTCAGTCTTCCTTCAGTTCGCAGTCCGCCGCTATCGTTGTCTTACCGTGGTTCTGGAATCGGTCGCGCAAGCTAGTGAGCCCGCGTCGCTGACGCAGCAAGTTCTCAGCCCCCGGAAGCACTGTGAACCGCCACCATGAAACCCCCTCGCTCCCCGGGGTATAACAGGGAACGAATGTTGCTCATGCTACCGGGCAGGAGTTCTCCCTAATTTGGAGGAGCAGTGATCAGATCCCTGATAGTTTCCGCGCTACCGCTCACGGTGGCGCTACTTATAGGACCAAAAGAGCGGGCCCTGACTGGTGGAGCGCCTCCGGTTTGCGAGGGGAAAACAGCTACCATTTACACCGACATGCCTAACGCCGGCGGCCACTTCAAGGACGGGGCAGGTTCAGTAAAGATGATCGATGGAACGGATGGCGACGATGTAATCGTGGGGACGGATGGACGTGACATTATCGATGCCAAGGGAGGGAACGATCTGGTCTGCGCCGGAAATGGCAACGACCGAGTTTTCGGACGTGCCGGAAACGATCACCTCTTCGGCCAGGACGGTAATGATTTCATGGAAGGCGGCGAGGGCGACGATCACCTCCACGGTGGTGCCGGCGCCGACAATCTTCAGGGAAATGTGGGAGATGATTCGGTGCAAGGAAACTCTGGCAACGATACGCTGAATGGGCATGTCGGCGACGATACGCTCGATGGTGGGAGCGAGACAGATTCCTGCCGAGATCCGGAAAACGGCACGTTCCTCAACTGCGAGACAACATCGGAAAGGTGAGGATCCAGGGTCGGGAATAGTCCATGCACAACGGACCCGACGATACGTCGGGCCCGTTGTGCATCAGCGATAAGGGTTGCAACTTTCCGGCTCCGTGCACCCATTCTCCTATCATCGCGCCACCTCTCTGGACGACGCCACGCGGCACCTTGCCGAAGCTGATGCACTGCCTATTGGCGGCGGCACCGATCTCCTGGTCTTCCTGCAGGAAGGGCTCGCGGAACCAGGCGAGCTGGTCGCTCTGAGCGGAATTCCCGGATGGCGCGGCATTCATGCTCGAGACGACGGTAGCATGCGGCTGGGTGCTGGAGCGCGCATCAGCGACATCGCCAAGCATGCGGAGATCCAGCGTAACTTCCCCGCGCTCTCGCAGGCATGCAACTCAGTCGGAACCGCCGCACTGCGCCACATGGGAACACTTGGTGGAAACCTTTGCCAGCGCCCGCGCTGCTGGTACTTCCGACGGAACATTAAGTGCCTCAAGAATGGCGGCTCCGACTGTCCCGCCAAGCTTGGGGAGAATCAGTATCACGCGATACTCGGCGGTGGTCCATGCTACATCGTGCACCCGTCAGATCCGGCCGTGGTCCTGACGGCATTAGATGCCCAGGTCGAGATAACTGGCAAACTGGGCACCAGAACGGTTACAGTGGAAGACTTCTTCACGATGTCCAGCGTGCGTATGGATCAGGAGACTGCACTCGACCGCGGGGAGATTGTCGTGGCGGTGGAAATCCCTGCCGTAAGCGCGGGCGAACGCCAGAACTATGACAAACTCATGCAGCGGGGAAGCTGGGATTTTGCGCTAGTTAGCCTCGCGGCGGTAAAACGAAGAGATGGCGACGTTCGCGTCGTGCTGGGAGGCGTCGCTCCGAAACCGTGGCGAGTAACATCGTCAATCGAAGAAGATATTGCTTCCGGCAATCTGGACGAATACGATACCGTGACCCTGGCGGAACGAGCCTTGTACGATGCGAGCCCTCTTGCCGGAAATGCGTACAAAGTGGAGCTGGCGTCGGCGCTTCTCCGGCGCGCGATAACTTTTCTGAGTGCCAATTAATGAGTCTCACGATGGCGGAGCCCTTCGGGTGCATCGTACTCGCAGCGGGGGCTGGGACGCGGTTTGGCGAGCCCAAGGCTTGCGCCACGCTTCCATCTGGAGAGCGGTTTCTTGATGTGATAGTCAGAGCAGCGGCAGAGGCGGGCGCACAACCCATAATTGCGGTCGTCCCTGATGGGGTCTTGGTGCCGCCACCCGCCAGAACTGTCCGGAACCGGGACTCAAAGGGGGAGCAAGTCGTCTCTGTAAGGCTGGGACTCATACAGCTGGTTGGAACCCTTGTGCGCGGCGCCTTTCTATGGCCCGTGGACCATCCGTTTGTCGTTTCCGAGAGCGTAATTGCGATGGCGGATGCTCACCGTCGCACGCGAGCACACATAGTGCTACCTACTTACAAAGGCCGGCGTGGTCACCCGGCGTTTTTTGACCGCGGCGCGTGGGAGGAGTTGATGACGGTGGAAAGCGGGGGCGCACAAACCGTAGTTCGAGCACTCGGCGATCGCGTGTACGAAGTTTCCGTCGATGATCCCGGTATTCTGCAGGACATCGATATACCATCCGATATGCCCCGATATGCCGCTTGGCGGCTGGAGAGCGACTGATGCCATTTCTTGATCTAGACGGCGAGACGCGCGAGCTCGCGCCAGAAACCACTGTGGGAAGCGGCGCGCAGGCCGCTTGGCGTATTCCTGGCAAAGACCTGGGCGCGCGCCACTTTACCATTAATCTCGAAGGGGCGTCGGGTGCCAGGATTGTCCCCGCGACGGACCAGAACATTGTAGTCGTAAACAGTAGGCAGGTAACGACTTCGGGTGCGACACTGGGCGCTGGCGATGTCGTTTGCGCCGGGAGCGCGCAGTTCGTTTTTCTTGCGAACCAAAACGATGCCAGGCCAGCGGCGAGCCAGGCCGCTCGAGGTGACTGGTATCTTGTCGAGTCCGCGACTAGTCAAGCATTCCATTTAAGGAAGCGCTCGGTACACATTGGCCGGGACGTAAACGGCATCGTAATCCGGGATCCCCAGGTCTCGAGGCATCATGCCGATATTCGCGCCGAAGCCGGCGGTTACGCGATCTACTCTTCGGGAACCGCTGGAACGTTGTTCAATGATGAGAAACTCAGTGCGCCGCGCTTCCTGGGCGAGGGGGATCAGCTACGCATTGGCAACACCACCCTCAAGTTCACGCAAACCCTGCCTTCCGGCGCCAAGGTAGTGGAACCCACCGAGGCGCTCGAAGACGACCTTTCGCGCCGTGAGACGATCCTGCACCAGGAAGCCATTCAGACGGGCGAAGTCGCGGCATTCGCTTCTACAAAGGGGATTAATCCCTTACTAGTCGCCGGGCTCGTTATAGTGGTGGTAGTGGCTCTATTCTTCATGCTCAGATAAAACCGGTCAGGAGCCAATGGCCGATCTGGGGGCCTCGATTGTGAGTTGACGTAATCCCGAGTAACTTTGTCGGCATGAGCTCTTCTATAGAATCGCTGGTTACTCGCGAGTACCAATATGGCTTCGTCACCGACATCGAAGCCGACACCATTCCCCGGGGGCTGGACGAAGGCGTCGTCCGGCTCATAGCCTCCAAGAAGAGCGAGCCCGCCTTCATGATAAATTGGCGGCTGAAGGCTTATAAGCGCTGGCTCACCATGAAGGAGCCGCACTGGCCGAACGTCACCTACCCGAAGATCGATTACCAGGATCTTATCTACTACTCGGCGCCAAGAAACATCAAGCCGCTCGGCAGCCTCGACGAGGTCGACCCCGAGCTGCTGCGCACCTACGAGAAGCTGGGAATCTCACTCACTGAGCAGAAGAAGCTGTCGGGCGTGGCGGTGGACGCGATTTTCGACAGCATATCGGTGGGGACTACTATGAAGGAGGAGCTGGGAAAGCTGGGTATCATTTTCTGTTCCTTCGGCGAAGCGGTTCAGCACCACCCCGAGCTCGTGGAAAAGTATCTCGGCACCGTGGTTCCATATAGCGACAACTTTTTTGCCTCGCTAAACTCCGCCGTCTTCAGCGATGGCTCCTTCGTCTACGTTCCAAAGGGGGTTCGCTGCCCCATGGAGCTTTCGACGTATTTCCGGATCAACGCCGAGAATACGGGTCAATTCGAGCGCACGCTGATCATCGCTGACGAAGGTTCGTACGTGAGCTATCTGGAGGGTTGCACCGCCCCCAAGCGCGACACGAACCAGCTTCATGCAGCCGTAGTGGAGCTTATCGCGCTCGACAACGCGACTATCAAATATTCGACCGTCCAGAACTGGTTTGCCGGAGACGCGGAGGGCAAGGGCGGCATCTATAACTTCGTTACGAAACGGGGTGCATGCCGCGGCGTGAATTCCAAGATCTCCTGGACCCAGGTCGAGACCGGCTCCGCGATTACCTGGAAATACCCGAGCGTCATCCTCCAGGGTAATAATTCGACTGGGGAATTCTATTCCGTTGCGGTGGTCAACAATCACCAGCAGGCGGACACGGGCACGAGGATGATTCACATCGGCAAGAATACCAAGAGCACGATAATCTCCAAGGGAATCTCTGCCGGCCAGGGAAACAACAGTTACCGCGGTCGAGTGAAGGTGATGCCGAAGGCGGATAACGCGCGCAACTACACGCAGTGTGATTCGATGCTTATCGGTAACCGTTGCGG
>JBPCJT010000052.1:0-5397 GCA_051005015.1 Gemmatimonadaceae bacterium | reverse complement strand
TTCTGTGCCATTGGAAGCGGGGCCACGGGTCAGGGAACTGGGGTCGAAAGCCCCGGGCAACTAGAGATAAGTCGTGACGGAATCGATGATGCGACAGAACGGCGAGGAAGCCACGAAACGATCTACCGCCGAGATCACTGATTCCGCGTGGCGTCGTTCGGACGACACCACGCACGCTGTAACTTCGGCTCTTTGCCAAACGTCGTGATGTCCTGTCTCGGCGACTGAAACGCTGAACTCGTTGTGCAGCCTGTCCTTGAGGCTCTTCACAACCGACCTCTTCTCTTTCAGCGATCCGGCGCCCGGGATATGCAATTCCCACGACACCACACCAATCACCATCAGAGGGCTTACGCGTTCGGCTGCAGTGTGCGCGCCACTTCTTCCTTGCGATAACTCTCGATTACATCGCCTACCTTGATGTCGTTGAAGTTGTCAATGCCGATACCGCACTCGAACCCATCACGAACTTCGCGAACGTCGTCCTTGAAGCGGCGAAGCGAACCGATGGAGCCATCGTAGACTTCAACTCCGTCCCGGATGACGCGCACACGGTTCTGGCGATTGATAACGCCGTTACGCACGGAGCAACCAGCGATCACGCCTATCTTGGGAACGCGGAATAACTCGCGCACTTCCGCCTCACCAGCGATGACTTCCCGCTCTTCGGGACGCAGCATCCCCTCCAGCGCGGCGCGCACATCCGCCACTGCCTCGTAGATGACGCGATACAACTTGATGTCTACTCCCTCACGCTCGGCCACCGCGCGCGCCTTGGTATCGGGGCGAACGTGGAATCCGATAATGATGGCCCCGGATGCCTTGGCGAGCAGAATGTCGCTCTCGGTGACAGCTCCGACGCCACGCTGAATCACGTCCACGGAGACTTCCTGATTCGAGAGCTGTCCCAGGGAATCGGCCAGCGCCTCCGCCGGGCCGCCCTGGTCGGCCTTGATTAGCAGCTTGAGGGTGCGGCGCTCTCCGGCCGCGGTTTGCGACATGAAGTCCTCGAGTGACACGATGCCCTTGCTCGTGCGACGGCTTCTGGCTTCACGGTCAAGCCGCTCGCGGCGCTGTGCAATTTCGCGCGCCTCTGTGGCATCCTCCACCACAAGAAACTGATCGCCCGCCATCGGGGTCCCGGTGAGGCCCAGCACCTGCACAGGAATCGCGGGCCCCGCTTCCTTCACGGGCTTGCCGCGTTCGTCCAGCAGCGCCCGAACGCGTCCCGAGAAGAGACCACATATGAAATCGTCGCCTACTCTCAGAGTTCCGTTTTGCACGAGTACTGTAGCGACCGCTCCCTTGCCAGGATCGAGTTGCGCTTCCACGACTGCACCGGAGGCGCGGCGATTTGGATTCGCTTTGAGATCCAGGATCTCGGCCTGGAGCAGAAGCTGGTCGAGTAGCTCGGCCACGTTGGTTCCCTTCTTGGCTGATATCGGCGTCGAAAGCGTATTTCCGCCGAACTCCTCGAGCACTACGCCGTGTTGCAACATGTCCTGCTTTACCTTGGCGATGTTCGCCGAGGGCAGATCGATCTTGTTGATCGCCACGATCATCGGCACGCCCGCATTCCTCGCGTGGGAGATGGCCTCCACCGTTTGAGGCATCACCTGATCGTCAGCGGCCACAACGAGAACAACGATATCCGTAACCTGCGCACCGCGTGCGCGCATCGCAGTGAATGCTTCGTGGCCAGGTGTGTCCAGGAACGTGATATGCCGCCCGTTTGCCAGCGTGACGTGATACGCACCAATGTGCTGGGTGATGCCGCCCGCCTCGCCCGCCACCACGTTCGCCTTGCGTATGTAATCGAGAAGCGACGTCTTTCCATGATCGACGTGACCCATGATTGTGACGACGGGCGGACGCCAGACGAGATCCTCCTTCGCGTCAGCTTCCGGCTTATTCGCCTCGATGGAGTATTCCGCTTCGCGGACGGCACGGAATCCGAACTCGCCCGCAATGAGCTCTATCTGGTCGAAGTCGAGCCGCTGGTTGATCGTTACCATCAAACCGAGGTTTTTAAATGCGAACCCGACGATCTCAGTTGCGGAAATCTTGAGCGTTTCCGCCAGTTCGCTTACCGTGATGAACTCGTTGACGTGAACGGTCTTCTTTTCACGCTCTATCAACTCGGCGCGCTGGGCCTCCATTTCCTCGCGAGCCTCAACATCGTCGCGCCGCTGCACCCGGCGACCTGTGACGCCGCGCATGGCGGTCATGGTCTTGGAGATATTAGCCGTCACCGCTTCCTGGTCCACGGAACCGCGCTTCTTCCTGCGCTTGCCACCGCGCTTGTCATCGCGACGCCCAGTCGTGGCGCCCGCGGCTCCGCCGCTGGAGCCTCCACTCGATCCGCCAGGTACTCCGGTCGCAATGGGGCGGGGTGGCGCGAAAGGCACGGCCGACGCTACGGGCATTGGACGCTGACCACCAGGTGGCGTGCGTGCAGACTGCCAGTCGCGGCTCACCGGAGTCGGGCGCCGCGGCGGCGGCGTGTACGGGATCGCACCGCCTGAGGGAGGAGTCTGCGTACGAGTACCGGCGCGTGCGCGCGGCTCCAGGGGCACAACCGGCGACTCTACGGCCTCATTCCCCTCAGGCGAGTCAGCGATCGCCACAACCGCCGTGGCCTGCTTTTCGAGTGACTCGGTTGCGGTCTCCGCGGAAAACGTGTCTGGAGCCGGCTCAGCGTCCCCAGCCGAAAACAGGGCTGCCTCCTCGACAGCCAGTTTGCCAGCTGCGGCTTCCGCAGAGGCTGCTTCCACCTCGGCAGCTAGCGACGCTGCCGCTGCAACATCGACGGCCCGCCGCCGCCGGATTTTGGCGCCGGTTACGGCCGTCGCTGCTGGCTCCGCGCCAACTTCCGTTTCAGGTTCGGCCGGTTTGGCCGGCTTTGGTGGCGGGGCAGCCGCCGCCGAGCGACGACGACGCGCAGGAGCCGTCGCCGGCTTCTCAGCTCGCACGCGTTTCTCTCGTTCCCAACGTGCGCGCAGGCGTGCAACCTGATCGTCCGAAATTTCGCTCAGGTGACTTCGCACCGGCACATCCATCTGCCGGAGAAGACTGAGCAGCTCGTCATTGGAGACGCCGAATTCACCGGCTAGGTCATTCACTCGCAGCTTTATCAAACAATCCTCCTAATGCGCCCCGCCCGGCTTCGAATCCACGATCTCGCGAATTCCATTAGCGAGATCTCGATCTACAACACCAACCACCGCAGTGGACTCACGGCCCACTGCCCCACCCAACGCGGCCGCGCCAGGCCCGGTAACGCGCCGCACACGACGCGCATCCAGCAATGGCACCACCTTGTCGAGGCTATTCTGTGCGGCGTCAGGCGCGACGATCGCCAACAGCAGTTTTCCACGCCGAGCAGCCTCTCGAACCCGATCCACACCCACTACTACCAATCCACCGCGTAACCCTAGGCCAACAAGTCTGAGCAGGCGTTGCTCAGAGTCATCGGCCGACACTACGCTAGCGACCCGTCCGTACCTGCGGTACCACCACCGCTTCCACGCGCGGTGGCAGATTCTTCTCCGCCGTCCTCCGTCAGCTCATCGAGCATTGCCATGATTCGATCGGCTTCCTCCGGTGCGATTCCCGGCAACCGAAGAAGGTCCTCACGCTCCAGATCGATAATGTCATTCAATGTGCGATAACCGGCTTCCTCCAGAACGGCTACCGTAGCCGGTCCAAGACCTTCTATCTCCGACAGACTGACGTCAGCGGCAGAATCCGTCTCTTCCGGAAGTGGCGCGAACAACGGAGTCTCGCCCCCGCGCTCCAGCCACTCCCGGCTGGAATACAGGTCGATCTTCCACGCCGTCAACTCGGAAGCGAGCCGCACATTCTGCCCATTTTTCCCAATGGCCAGGGAAAGCTGGTCCTCATCGACAACCGCCTGGATCGTCTTGGCTGCCGCATCACTGAAAACCCGCGCGACCCTGGCGGGGGCGAGCGCCATTTTGGCGAAGCGCTCAGGATCAGCCGACCATGGAACAATGTCGATGCGTTCGCCGCCAAGCTCGTTCACCACAGCTTGCACACGCGATCCCTTGAGGCCAACGCACGCGCCGACGGGATCGACGGAGTCGTCGCGCGAGAAGACCGCGATCTTCGAGCGAAAACCGACTTCCCGTGCGACCGCGCGTATCTCGACAATCCCTTGCTGAATCTCCGGAACCTCGAGCTTGAAGAGTGCCTTGACGAACAATCCATCTGCGCGGCTGAAAATCAGGCGTGGGCCCTTGGGTGTCTCCTCGACCCGCTTGAGAACGGCCCGTATCGGCTCACCTTGATGGAAGTGCTCACGATGATTCTGCTCGCGGTAAGGCATGATCGCTTCCGCCTCACGATACTTGTTCATCATGATCACGAGCTTGCCACGCTCGATCTGCTGAACCTCTCCCGACAGCAGCTCGCCCACACGAGTCGCAAACTCGTCGCGAATGCGTGACCGCTCGCGCTCCCGAACGCGTTGGAGAATCCGCTGCTTGGCGGCCTGTGCGGCCATCCGCCCAAACTCCGCGAAGTCGACCTCTATTTCGACGACGTCTCCAACCTCGAACTCTTCGTTGTAGAACTTTGCTTCCTCGAGGGTGATCTCACGGCTGGCATCAGTCACCTCGCCCACCACGTTTCGCAAACGCACTATCCGAATGTCACCCTTCTCTTCATCAATATCGATCTCGGCCTGCACGTTAGGACCAAATCGCTTGGCGAGGGCGGCAAAGATGCCATCCTCCAGGAGGCCGTGCAGCTCGGCGCGATCCAACTGCTTTGTGTTGGATATCTCGCGAATCGCCGTGAGTATGTCTCCCGAACTGACCATCGGCCATTTCTCCCCAATTACCAGTGAAACGCCAGCCGCGCTTCTCTCACGCCGGCCAACGGAATTCGCTTTTCTTCCCCGCGCGGAGTGCGAATTACAACGTCCTCAGCGCCTTCCTCGCCTTCGATTCTCAGTATTTCCACCTCTTCCCTTCCGCCCACCGCCTCGCTCAAAACAGTAACCCGGCGTCCCGCGAACCGGCGCCAGTCATGAGCGCTTCGAAGAGGCCGCTCCACTCCAGGCGAGGATACCTCCAACACATAGCGCTCACCGACTCCATCGGCATCCAACCGGGCTGCGATCGCGCGAGAAACCTTTGCACAGTCATCGACCGTGACCGCCGCGCCATCCCGCCTGTCAATTCGAATGTCCAGGGCGGGCCGCGACCGGGAGCCGCCCCGGCGCATCTCGAACAGATCGTAGTTCAGTTTCTCAAGCTCTTCCACTACAATGGGTTCCAGCGCGTCCTTCATGCTACTTCCAAAAGGGCCAAGAACAAAAAAATGTGGGGCATCATCCCCACATTCCAGCAGGCAGTGTTCGCACTGCACAGC
>JBPCJT010000051.1:0-11457 GCA_051005015.1 Gemmatimonadaceae bacterium | reverse complement strand
GCTACCTCAACACGATTTTCTACTGGAACAAGGATCTGTCGCTGCCGGCCCAGGAATCCCACGATGAGCCCGCCGTGGCCGGGCAGGTCGCGGCGTCGTCCGCCAAACCGGACTACATAACTCCGCACATAACCGATTCGCACCATATGGAGGTGCCGTACTGGGCTCCGCCTTTCTACAGGGAAGTCCAACTTCCGGTGTGGACGCCCGTTCATGTGGGGCCCCTTACGCTCGACCTGTCGCCGACGAAGCACGTTGTCATGCTGTTTGTAGCGGCATTTCTGGCGTCTCTCCTGCTCATTACGGCTGCCGTCGCGCACAAGCGCCACCACCATGCGGCCGGTGTTCCGCGCGGATTCGCGGCTGGAATAGAGGCTACGGTGCTGTACATCCGGAACGAGGTAATTCTTCCGAATGTCGGTCATCACGGGGAAAAGTTCGTCCCCTTCGTGCTGACGCTCTTCTTCTTCATTCTGGTCGCCAACCTGCTTGGCCTCATTCCCTACGGCTCGACCGCGACCGGCAACATTTCCGTCACGGCTACGCTCGCCATAATCACGCTGATCGTAGTAGAGGTGGCGGGTATGAGGGCGCAGGGGGTGGGCTACCTCAACACGATTTTCTACTGGAACAAGGATCTGTCGCTGCCGCTACGAATAATGCTCTTCGTGATCATGACGCCCGTGGAAATCATTGGTAAGCTCACGAAGCCATTCGCGCTGGCGATTCGTCTTTTCGCGAACATGACCGCGGGTCACATCGTGGTGCTCGCTCTACTGGGGTTGTTCTTCGGATTTGTCGGCGCCGGTTGGCCCGCCAAATTCACGGCGGTTGCCCCGCTCTTGATGGCGGTGGCAATCATGATGCTCGAGTTGTTTGTGGCATTCCTTCAGGCGTTCATCTTCTCCCTGCTCGCGAGCGTGTTCATCGGGCAGGTAAGGGAAGCGCATTAGAAGGCGATACGTGAGGGGTGATATGTGTGCGTGGTGCGTGAACTGCGAACTGCGAGGGGAACGGGTGAACCTTTTCCATCCCTGGTGAGACAGCTCGGCAGATCGCAGCTTACAATCGCACATCGCAGTTCGCAGTTGTCTTGATTACTCGCGAGAGATGCTCCGCTCGCGGGGGGTGTACCCGGCCGAATGGTTGGGGAAGCTCGTTGAGGCCCGGGCCTCGGTGACGAGCGGCGTCTGGTGATGCTGGGCGCGGAGCGGGGAGGGACAAACGATTCAGTACGGAGCTACGCGATGATCATAGCTGACATTTTTCCCATGCTGCAGGCGGCGGTTCAGGGTACGAACAGCAACGGTTTGGCGCTGATTGGGGCGGGACTGGGTGCTGGCCTCGCCGTTATCGGCGCGGGTCTTGGTATTGGGCGTATTGGCGGCCAGGCGGTGGAAGGAATGGCGCGTCAGCCCGAGGCGGCTGGCCGTATTCAGACCGCTGCTCTCATTCTGGCGGCGCTCATCGAAGGCGCGGCGCTCTTCGGTGTCGTGGTGGCGTTCCAGATTCAGGGAAAGTTTTAACTTTGCAGTTTGCAGTTCGCAGTTTCCAGTCTCCCGATTGGAGGGACCCCGGGCCCTTCCACTCGACATTTCTCATTATTCGGTGATCTCATGCGTACGGCTTTTCTAAAGACTTTGCTGCTCGCATTGGTTTCTGTTCCCGTTGCCGCGCAGGAGCACGAAGCCGCCGGCGGCGGCGACCTCCTGACGCTGAACGGCGGCCTGATGTTCTGGACGCTGATCGTCTTTTTGCTGCTGCTTGTAGTGCTGTCGAAGTTCGCTTTCAAGCCGATCACTGCCGCGGTGGCCGAGCGTGAGGCAATGCTGCAGCGTGCCCTGGACGAGGCGAAGCGGGACCGTGATGAGGCGGCCAGGTTACTTGCGGAACAGCGTGAGGCGATCGAGAACGCGCGAGCGGAGGCGCAGCGGTACATCGCGGAGGGGCGGGCCGCGGGTGAGAAGATGCGTGCCGATATGCTGGCCCTCACCCGGCGGGAACAGCAGGAGACGATGGATCGCGCCCGTCGCGAGATTGGCGCCGAGCGCGATCGCGCGATTGCCGAGCTCCGCAGGGAAGCGGTCGATCTCGCGATCAAAGGCGCTAGCAAGGTGATCGAGAAGGATCTGGACGAGCCGACCAACCGCAGGCTCGTAGAGAACTTTCTCGGCACGCTCAGCACCGGCGGAAAGACGAGAAACTGATGCGTGAACCGACGATTGCGTCAAACTATGCGGAGGCGCTCGTCGCCCTCGCGCGCAAGGCGGACGATCTCAGCGGTTGGGGGAAGATGATCCAGGATGTTGCGAGCGCCATTCAGCACGAGGAGAAGTTGCGTCAGTTTCTCGAGGCCCCGCGAGTTACAGCCCAGGCAAAGAACGAGATCATCGCCAGGGCATTCCAGGACAGGTATCCGCGCCTGTTCGTGAAGTTCCTGCAGGCGGTGATCTCGCATCGGCGGCAGAAGCTCATTCCCGAGATCGCGATACAGTATGAGCGGATTGTGGATGTCGAGCAGAACAGAGTGCACGCGGAGGTCACGGTTGCCTATCAGCCTGACGCTTCAGCGGAGTCGGAGATTGCATCGGGAATCTCGAAGGCGCTCGGAAAGACGGTTGTGCCGCACTTTACGGTGCGTCCCGAGATTCTTGGCGGACTCATCGTGCGAGTCGGTGATTCAGTGATGGACGGTTCGGTTCGCAAGCGCTTGTCGACGCTGCGCGGCAAGCTCATGGCGGGTTCGGCAACGTAATATCACGTATCACGTATCACGGTCCCACGTCTCACTGATCACGTCTGACTTCTCACTTTCGTTTCTTCCGATCCCCGACCAGGATGCTCGTCACCATGTACAATCCCAGCGCAGCCGCGATCACGAAGCCGATGGTGCCTAGCGAACGTCTGTAGGGCATTAGCATCGAGCTCGCGACCAGCAACCCGCAGAGCACCAGCCCTGAAAAAATCCGGTTCGCGATCTTGTGCAGGGCCTGCAACAACACCGGCACCGCTGGCGTGTCGATGCGGAGCATGAACTCGCCTGCTGCCAGCCGGCTGGAGATGACGTCGATGCGGTGCGGAAGTACCGTAAGAAGATCCGAAGTCTGCGTGGCGATCTGAAACAGCCGGCTCGGCGACAGCTCCTTCTTCGCGCGATCGGAGGCGATCCTGTTCCCGTACGAGCGAATTGCATCCACCGGGTTGTAGGTCGGATCGAGCGCGCGGCTGACGGCGTCGAGATTGAACATCGCCTTGGCCAGAAGGGTCAACTCGCTCGGCAGCCTGAGGCCCCGCTGGTATGAGATGTTGATCATCTCGTACATGGCGACACCCGATTGAACGTCGCCAACCGAACGATCATAGTTCCGCGCGATGAGGGCCGCGATATCACTGGTGTAGCCCGCGCGGTCGAACGTCTCGGTTGCCTTTCCCATCTCGATGAGCGTGTCGGCGGCTGCATCGCCCCGGTTGTCGGCCATGTTCAGCAGGAGCCTTACGATCGCGTCCTTGAGTGCTTCCGGAAGACGCGCCGTCATCCCGAAATCGATGAGGGCGAGCTTGGGGCCGTCCGCTGGCGGCGCCGGTGCCGCGTCCGCCTGCGCTTCCTGCTCCATTTTGCCGATAGCCGTTACCGCCGCACGCGTTTCCGTGCGCCGTTCGCCGGCGGCGATTTCAGATGGCGTCCACGGATTTTCCATGCCCGGCAGAACGATGAAAACGTTGCCAGGGTGAGGATCGGCGTGGAAGTGTCCGTCGATTGTGATCTGCTGCAGGTATGCCTTGGCGAATTCGTCCGCAAGCGGGCCGAAGTCGTGCTCGATGCGAGTCATTGGCGGGATGTCCTGAATCTTTACGCCACGAATACGCTCAGTGGTGAGCACACGCTCGGATGAGTATGCCTCGATGACTTTTGGTATGAGAATGCGCGGGAAGCCCGCAAGTGCCCTGCGAAATACGGCGGCGTTTCGGGCTTCCGTTCGGTAATCCAGCTCGTCGGCAATTGCGCGCTCGAGCTGCTGGATCACCCCGATCATGTCGATGCGGCTGCCGGCCTCGGTGTGCGCGGTGAGGAACTCGGCGACTTCGTGGAAGAATTCCATGTCGTGCGCGAGCGGGTCCCGAATTCCTGGCCGCTGGACTTTGACCACAACAGCGCGTCCGTCGCGAAGCTCGGCGGCGTGCACCTGGCCGAGACTGGCCGTGCCGATGGGATCCCCGTCGAAAGATGCGAACAGCTTGCTGAGACGGCCGCCAAGCTCGTTCTGGATGAGCGCTTCGACTTCCGAAAGGGGGATTTGGCCGACATCGTCCTGCAGGTGTTCGATCTCACGGATGTACGGCTCCGGCAAAAGATCGGGGCGAGTCGAGAGAACCTGGCCGAGCTTCACGAATGCCGGTCCGAGCTCGACGAGACGCTTGCGGAACGCAGTGGCGCGTTCGGCTACATCGGTTTGTTCGTGCCCGTCGTCCGTGAACTCTTCGGGTGCAATGACGCGTAAGCCCTGGCCGACCGCGAAGTCCTTGAGCCCGTACCTGGTGAAGAGGCCGACTGTTGCGGCGAGCCGCGGCAAATGGCGTGGAGAGAGAAGCATGAGCAGGGAAAGGGCAGAAAGTGTGCCCTATCATGACTGGGTTGACGAGGCAAGGTAGATTGCGGATTGCGGACTACAAACCACCGCTCGCAGTTGGCAATCCGCTATCCGCAATCCCCATTAGTGAACCAGGTCCACCCAGGTATATTTACGGTCCTTAAAGGAGGCGTGCTTGAGCGGACCAGGGGAAGTGAGGAAGGTGACGAAGCCATGGGGACACGAGATCATCTGGGCACATACCGATCTGTATGTGGGGAAGATCCTCCACATCAAGGCCGGGCATGCGCTTTCGGTGCAGTATCACAACCGCAAAGATGAAACGATTTACGTCCTGTCCGGCGAGTTGATCTACCGCGTCGAGCAGGACGGGGTGCTGAACGATGTGTCGTTGAAGGCGGGAGAAGCGTTCCGTAACACTCCCAATACCGTCCACCAGCTCGAGGCTGTCACCGACTGCGATGTGCTCGAGGCATCGACGCCGGACCTGGATGATGTTGTGAGACTCAGTGACCGGTACGGACGAGAGGGCACCAGCGCGCCATGAAAGTAATAATTCCGCTTGCGGGCAAGGGCACGAGGCTCAGGCCGCACACGCACGTCACGCCAAAGCCGATGCTCAAGGTCGCCGGAAAGCCCGTGATGTCGTACATCCTCGATGACCTCGAGAAGCTCGGAAACGTCGAGCAGATCGTTTACATCACTGGACATCTCAGGGAGAAAGTCGAGGCGTTTACGCGAAGCCAGTACGGGTTTCCGGCTATTTTCGTCGAGCAAGTCGTGCAGAACGGTACGGCTTCGGCCGTGGAGCTCGCCCGGCCGTACGTCGACCAGCCCGTGCTGATCATCTTCGTCGACACGATCTTCGAGACCGATCTATCCGTAATCAAGACTACCGATGCAGACGGAATTATCTGGGTCAAGGAGGTCGAGGACTATCAGCGTTTCGGCGTCGTGGTGACGGACAGCGAAGGAAACATGACGCGGATCGTCGAGAAGCCGAAGACGCCCATTTCGAAGCGCGCGAACATTGGCCTGTATTTCATTAGAAACTGGAAGCTTCTGTACGAAGGCATCGATCACGTCATGAGACAGCCCGCGCACATGGGGGAATATTTCCTTACCGATGCATTTCAGTACATGATCGACAACGGCGCCAGGATCACAGTAATCGATGTTGAGGGTTGGTACGATGCGGGGAAACTCGACACGCTGCTCGATACTAATCGCGCCATGTTGGAGAAAGGCCGTGCGACCAGGCTGGAAGCCACACACGGGGTGACTATCGTCGACCCGGTGTACATCGAGGAAGGCGTGACCCTGAGCGGTTCCACCATAGGTCCGAACGTGTCGATAGGTGCGGGAAGCACGGTTGAGCAGTCGGTGATTCGCGACACGGTCATTGGGGCAAGGTCGAGAGTCCTTCGCTCGGTCCTCAAAAAGTCAATTGTGGGCGACGAGGCGCTGATTGAGGGAGTAAAGGGCGAGGTGACGCTTGGCGATCATTCGGAGGTGCGGGCGGAGTAGGCTCAAACGTCGCCAGGAGGGTGCCAGCCGCCACGAGTGAGGTGCCTGGTGCCCGGTGCTCGGGTGTCACAGCGCGGTTATCGGTGCCCGGGCTGGCTGAGGCCTACGATGCCGCTCCGAGAACGATTCCGAGTGCACGCGATATTCCCGCTGCGCCGCCCGAGCTCTCGTACCACTCCGCTTCCGTGTGCGCGTTCCCTCCTCGGCCGCCGGCGCCAATCGCGATAGCGGGTATTCCCAGACTGATGGGCACGTTCGCGTCGGTGGACGCTTCCGTCAGCTCCGGCTCGCGTCCTACCAAACGCGTCGATTCCGCCGCGGCAAGTACCAGCGGGTGGTCGCGCGGCGTTTCACCGCATGGGCGGTCACCGATCACGGCGATCTCGCACGAGAGCCGCGCAGTTCCGGCCGCGCGACGTTCATTTTGATCGGCTGCGGCGCAACGTGCGGCAGCGCGAATCTCACAGTCCAGCAGGTCGATGATTGATGCCGACGAAGATCGAAGGTCAACCTCGATCCACCCGTCGCCCGGAATGGCGTTCACCGCCAGGCCGCCGCCCATGCGCGCCACCGATAGCGTCGTGCGCGGGGAGGCCGGCAATCTGATCGAGGCCAGGTGAGCGGCCGCTATGGCCGCCGCGTGCACGGGATTTGGCGTCCCAAACGCCGTCCAGCTATGACCTCCCTGTCCGCGGTAAGTGATGCGATACCGCCGTGACCCCAGCGCTCGTGTCACAATCCGCTCATCTCCCGGACCATCGAGGATGATGGCTGCACGAGCCCCACACGCCGCGTTCTGAAAGAGATACTTTGCGCCGCGCAGATTACCTGTGCCTTCCTCACCTGTCGTCGCGACAAAATCGATGGATGTCTGCGTCCTCAGTCCCTCCCCGTCTATCGCTTCCGCAATTGCCAGCATTGCC
Organism: Gemmatimonadaceae bacterium; assembly: GCA_051005015.1. Lineage (GTDB taxonomy): Bacteria > Gemmatimonadota > Gemmatimonadetes > Gemmatimonadales > Gemmatimonadaceae > JACMME01. The sequence goes on along the minus strand of JBPCJT010000051.1, from coordinate 4,418 downwards.
GCCAGGCCCCTGCCGTTGTCGCCAATGCCGGGCCCGATCAGCACTGCTCCTTCCTGGCGCACACCAACGCTCACCGTTCGCGGAAAAACCGTGTCCAGATGCGCGCAAACGACGACTGACGATTGCTCAGTGACCCCGCGCCGCCTCCCAATGATATTGCCCGCCTCATCACGCCGCAGGTCGGCGAGTCCAAGCGCGCGAAATTGCCGCGCGATCCACTCGCCCCGCTCGTCTTCCTCGCCGGTAGGAGCCGCAATTTCCGAGATGGCGATCTGTTGCCGCACGATCTCGGAATGCCGCTTCGCAATGCGTTGCCGAGCCTCCGCAACCTGGGGCTCACGCCACATTTTCACCATCGAGAGATTGTCGCTCACGCCCTCAATTGACCGCGCCACGTCGAAATGGCAAGAGGGAACGAGCATTGGACGCCCCGGCATTCAAAAACTACATTCCAGATGCCGACTGGCAGACCGTCTCCGGGACCGAATGGACGAACGCGACCTGATCTACGACTGGAACTCCGTTTCCCCAGCTTTCAACTGGGCGGAATGCCGCGTGGACCTCAACGATGAGACGCTTCGGGACGGCCTGCAGTGTCCATCTGTCATCAATCCGCCCATCGAAGACAAGCTTGGCCTCCTTCATCTCATGGTGGACCTGGGCATTCAGTCCGCCGACATCGGCCTTCCCGGGGCAGGGCCGCGCGCGTACGCCGACACGCTGGCGGTCGCTCGTGAAATCGCGACCCAGAAGCTTCCTCTGGCCGCCGACTGCGCCGCCCGCACCGTTGTAGCCGACATCGAGCCGATCGCGCGCATCTCTCAGGAGACGGGGATTCCACTCGAGGTTGCGGCTTTCATCGGCTCCTCTCCAATCCGGCAGTATGCCGAAGACTGGACCCTCGACAAGATGCTCCGCGTCACGGAGGAGGCGGTGAAGTTCTGCGTGCGCGAAGGCCTTCCGGTCTTCTTCGTAACCGAGGACACGACGCGCGCATCCCCCGACGTTCTCACCGCGCTGTACTCGAACGCAATCCGGTGGGGCGCCACGCGCGTCTGCATCGCGGATACGGTTGGACACGCGACTCCGGGTGGAGTTCATGCGCTCGTTCGTTTCGTGAAGGAAAAGATTATCGCGCCGAGTGGCGAGCGCGTACTCGTGGACTGGCACGGACACCGCGACCGGGGGCTGGGCCTCGCGAACTGCCTGGCCGCGATCGAAGCGGGTGTCGACCGCGTGCATGGTACCGCGATGGGGATCGGGGAGCGCGTCGGCAACGCCGAGATGGACCTGCTTCTCATAAACCTGAGCATGCTCGGCGTGCACCAGCACGATCTGAGCAAGCTTCCGGAATACGTTGGGCTGGCCTCGCGCTGTACGGGAATTCCCATTTCCGCCAGCTACCCCGTGATGGGGCAGGACGCGTTCCGGACTGCGACTGGCGTCCACGCCGCGGCGATTATAAAGGCGCGGAAGAAAGGACACTCGTGGCTCGCGGACCGCGTCTACTCCGCCGTTCCCGCAGGCGACTTCGGGCTTGGCCAGAGGATCGAGGTAGGTCCCTCATCCGGCCTTTCCAACGTGCGCTGCTGGCTGGAGGAGCACGGTTACGACGCGGCCGACGATGCGATGTGCCAGCACATCTTCAAGGCCGCCAAGTATTCCGACCATACCCTGAGCGATGACGAGCTGCTTGGTCTCATCACGGCCGCCCAGGTTGCCGGCCAGCCACCAGCCGGCAGCGCGTGACCCTGCCGCTCACCGGGATCCTTCAGGAGTATCTGGACCTTCGCTGGCAAATGAATCCGGTGGCTGCGTCGATGGCAGGGCTGCGCCAGTTCGACGGCATGCTGGCGCGCTACGATCCGGCAGCGCTGCGCGATCATGTCACCGCGCTCAAGAGTTGCAGTCTCAGCCTGGAAGAAGCAGACGCTCCAACGCTCCAGGACGAGATTGACCGCACAGCCGGCCTGCATGCTATCAGACACGACCTTCTCATGCTGGAGCAGGAGCGGAGCTTCGCGCGCAATCCGGCGCGGCATCTCGAGCACGCGCTAACGGGCCTGTGGGTTCTTGTGGCGCGGCAGCGCGAACCCGCCGAACGCGCGGGCGCCCTCATCGCACGGTTGCGCGCCCTGCCCGCGTTTCTGCGCGTTGCCGCAGAGGTGCTGACATCGCCTTGCGCGGTGCTCACGGAGATGGCACTGGCCATGGTTCCAGGCGCCCTGTTACTGGTGCGCGAGGGAATCGAGAAAGCCGAAGTCGACGCGGGCGGCATCGCTCCTGAAGAGTGGATTACAGCGCGCACCGCCGCGGTGGATGCTCTCACGGAATACAGGGATTGGCTGCAGCTCGCGGCGGAGCGAGCTCAGCCGGGATTCGCAATAGGGCGCGATATATTCGACCTGAAGCTTCACACGGCGCACATGATCCGCGAGAACGCCGACGAGTTGTACCGCTTCGGTGAATTGCTGCAGTCCACGACTGTCGACGCGATTGCACGAGTCGCGAACGAGATTTCGCCGGGCAGCCACTGGAGGGACGTGGCAACTCGCTTGCGCGAAGATGCCCCCGCCAGCGATGCCATTGTGGCGGAATACAGGGATGCGATGCGTTCGGCGCGCAAGTTCGTGGTGGATCGCGCACTGGTGAAAGTGCCCCCGGGCGACCTGCACGTGACTCCTACGCCTGACTTCCTCCGTTCCCTCATTCCAATCGCCGCGTACATCGGCCCCGGCGCGTACGACCTGGAGCAAACAGGGACGTTTTTCGTCACGACACCGCAAGCGTGGGAGGTGCGGCGCCTTCACGGCCGCGCCGAGCTGGCCATAACGGCCCTGCATGAAGGCGTCCCTGGACATCACCTGCAGTTTCTCACCGCCAACAGACTGTCGCGACCCGTTCGCCGGATACTGTGCACTCCGCTGGCCCAGGAAGGCTGGGCACTGTATTGTGAGTCGCTCATGACGGAGCAGGGATTTCTGACTTCGCCAGAGGAACGCTTCTTCCAGCTTTACCACCTGCTCTGGCGTGCGCTTCGCGTGAAGCTCGACGTCTCGCTGCATACTCGCGATATGGCGGTAGGAGAAGCCGCAACCATGCTGCAGGAGGAACTTGCACTGGACGCAGGCAGCGCGTGGGCGGAAGCTCGCCGGTATTGCGCCTACCCCACCTATCAACTTTGCTACGCAACCGGCCGTCGCGACATCCTTCGGCTTCGCGATGATGCCCGCACGCAAAAGGGCGCTGCATTCTCCCTCGCCGAATTCCATCACGAGCTGCTCAGCTACGGCGCTTTCCCCACCGAGCTGGCGAGGTGGGGGATGGGACTGTCGTGAAAATGGGTAGGGGGGAGAGGGGAGTGGGGGGTGGGGAAGCGAAGCACGGGAACAGCAGTCCCTCCCCACTCCCCACTTCCCACTCTGCTCCCCGTCCCCCACTCCCCAGGAACGTCCGCTCTCTCGCCACCGTGAGCTTCTTCACGGATGTCTCGAGCGAGATGATCTATCCGTTGCTCCCCCTCTTTCTCAGCACGGTCATTGGCGCCAGCGCGAGCCTGGTTGGGGCGATCGAGGGAGCGGCGGAGTCGACGGCCGCGCTGCTGAAGCTGGGTAGCGGGTGGTGGTCGGACCGCGTGCGAAAGCGCAAGCCGCTGGTGGTGGCTGGATACGTGCTCGCGTCAGTGGCAAGGCCGCTCGTGGCTATCGCGCAGACGGCGGGGCAGGTTCTCGCCATCCGGTTGACGGATCGCGTGGGCAAGGGAATAAGGACCTCGCCGCGCGACGCGCTCATAGCGGATTCCGCGCATCCGGATATTCGCGGCCGCGCTTTTGGGTTTCATCGAGCCGCGGACCACGCCGGCGCGGTCGTGGGCCCGCTCATTGCTTTCGCGCTCCTCAAGTGGAGTGGAGCGTCAATTCGCCTCGTTTTCGCGCTCGCAGCGATTCCGGCGCTGCTGGCGGTGCTCGTGGTTGTTTTCGCTGTGCGCGATGTTCCGCGGGAGACACCGGCGCCCGGGAGTAGTCCTGACCTCTCCCAACCCATGGGACGCCGCTTCTGGGCTTATCTGGCTGTCGTCCTGGTGTTCACGCTCGGTAATTCCACGGATGCGTTCCTGCTGCTCCGCGCCGCGGACCTGGGCGTCCCCGTGGCGCTTGCGCCGATCCTCTGGGCGATGCTGCACGTCGTCAAGTCGGCATCCAGTACGCCCGGTGGAGCGCTTTCAGACCGTCTGGGTCGCAAGCCGCTGATCGTAGGCGGGTGGCTCCTGTACGCGGCGGTGTACTTTGCTTTTGCGCGAGCGAGCGCTTCGTGGCACGCGTGGGCCCTGTTCGCGACGTACGGGATCTACTTTGGGCTCACGGAAGGGGTGGAGAAAGCGCTCGTGGCGGACATCGTACCGGCCACGCGCCGTGGTG